>JAPPNP010000045.1 GCA_028873795.1 Chloroflexota bacterium
GTCGAGGTCATCAAGGAAGTCACGGCCGAGATGATGATTCCGGACGGTCCGCTCAGCGGCGAGGTCCTGACGCTCAGCGCCAGCCGCGCCAACACGCAGGACATCTTCACGCAGCTGCGTCAGGTCAGCAGCACGCAGGCCTTTGTTACCGACTATGTCTTCATGCCCCTGTGGTATGGCGACACGTGGGGCATGGGTGAGACGCCGGCGATGACCGGCCAGTGGGCGCCGGGCGTGGCCAGTAGCTGGGACGAGGTCGAGCGCAACCGCGTCTACAACTTCCATCTCAACCCCGACGTGGGCTGGCACGACGGCGCACCGCTGACCGCCAGCGACGTGCTGTTCGGCATCGAGATGGCGTTCGACACGAACTACAAGAACAACAAGCACAAGACGGACTGGGGCGACATCGCCGGCGCCAAGGCCTGGGGCGACAACCCGACCGAAAGCGCCGAGGACATCGAGGGCGTTTCCGTCATCGACGAGATGACGGTCCAGATTGCCCTCGAGAAGCCGGACCCGGACTGGTGGGCCGCGGGAAGCAAGGTGTTCCCGATGGCGCGCCACCACTACGCGGGGCTGGACAAGGCGATCGCCACCGAGGCGCGGGCCACCAGCCTCCTCGGCAACGGCCCGATGATCTGGGAGCGCTACGTCACCCAGCAGTTCGCCGACTTGACGGCGAACAAGTCCTACGCCTACGGCGCGCCGTGGGTGGACGACTACATCGTGCGCTACGGCGACGGCGAGGCGCTCAACGCGGCCACCGAGGCCAACGAGCAGCCGAACCCGATCGACTTCCACCGCGCGGCTGGAGGCTCACGGACCGAGGCCTTCGCGCGGCTGGCGGCGCAGCCGCACCTGCGGCCGTTCCCGCAGCGCTCGCCGTTCGGCGGGCACGTGTTCTTCAACCAGACCGCCGAGGTCTTCGCCGACATGACCCTCGAGCAGCAGTCGCTGGTGATCGAGGCCATGGTGCGCGCGGTCGACCGCGAAACCATGAACAACGAGCTGTACGGCGGCACGCTGTTCATCTCGGACTACATCTTCGAGCACATCGCGCTGCTGCAGGACCCGCCGGAAGGCACCTTCCGCGACCTGTCCTACGACCCCGACGAGTCCCGGGCGCTTCTCGAAGAGGCCCAGTGGGACGGCGAGAAGGTCATCAAGTGGATCAAGTGGGGGCCGCCGTCGGCTGCGGACCTGGCGCTCAAGGACTACTGGGACCAGGTCGGCGTCAAGACCGAGTTCCTGCTGGTCGACGGTTCAGCTGTGATCGAGAAGCTGTACCAGGAGCGCGTGCACGACATGGTCATGGCGAACATGGGCGGCGCCCAGAACGCCTTGGACGCGTGCCTGCGCGTGTGCAGCGACCGGGTCTACGAGCTCGGTGGCTGGAACCACTCGAACATCAACCGCCCGTGGATCGACGAGATGTACGCGGCGGTGTTCGCGGCGGAGACGCAGGACGAGAAGCGCGAGCTCTGGCTGGAGCTGGCCGCACGGTTGCACTCCAAGGGCAACATGGTGGCTGGTCTGCTGTGGCGCGGCTCGCTGCTCAACGTCTACCACCGCCGGGTGAAGGGCGCCTTCTGGATGCAGCACTACGCCATTCCGGTGCGGTCCCCGATCAACCAGGTGTGGATCGACCCGTACTGGGCCGAGCGATAGCGCTCACCGCGACGCCTCTGCTCTGAGCAGCAGCGCCCGCGGAGTTCGAAAGGCCGGTGGTCGCAAGACCGCCGGCCTTTCGGCGTCTTTACCTTCCCGTCATTCCGGCGCAGCATGTCCACGCGCAGGCGGGGAGCCGGAATCCAGCCCGCACTTGGTCTCGAACTGCTCGCGATTGCCCCGAAACATCCATCGGCAGCTGGAGCAGTGCCAGTGTCTCGGGCAGCGGAAACCCGTTCTCAGCCCGCATGCCGTGTGAGGCCGCCTGGACGAGACCGATTGGCCCACGACGTGCGTGCGCTTCATCCCTGAATCAGTTTCGGGTAAGCTATCGGCCCGCGGCGCGGCTGGGTTGATGCAAGGCGCGCCGCTCCGCTACCGTCGCCGCGGGTAGCTTGCGGAGTGGTGCGCCGTCGCCACGACGGCGGCAA
>JAPPNP010000002.1 GCA_028873795.1 Chloroflexota bacterium
TTGCCGCCGTCGTGGCGACGGCGCACCACTCCGCAAGCTACCCGCGGCGACGGTATCGGAGCGGCGCGCCTTGCATCAACCCAGCCGCACCGCGGGCCGATAGTTTACCCGAAACTGACAGGGGGCAGGCTGTTTGCCCCAATGACGGGGGCAGAAACGCCGAAGAGCCGGCGGTCGGATGACCGCCGGCCCCTCGAACTCCGCGTGTCCCGCTGCTCAGGGCAGCGGCATCGCGCTGGGCGCTACCGCTCTTCCCAGTAGTCGTCCAGCCACACGCGCTCGATCGGCGAGTGCACCGGCATGGCGTAGAACTGCATGTAGAACGCCCCCTGCAGACGCCTGTGGTACAGGTTCCGCAGTGAACCGCGCCAGAGCAGCCCGGCCACCATGTTGCCCTTGGAGTGGAGTCGCGTGGCGAACTCGATCCACCGCTCGCGCAGCGCCTCGTTGTTCGGCGCCGCCAGCATGTCCGCGTAGGCCTCGTCGATCCACGGGCGGTTGATGTTCGAGTGGTTCCAGCCACCGAGCTCGTACACCCGGTCGCTGCACACGCGCAGGCACGCGTCCACCACCGCCTGGTCGCCGCCCATGTTGGCGAGGACCAGGTCGTGCACGCGCTCCTGGTACAGCTTCTCGATCACCGCCGAGCCGTCGACCAGGAAGAACTCAACCTTGATGCCCACCTGCTCCCAGTAGTCCTTGAGCGCCAGGTCCGTCGGCGTCGGCGGTCCCCACTTGATCCACTGGATCTCCTTCTCGGAGTCCCACTGGGCCTCTTCGACCAGGGCGCGCGCCGCGTCCGGGTCGTAGGGCATGGCGCGGAAGGTGCCCTCGGGCGGGTCCTGCATCAGCGCCACGTGCTCGAAGATGTAGTCCGAGATGAACAGCGTGCCCGCGTGGAGCTCGTTGTTGATCGTGTCCCGGTCCACCGCCCGCACCATGGCCTCAATCATCAGCGACTGCTGCTCGAGGGTCATGTCGGCGAAGACCTCGGCGGTCTGGTTGAAGAACACGTGCCCGCCGAACGGCGAGCGCTGCGGGAACGGCCGCAGGTGCCCCAGGCTTGCGAGACGCTGGAAGGCCTCGATGTTGCTCGCCCGGTGGAAGTCCTGCTCGCCGGCCTCCATCGCCGCGTCCAGCGCGTTCCGTTCGCCGTAGCGGACGACGTAGTCGTCGACGTACGGCGCGCCGTAGGCGAAGCCCTTGTTTGCCGTCATGTCGGCGAACTGCTGGGTGACGTAGCGCTCCCAGATCATCGGACCGTTGCCCAGCGGGTTCAGCGCCCGCGTCTGGATCGCCGTCGCCGGGTCGAGACCAGCGTAGTGGTGCCGGGCCATCGGCGGCAGGTGCCAGTCGCGGCTCGCCCACCAGGCCGTATCGGGCCGGTCGATCGCGACCTGCACCGTCATCTCGTCCAGCTTCGTGAGGCCGGCAATGTCCTCCACGTTGTCCGTGGGGTTCTCGCCCCAGGCCTCGGCGCCGTCAATCCGGCCCCAGGCCTTCTTGTGCTGGCCCGAGCCGTAGTTCTTGTCCAGCCCCATCTTGGCGCCGAACAGCACGTCGTCCGCCGTCAACGGCACCTGGTCGTGCCAGGTGACGTCGGGATTGAGGTGGAAGTTGTAGACGCGGCCCCTCTCGACCTCGTCCCAGCTGTTGGCTACGCCCTTGTCCCACTCACCCGTCATGGCCGGTGTGTCACCCGGGCCCCAGGTGTCGCCGTACCACAGCGGCAGGAACACGTAGTCGGTGATGTAGGCCTGTGAGCTGCTGACCTGCTTGAGCGGGTTGAAGATGTCCTGGTGGTTCGGGCCGCTGCCGCTGTGCCGCAGCGTGCCGCCGCTGATCGGACCCTCCGGGATCATCATCTCCGCGGTCACGAGCTTCTCGACGACCACTTCCTTGGTCACGACCTTCTCGACGACGACTTCCTTCGGCACTTCCTTGATGACTTCCACTTCCTTGACGACTTCCTTCGGCACTTCCTTGACAACTTCGACTTCCTTGACGACTTCCTTGATCACTTCCTGCGTCACGACCTTCTCGA
>JAPPNP010000019.1 GCA_028873795.1 Chloroflexota bacterium
GGTGTTCACCATGTCTCCGAACACCTGTTCACCATGTGTCCGGTCTGGACAAATGCGGGGGTGAGGGTGACGCCCCGCCGCGCATTCCCCCTCATCCGCCCCTTCTCCCACCAGGAGGGAGACCTCTGCAAAACCCGATCAAGCTTGGGGATCACCGGGCGAACGCCATCGGCCCCCAGGTTCAATGAAGGGTGGATTCCCGCCTTCGCGGGAATGACGAAGAAGTACGCAAGCGTCTCCCGCCAGGGGAGAGTGGACCGGACGCCGAGAGACTCCGCCGCCCGCGGCGTCAGCGGCTGAAGTGGATCTGGAGAACGTCGCGGTCGGCGAGCACATGGTCGCGCCCGACGCGCTGGAGACGGCCGGCGGCGCGTAGCGGGGCGAGGCCGCCGGAGGCGACGACCTCGTCGCACGGCGCGACGTCGGCGCCGATGAATCGCTGGGCGAAGTCGCTGTGAATCGTGGCGGCGGCCTCGAGCGCGGTGCCGCCCACCGGCAAGAGCCAGGCGGTGGCGGCGGCGCGGTTGGCGGTATAGAAGACGTGCAGGCCCGCCGCCTGCATGACGGCGGCGCCGACGCGGTCGGGGGCGGCGCCGGGAAGGCCCAGATCGTCCCGGAAGGCCTGGGCGTCGTCCGGCTCCAAGGACCAGATTTCGGCCTCGGTCTCTCCGGCGACGACGGCGCAGGCCGGGAGGCCGGCGGTCGAGCGGGCCGCGGCGGGCGCGTCGAGGTCGGCGACGTTGGCGATCAGCGCGCGGGGCTTGGCGGCGAAGAGCCCGAAGCCCCGCAACGCGCGCTGGTCGTCGGGCGTCAGGGCCGCCAGATCGAGTGCGGCGGAGGCCGCGAGCTGCTCACGGACGCCGCTCACCAGCGCCAGGGTGTGCTGCGCCTCGCGCCGGTCGACGCGCGGACCCTTGGTGGCGCGTTCGTGGGCGCGAGCCGCCGCGCGATCGAGAACCTCGAGGTCCCAGAGCGCGAGCTCGGTCGCCAGGTCGTCAACTCCGCGGCGCAGGGCGGACTCGACATCGGTTTCCGCCTCAGGGTGAATGACGAAGCCGAGGACGTCGGCGGTTCGTAGCTCGCCGAGCCAGGCGGGGTTGGTGTCGGTGCCGAGGCCCAGCCCGTGTCCTGGGAAGTGCCACAGAGTGAGCTGGGACTGCACCACCGACTGCGAGCCCATGACCTCGGCCAGGCGCTGCAAGGGTGGGTCGGGCAGCCGCAGGGCCCCGATGCGGCGCGGCAGCCGGTCGCGAGATTCGACGACTTGCGGCCCGACGGCGGCGTCGAATACCTGGTCGATGCCGCTATCCGGGCGGCCGATGAGCGCGACGGTGGGCTGCACGTTGATTCTGGGGATCAATTCCTGGTGCGTCAGTTTGCATCTTTCGGGGTGGGTGCCGGGGCGTCGCCCTCCGGATCACCCTCACCCCGGCCCTCTCCCGTCAAGAGACCTTTGCAAAGGAAATTATATACATAACTTGACAAATGGGCGTGAGGCATTTAGGCTACAGATAGAGAGTGAAGGGAGGACCAATGGCTGCACCCGGACGAGCGCACCGCCAGGGCATTAGCCTGATGGAGCTGGCCGACCGGTTTCCGACCGAGGAATCCGCCCGCCAGTGGTTCGAGCAGACGCGCTGGCCGGACGGCGTGCGCTGCGCCCGCTGTGACGGCGACAAGGTCACCCCGGTTGCGAGCGGCCAGCCCATGCCCTACCGCTGCCGCGACTGCTGCCAGTACTTTTCCGTCCGCACCAACAGCGTGATGGCCCGCTCGAAGATCAGCTTCCGCAAGTGGGCCTTCGGCATTTACCTAAGCAGCACGAATCTCAAGGGCGTGTCGAGCATGAAGCTCCACCGCGATCTGCACATCACGCAGAAGTCGGCGTGGTTCATGGCCCATCGCATCCGCAAAGCCCTCACGGCCGACGAGCACCTGCTCGAGGGACCGGTGGAAGTCGACGAGTCCTATTTCGGGGGGCGCGAGAAGAACCGCCACATGAAAAACCGCCGCCGCCACGGTCGTGGCCCGGCGGGCAAAGCCCCCGTGGTCGCCATGCGCGACCGCACGACGCGCGAGATTCGCGCCCGCGCGATCGAGCACGTCAACCGCACGGTGCTTCACCTGTTCATCGCGGCCAACGCGGCGGAGGATGCGATGGTCTACACGGACGAGCATCCCGCCTACGACTACCTGCCGAACCACGAGGCGGTCCGCCATAGCGTTGGCGAGTACGTGGCCGACCAGGCGCACACCAACGGCATCGAGAGCTTCTGGGCGATGTTGAAGCGGGCCTACCACGGCACGTACCACCACTTCAGCCCGAAGCACTTGCAGCGCTACGTGGACGAAATGGCCACCCGTCAGAGCTTGCGCGAGATGGACACGGCCGACCTCATGGGCGAGCTGGCGGCCCGCATGGTGGGCCGTCGCCTGACCTACGCCGACCTCACGGCCGGCGGGCCGGCGTATCCGCGGAGGGAGGCTGGGTCATGACCCCAACGGAGAAGGACGCGCAGCTCGGCGCGATCCTGCGCGACTACAAAGAGGCGCGGGAAGAGGTCATGTGCCTAGTCGTTGGCATTCGGCGGGCCGCCAAGACGCTCGAGGACGTCACGGAGATCCTCGCCAAGCCATCCGACATCGAACTCGCGAGCCGTGTCGGTCACGTCGATACCCGCGATCTCGAATCGGTCGCTGAGCGCATCGACTCCGTCCAGCGAGTGCTGCGTCACCGTGATGCCCTGAAATCCCAGCTCATCGAGCTGGGCTATCGGGACATCATCCAAGCATAAGCCGAATGGAGGGCCACTCGATGACCACAGCCGACCGAATCTCAAAATCTTGGAACGTCCGGCGTGAGTTGGTGCGCGGCATTTTGGCGCAAGGTGACCGGCTGATTGACGCCATGACCCTCGTGCCGGAAACCAGCGAGGGCACCAAGGTTACTATGCGCAACTGGGGCACGGCCGTACAATAATGCCTGACAGACGCGTACGGCTGCGCTTGGTACTGCCTGCAAAGAAAGAGGTGAATCGGTGCCGAAGACCTTGACTCCGCCGCCCCCTTTGCCCAAGGCGGAACACAATCAGCACTTGACGCCGTTCTTGCGGGCGCTTCACGAGTGGCCGTCGCGGCCGCAAGAACCTCCTGTGATCACATCTCCGCGAATGACCGACGCCGAGTTCAACGCGGCACTCAAGGTCGTTATAAGGCAGCACACCGCGGGGAACTTGGACCGCACGACCACGAGTCTCGTTGTGCGGGCGCTACTGGCCGCAAGGGTGCAGGATGAGGTGGTTCGAAGCATTGAACGCTCTGGAGGTGCCGAAGGTGCCACCTTCCACAAGTCTATCGTCGGCTCCAGCTTAGGCTCACTGCGACGTGACTAGCGACGAGATCAACGGCAAGATGCCGGAAAAGGACGAGGACGAGATCAACGGCGAGATGCCCGTACACGACGATCTCGAGAAGGCGGATCCCGAAAAAGCGGAAGCCCCACCGGCACCGCTGGACATGCCTCGGGACGTACAGCAAATCTTCCAGCAAGCATTTGCGATGGTCAGTGGACCGATGCGATCACCTTTCTGGGACGCGTTCACATCGGAACACCTCACGGCGGTTATCGACGGTCAGGCTAAGGAATCTGAACGTGAGCACATTGACCGGCATCGCAGCCGCGTGTTTCAGGTGATTCTCTTGTCTCTGGCGATCATTGCTGTGTTCGGGGTCTTGGCCATTGCCGTGTGGGGCAACGCTCGGGAAATCCTGTTACCGGTGATAGGGACCCTTGCTGGCTTAATTGGGGGCTACGGCATTGGAAGAGGGGGCTACGGGGCTGGCAGGCGCATAGGGGACTAGCGTCAAGCACAATCCCGATTACGCTTCAACGCTCGTTCCTTGAAGCTGCTCACTCCCCCGCCATATACCCCAGCCGCCGGTTCTGGCGGCGGAGGCCCGACAGCGTGTAGGTGTTGCTCTTGAGCCGGTTGCACGGGCTCATCGGTCGGCGCAGGCCGCGCTACCAGCCCCAGTACTCGCCCGAGACGGGGCCGGTGCCTTTCTCCTCGTGGTAGGTCGTGATGGTCCCATCCTGTGGCCCTCGGAGGAAGTACAGCCCATCAAGGCGAATGGGCAACCCGCTCGGAAGCCGGACGAGCTGGCCCCTGATTCTCAGCAGGCCCCGGCCGTCAAGGTCGACCGTTCCGAAGCGAGCGAGGGATCCCGACGTGATCCCCCAGCACGACCAGAGTCCTTCGGTGACGTCGAGGATGCGGACGTACGTGCCGGCGGCGTTCCGGCACTGGCCGTACAGCCCCATGGGGCCAAGCGGATCGACGCCGGCCGGGGCCGCCCCAGGGTCCGTCACGGTGTATCCCAGCGCCTGCAAGCCCTTGATGGCCGAGTTCCGCTGGTCGTTGGCCCAGGTCGTGCACGGGTCCCAGCCCCGGCGTTCGGCATAGCCGCGATAGAAGTCGGAGTGGAGGGGATGCATCTGGCCGAGATAGGTGCCATTCGGCCACGCCGGATGCTCCTGGCAGAAGTCCTCACCCTCGTAGTTCAGGGCGAGAACCACGCTCGCCGACAGTGTCATCACCAGCCCGAAACAGCCTAAGACCCTGAGCCATCGCATCCCGCGCTCCCGGTACAGAAAGCAGCCCCAGCGCACGCGCTGGAGCGATATTCCCTACCACAGGAGCGTCTCCGGCGGCACACTGAGGCTGCCGGAATATCGAGCGCGCCGAAGCACGGCTCCTGTGGCGGCCAGCAATGTACCCGGCATTACCGCATCACGCGAATGGTCGGGAGCGATTGTCAAGAAATGGCTCCCGCGGTACCATTCGGGCGTCGCGACGTGCACGTGATCGTCGGCATGGGAGTGACGCCATGCGTAAGCGGAGGACCACCAAGCCGGGCCGGCGGCTATCCGTTGTCGTGCCCCCGAATACCGCGACGCCTGAAGAGCTCGCCCGAGCGCTCCTCCGGCCCATCACACCGCCACCCAAGGTGGCTGAATCGCGCTAACGTTCGGCTAGCGCCCCTGAGTCTACCGCCTCAAGCCACGTATATAATCCCCTTTGCAAAATCCTGCCGGGCTTGGGGTCGACCGAGCGCATCCTTTCCGCCCCCAGGTTCAATGAGGGGTGGATTCCCGCCCCGTATCAAGTACGGGGCAGGCTCTTCGCGGGAATGACGGAGGGATTACGCAGAGGCTCGGTCGATGGCGACGGGACCGGATGGCAGCTGACGCGGCCGGGAGGTCAGGTCCGTTGGTATATTGGGGCGGCAGGCGGCTGTTGCCTGCCTCGTTTTTTCTACCGCCAGGTTGGGCGATGCCCTCACCCAAAGAACTGAAACGTCAGCACGCGCGCGCGAAGAATGTGCGGCGCGAGCAATTCAAGCGCGCGCGCAACGCGAGCGTGCGCTCGACGGTGCGTCGGCTGGTCCGGCGCGCGCGGACGGCTGTCGACGCGGGCGACGCGACGGCCGGGGAGGCCGTGCGGGCCGCGCAGTCGGCGCTGGACAGCGCGGCGCGGCGCGGGATCATTCCACGCAACGCGGCGGCGCGCCGGCTCGGACGGCTGGTGAAGCGCCAGCGCGCGGCGGAGGAAGCCGCCTAACGCCGACCCGGCGGAGTGGCCAGCCGGGCGGTCAGGATTTCGAGCAGCGCGTCTTCCTCGCTGCCGGTTGATTTGAGCGCGCGATCAGTGCGCACCACCTCGCCGTACATGCGCTCCAGCAGTCGCGGCGACGTGCGCCGGGCCTGCGCGTGCAGCTCACGCGCCCGAAACGGCGGCACGCCCGCCCGGCGGGCCACCTCCTTGGTATCGCCGCCCGCGCCGTCCACGGCCTTGGCGGTGGCCAGGCGCCGCATGGCCGTGCCGATGTCGGCCAGGATCATTTGCTTGGGCGCCCGCAGTCCCAGCAGGTCGTGGAGCACACCCAGCGCCCGGCGCGGGTGCTGCGCCGAGACGGCGTTGATGTAGTCCCAGCGCCGGTGCTCGCCGATGGTGGCCGAGGCCGCGTCGACGTCGTCCACGTTCAGCGTGCCGGTGAAGCCGGCGTAGGCGGCCAGCTTGTCGACCTCGCGGGCCAGAAGTCCGGCGTCGGGCGTGACGATCTCGACCAGGCGCTCGGCGGCCGCGTCGTCGAGACGCACGCCCTGGCGCTGGGCGAGACGCCGCGCGAACTGCGCCGCCCGGCGCTCGTCCAGCGGCCGCACCTGCCGCACCTGCGCGCCGGAGTCTTCGAGCTTGGAGAACGCATTGACCCGCGATCGGCTGCGGCGATCGCCGAGATCGAGATAGGCCAGCGCCGCGAGATCGCACGGCGCGGCGGAGCCGGCGCCGGCAAACTCGGCCAGCCAGGGCATGACCTTCTTGTCGCTCGCGACCAGCGCCTGGGCGTTGGTCAGCAGCACTTTGCGACGGCCGCCGAACATGTCGATCGCGCCGCAGGCCTGGGCCATGTCCACCAGTGACGTTTCGGCGCCGTCGAGGCGGGTGAGCGACAGGTCGTCGTCGGCCTCGCCCAGTCCAAGCGCGATGCGCGCCTCGTCGTGGATGCGGGGCTCACGCGCGCCGAGGAAGACGTAGAGCAACCGCGAGGCCTCCCGACTCGCCAACGCTCAAGGGTACGGCGCGGCCGAGCGGGTCCGCGAACGGTGCTCGTGTGGTTGCTGTCTATTGGGTTGGATTCGCGGCGGACTGTGGCATCGCGATCCGTTCCCGCGGGCGGACCGCCGTTGCGCTCGGGTCGGCCGAGAGTGGTCGAACGGTGGATTCCCGCCTCCGCGGGAATGACGGAATCGACGGGCCCCACATTCGGACGTTGACACCAGCACGCGGCGCGCCCATGCTGGCACGCCTATAGGAATCCGTGGCGGTGGCAAGCGAGGGGGCAGTCGTGGCGACGCAGGCGACGGGCGGCCGCATCGATCAGGTGTTCGTGGACGGCAATCCGGGATCGCGGGAGCTTTATGCGCGCGCTCGCCGGGTGATCGCCGGCGGCGTGACCCACGACGTGCGCGTGCATTCGCCGTTCCCGGTGATGGTCGACCGCGCGGAGGGCTCGCGCAAGTGGGACGTCGACGGCAACGAGTACATCGACTACACCATGGGGCACGGCGCGCTGATTCTGGGCCACGCGCATCCGGTGCCCACGGAGGCCGCGATTCGGCAACTCAGCCGCGGCACGCACTACGGCGCCAGCCACGAGATCGAGACCGCGTGGGCCGAGCAGGTGTGCGCCATGATGCCGAGCGTGGAGCGGGTGCGATTCACCGGCTCGGGCACGGAGGCCACGCTGATGGCGATGCGGCTGGCGCGGGCGCACACCGGGCGCGAGCGCATCGTGAAGTTTCACTATCACTTCCACGGCTGGCACGACTTTGCGCACGTGGCGCAGTCGGATCCGCTCGACGTGCCGATGTCGGCCGGCATTCCCCAAGCCGTGCAGGACACGGTGACGGGCATTCCAACCGATTTGGACCGGGTACGGGAAGAGCTATCCAAAGGCGACGTGGCGGCCCTGATCGTGGAGCCCACGGGCGCGGGCTGGGGCGCAGTGCCCCTCGACCCGGCGTTCGTCAAGGCCCTGCCGGCGCTGTGCCGCGAGCACGGCTCGGTATTCATCCTGGACGAGGTCGTCACGGGGTTCCGGTCGTCGCCGGGCGGCTTCCAGGCGTTGCATGACGTAACGCCGGACCTGACGACGATGGCGAAGATCCTGGCCGGCGGGCTGCCGGGGGGCTGCGTGGGCGGTCGCGCGGAGATCTTGCAGCGGCTGGAGTTGCGCGGCGATCCGAGGTGGGACCGCGGTCAGCGCATGGCGCATCCGGGCACGTTCAACGGCAACCCGCTCTCGGCGGCCACGGGCGTCGCGGTGCTGCGGCATATCGCGGACGGCGCGGTGCACGCGCAGATCGACGCCGCCGCGGATCGGCTGCGGCGAGGGATTCAGGACGTGTTCGACCGGCACGACCTGGGGGCCATTGCCTACGGCGATTCATCCTCCTTTCACGTGAGCATGGACGGGACGCCCTCGCGCAGCGGCATGTCCGGCGATGACGGCGCCGCCCTGCGGCGTGCGCTGCATAGCCACGGGGTGCACATGATGACCAGCGGGGGCCTGCTGTCGACGGCGCATAGCGACGCGGACATCGACCAGACGATCGAGGCTTTCGACGCCAGCGTGCGCGATTTGGAGGCGGACGGGCTGGTCGGGGGATAGCGGCTGGCGGCCCGAGCCTGATCACCCGCACCCCCGGATCGAGTCCGGGGCAGGCTCAAACCCTCTTCCATTAAGAGACCTTTGCAAGATTCACCTGGGCTTGGGGATGACCCGGCGCATCCCTTCCGCCCCCAGGTTCAATGAGGGGTGGATTCCCGCCTTCGCGGGAATGACGAAGGGTTACGCAAAGGTCTCATCAAGGGAGAGGGAACCGGATGGGCGCCTGAGCTTCTTCCGTCAAGAAGTCTTCGAGTCATTCTGAGCGGGCGGGTCTGAGACCCGCCCCTACGCGAAGCGTCCAGCGCGCCGCTGGTTCGACCGGACTGGATTCCGGCTTCCGCCGGAATGACGGAGGGGGCAGGCGAAGATCCCTTCGGGGGAGAGGGGATCGGACGGGCGTTTAGGGTTGCCGGGTCAACTCAATAGGTGACGGCGGTGGGGTCTCCGGGGAAGCCTGCCGACGGGGCGTTGCGGTTGCCGGGCAGGGGCCAGCCCTGGCCGCCCATGGTGCGGTAGTCGTCCGCTTTGCCGCAGAGCCAGAAGAACATCTCCGCTGCATCCAGGCACTCCTGAAACTGCTGCCGGGGAGTTGTGATCGGGAATGTGTAGTCGGCCAACTGAAAGTCGAAGTCCGGATCGACGATCCAGTCGCGGGCCGGCGGCGCGGTGCGCCAGTAGTTGTACTTGAGGAGGTTGCGAACGCCCGTCGCCGTGGACGCTGACCGGCGATGCCAGATGGAGTAGACGGTGAGAAAGATCGAGCCGGCGGAGGCGGCGGTCTTGACGCTGTGCCGCATGCCGCCGTAGTGCCCCATGAAGCTGGCGTGCTGGAACAGGTAGTGAGAGCCGGGGATCACTTCGGTCGGGCCCATCTCGGGCGTGCAGGCCTCGGGGTAGTAGAAGACCTGGAGGTAGTGCAGCGAGGGGCCGTAGCGCGATTGGCCGTCGCGGTGCCAGTGTTGCGCCTCCCGGGGCATGTGGACGCGGTGGTTGCTCATGAGGACCGGCGTGGTGAATCCCGCTCCCAGCAGACAGCGGATGGCCCCCGCGGCCGCCGGGTTGAGGATCACGTGTTCCATGAACCAGTCCTCGGCCAGGATGGCGGTGGGCTCGAAGTAGGTGTCGTTGTCGAGGAACTCCACCGCGCGGCGATTGATCTCGTCGGGCACCACGCCGTCGAGCAGGAGATACCCGTTCTTGCAGAAGTCGAGGACCTCGGAGTCGGTCAACGTCGGCTGGATGTGCGTGGTGTCCATCAGGCGCTCCGGATCTTTTCGAGGACGAACTCGGCACCGTAGGCGTAGGTGCGCGACTCGTCGAGCAGCAGGGCCAGGTTGGGAAAGTCGATGATGCGCCAGCCGTCGCGGATGGCTTCCAGGACGGTCTGATAGGGCCAGTCGTCGGGGTCGTCGGGGCCGTCCGACAGCTCGCCGTCGAGGAACACGCGCATGCCGATCACCTCGGCGTTCAAATCGGTGCCGGCGGCTTGCAGGTAGAGCAGGTCCTGCCGTGTCCGGCCCGCCGCCAGCTCGTCGCGAATGGCGGCCAGGGTGGACTCCTGGAGCGTGCCGGCGCGTAGCTCGGCGATGGCCTGGTCGAGCTTGGCGGCGATCGCTTCACGCGTCATCGCGACCTCCCCGGGTTCCCGTCGCCCGATTATTGCCCAAACGGGATCGGTTCGGGCATTTGAGCTTCGGTGGGCACCAGCCCGGCCTCCTTGGCCAGATCGCCGGCGAGCACAATGGTGACTTGGCCGGGTCTGGCCCACGGCACGTCAACTTTCCAGAGCTGGAAGGCGGCGCGCTGGCCGCGCACCACGACGACTGAGTCCAAATCGTGCACGCCCATCGGCAGGCCGTATCGATTGATCCAGTCGGGCACGGCGCGGAACCGCGCCAGGAGCGGCGGGTAGGGCTCGAGGATCGCGAGATGCCGGTCCCGAATGTCGGGCCAGGCCAGCCCCCGATCGCCGAGCCATTCGCGGCTGAGCGGAATCTGCCGGTAGGCGTCGAGCCAGGCGTCGAAGCCGGCGGCGCCGAGCATGTCGAACACGTTCGCCAGCCGCACCTCGCCCGTCGCCGGGTGGCGCTGCAAGAGACTCGCTTGCGTGGCCTGATAGAGAAACCCGTTGAGCTCGAACCGTTGCGAGGCGGGATAGCCCAGGGCTTCGACGCCGCCGAAGTTCTGATAGGCGGTCCAAAAGGCGGCCTCGGCGTCGTCGACGATGGCGAATCCACCCCGCCCGCTGCCAGCCTGGGTGTAAAAGCGCCCGCCCGGCACCGTGAACTCGGGCGGCGCGTCGGGAAACACGATGCGGCTGATCGAGCGGGCGTCGGTCACGTAAAGCGCGCCGTCGGGACCGGGCGCAACGTCAATCTGACAGGGGACGCCGTCCCAGGATTCGACGGCGGTCAACTCGCGATAGCTGGGGTCGGTGGCCTCGAAGCGCATGAGCGCGCCGGTATTCCAGGCGCACATGAACAGGCCGCCGCGATGAAAGGCGATGCCCGTGGGGGCGATGGTGTCGCCGAAGCGCCACAGCGGGGCTGCAAACCCGAGGTGCGGATCGTTGCATAACACCAAGGGCCCCCAGCCGTAGTCGGCGCCGCGCTCGATGCGGTTGACCTCGTCATCGCATTCCGGGCCGTTTTCGGTGGCGAATATCTCGCCCGTGCTGGGGTGAAACGTGAAGTCGAAGCTGTTGCGCAGGCCCAGCGCCCAGATGCGGTCGTCGTTGCCCGACGCGGGGTCACCGTCATCGTAGAACGGGTTGTCGGACGGCGCGCCTCCGTCCGCCGCGTCGAGGCGCAGGATCTTCCCCAGCGGCGTGTCGAGCCGCGGCGCCAAGCTTGGGTCGCTGTTCTCGCCCAGCGTGAGGTAGAGATAGCCGTCGGGGCCGAAGTGCAGGTTGCCGCCGTTGTGAAAGGCAAAGCCGGTGGGATTTGGCTCGTCCAGCAGGATGGTGGGCTCGACGCCGCGGCCGTCGACCTCACGCAGCCGCACGACGCGATGTCCGGCGGTGTCGGCGCGGGTGTAATAGACGTAGACGAAGCCGTTGGAGGCAAAGTCCGGATCCACGGCGACACCGATCAGGCCACGCTCGAAGAGGTCGTCGACCTCGAACACGACGAACGGCTCATCGCGCAGCTGCCCGTTCTCGACCACGCGCAGGGCCCCGGACTTTTCGGTGTAGAACAGGCGACCGTCGGGGGTCCAGGCCAGCGCGACGGGGAAGTTGGCTTCGGCCACCACGGGCTCGACGCGGAGGTGGGCGGGCAGCTCGACCGCACCCGCCGGCGCCGCGCCGATCAACGCCGCCGCGGCCAGCAGCGCGGCGCCAACGACCGCCCGGCCGGCGCGCCGGAGCGGGGGGCGGAGCGTCGGTGGCGACTTCGTGGCGACCCGGGGCATCGGCCCGGATGCTAGCACCGCCGGGACACGTTCGCGGGCGCCGGACATGGCCTCAACGCCGCCGAACCGTATGGCATTCTCCGAGCGCTGGCCCGCCCATGAGATTGCCGGTGCTTCGCCGCGTGCCGCGGTCGCCCCTGTTTCTTCCGGCGGTCCTCGTGGGCGTCGCGCTGACGGCGTTCTACGGTCTGAGCGCCGTCACCCATGTTGCCGGCGGCGACTGGGGCAGTTTCCAGACGTTCGGCTACCTGGGCGGAATCCCGCACGCGCCGGGCTATCCGCTGCTGACCGGCAGCATCCACCTCGCCACGCGCGTCGCGGGGTTTGCCGAGCCGGCCCACGTGGCCAATGTCGTAAACGCCGGCTACGCCGTCGCTGCGGGGGTGGCGCTGTTTGTGGTGACGTCGGTGCTCGCTCGCTCGCGCCTGGCCGGCTTGCTGGCGACGGTGGTGTTCGCGACCGGCTACAGCATCTGGGCGCAGGCCACGCAGGCCGGGACGATGAGCCTGCAGACGCTGATCGTCGTGCTGATGATCGGCGCGTTGATGGCCTACGACGACCGGCCGTCGGTCGCGCGGTTGGCGCTCGTGGGGTTCGCGACCGGACTTTCACTAACCAATCACGGCGTCAGCGTGTTCATGCTGCCCGCCACGGTCGCCTTCGTCGCCAGCCGACGCTTTCCGGGGATCGCCCGCCCACGGGCGCTGGCGGCGGCCGTGGGCGGCGTGGCCGTGGGACTGCTGCCCTGGATCTACGTGGTGCGGGGATTGTTCGTGCCCATGTCCCGGGGGCATCCCGAGAACCGCGCGCTGCTCACCTTCGAGGACCTGCTGCGCCTGGCGTTCGACCAACCGCTCACGCTGGTGGGCGACGTGGGGACGATCACCAAGCCGATCGACACGGGCGGCGTGTCGTTTCTGGACAATTGGCCTCTGCTGGCGAACGACATGCTGCGGGAGCTTGGCTGGGGGTGGCTGGCGCTGGCGGTGGCGGGCTGGGTGGTGCTGGCGCGGCAGCGCGCGCGGCTGGCCGCCTGGATCGCCTGGACCGGTCTGACGACGATCTGGTTCATCCTGGCCGCGCATCCCATCTTCGACAGCGCGCGCTACTTCGCGGTGGTCTATGTGCTGCTGGCGGTGTGCATGGCGGTCGGGGTCGGGTGGCTGCTGCGATGGGTGGAGCCGGCCGTCAAACGCTTGGCGCCGTCCTACCTGCGGTATGCGGCGGTTGCCGCCGGATTGGCGGTGGTGCTGGCCGCCGGGCTGCGAATCCAGCAGCAGTTCACCGGCCCCGCGCGCGCCAACGTGGTGGAGTTGCGCCAGGATGCCGCGGAGCAGGCCACGGTCGGCCTGGGCATCATGCGGCAGATGGCGCCGGACAGCGTCTATATGACGAATTGGACGTCGTCCTGGTACTCGCGCTACGCCGCCATCCGCGAGGGCGATCGCGGCATTCACATCCAGACGACGGACTACTGGACGATGGGCTTCGAGCAGGCGGCCGACATCCTGGCGAGCGGCCGGCGGCTCTACCTGCAGCGCTCGACGCCGGAGTACGAGGCCGCCTACACCGTAGAGCCGCGCTGGGGCGTGATCTTCGAGGTGCTGCCGGCCGGGGCGTGAAAGTCCGGGCGCTGACGCTCGACTTGCCGTCGGCGCCTGCGCATACTCGTTTCCGATAGCGGGGCGGGGAAGAGGAACCGATGCATCCAGCGACGCCGCCGGAGCTGCGCTCGGTGCGGCAGTGGGTTGGGCGCTGGATTTGGGTCGAGGGCGAGCGCAAGCCGTTTCACCTCTTCCTCTACGCGCGGCGCTCGTTCGATCTGGCGGCGGCGCCCGCAAAGGCGCGGCTGCGCATCACCGCGTCCGACCGCTACGCGCTTTGGGTCAACGGGAAATACATCGCGCGCGGACCGGCGCGCAGCGACCCGCGGCGCAAGAGCTATGACATCCACGACGTGGCGGCGCACCTGCGGGCGGGCGCCAACACCATCGCCGTGCGGGCCTATCACTACGCCACGCCTCGCGAGGGCGACGGCTGGGCGAGCTGGAGCGGCAACGCCTATGGCGTGGGCGAACGGGCGGGCTTGTGGGCGCAGCTCGAAACCGAGAACGAAGACGGCGCCACCTCGACCATAGGCACCGACGCCGCCTGGCGGGTGCGTGCGGCGAAGGCCTGGGACCGGACGATCAAGGTCATCCACTCGCTGGTGGGTCCGCCGGAGGTCTTTGACGCCGCCGCCGATCCGCCCGACTGGATGGAGCCGGAATTCGACGACAGCGACTGGGACCCGGCCTGGGAAGTCCCGGCCCGCGACTACGACTGGGTGCTGCTGGAGGCCCGGGAAACGGCGCTGCTGGACGAGCGGGAGGTGTATCCGGTGCGTGCATTGGCCACCGGCGAAGTGATCGAGGAGAGCCGCGGGGCCGTGCGCGATCTGCCGGACCGCCTGGTGCAGGAAGTGCACTTCCCGCTGGAGCACGCGGTGATCGAGGACGCCGACGCCCTGATGGGGCCGGACGGCGTGACGGAGATGCAGGGCGTGTTCGCGCGCGGACACGGCATCCGGTCGCCGTTCATCGTGCTGGACTTTGGGCGGCAGCTCTTCGGATTCCCGCGCGTGCGGCTGACGGCGCCCGCCGGAGCCATCGTCGACATGACTTACGGGCAGCAGATCATCGACAACCGCATCCCGCCCGGCGCGCCCTACGGCGACCGCTACCTGGCGCGCGAGGGGCCGCAGGTGTGGGAGCCGGCGGAGTACAAGCAGTTCCGCTATCTGCACCTGTGCGTGCGCAGCAACTACGACCCGGTGCACATCGAGTCGGTCTCGGTCGACGAGTACGTATATCCGGCCGAGCGGCGCGGGGCGTTCGAGTGCGACGACCCGCTGCTCGGCGCGCTGTGGACCGCCTGCGCCGATACGGCCTACCTCAACTTCGAGGACACGCTGGTGCACGAGGGGTTCCGCGAGCGGGCGATCTTCAACACCGGCGACGGCAGCCACGTGATGCACATGTGCTTCGCGGCCTACGGCGACCTGACGCTCACGGACCGGTTCATGCGGCTGGTGCCGCTGAGCAACCGCGGCGACGGGATGCTGCAGATGGTCTATCCGCCGGAGAACCCGCAGCGCTACGTGGTGGCCAACTTCCTGTTCCAGTGGAGCATGCGCGTGCGCGAGCACTACCTGCACACCGGGCGGCGCTGGGTGCTGGAGGAGCTGTATCGCAGCGTGCCGCCCCAGATCGACTGGTACGAGCCGCATCGGGACGCCGACGGCCTGCTGCGCAACCTGCCGCTGCAGAACACGCTGGACTGGACGGCCAACGACCTGCGCGGGGCCAGCTTCATCACCAACGCGCTCTACGTGGGCGGGTTGGAGGACGCGGCCTGGCTGGCCGATCGGGTGGGCGTGCCGCGCGACGCGGAACGCTGGCGCCGGATCGCCGCCGATGTGCGGGAGACGCTGCGGCGCAACTTCTGGGACGAGGATCGCGGGCTGTTCTGGGACAGCGACCGGGCCACGGGGCCGGATGGCGTCTACAGCGACATCTCGAATGCCTACGCCATCCTCTACGGCATCGCGCCGCCCGATCGGGTCGAAGACGTGGCGCGCGCGATCGTGGAGCAATACGACGACCTGGTGCAGGCCACGCCGCTGTTCTTCGGCTACGTGGCCGACGCGATCCTGGGCGCGGGGCTGATCGACGAGGGGCTCGAACTCATCAAGCGGCGGTATCGCCCGATGCTGGAGTCCACCGACAACCCGATGATCTGGGAGCTGTGGGATCCGTTCACCGGCGGCCACCGGATCGTCGAGGACTCCGACTACGCCCAGCGACACGATGAGAACCTCGTGCGGCCCATGTCGACGCGCAGCCTGGCGCACACCGGCGGCATCCTGGTGGGCTACGTGCTCTCGACGCGGGTGCTCGGGGTCACGCCGACCAGTCCGGGATTCGCCACCTGCCGCATCGCCCCGCGGTCCGGCTCACTGCCGCGAGTGGAGGGGACGTTCCCGACGCCTCACGGCGATATCGCGGTGCGCTGGCGGCGGACGGCTGGCGGACAGGCGCTGGTCGTGGAGGTTCCGGCGGGCATCGAAGCCGAGATCGTGCTCGAGCGCTCGGGCGATTCAGGCGAGACGCTGATCTACCGCGACTCCGAGACGGTGCTGGACGACGCGGAGGCCGTGGCCGCGACCGGATTCGTGGTCACGGACGGCGAGGTGCGGACGACCGTGCGCATTGGGACGCACGCGTTCGAGCTGCGAGCGATGGAGAACGTGCCGGCATGACCGCACGGAACTTTGGGCGACGGCTCCCGGTCGCGCTGCTGACGGCGCTGTGCGCAATCGTCCTCACGGGCTGCATCCGCGTCGAGATGAGCTTCACCGTGGACGAGGACGGCTCTGGAGCAGTTGAGATGGTGGTGGCGGTTGACGAATCCTTGCTCACGGCTGCTGACGAATCTCCGGATGACATGCTCGGAGACGTCGACGACCTACCGCCGGGCGCGGTCGTCGATGCGTACCGCGAGGATGGTTTCGTCGGTCAGCGCATCACTGTGCCTGTTGCCGACATGGAGCTGGCCGCGGAGTCTCTGGGCGGCGCGGACGACATGACCGATGCGGTGGACTTTGGGTTCGTGCGTGAGGGAGACGGTTGGCGGTTCACGATGGACGCCCCGCCGCTGGGCGAGGAGCTGGCCGGTGAGAACGGAGACTTTACCGCCGGCATGACGGCCGCGATTGTCAATACCGCCGAGTTCCGGGTGCGCGTCTCGCTGCCCGGGGAGATTACGGAGCACAACGCCGATCGAATCGAGAACGGCGTTCTGGTGTGGGAACTCGACTTCCTGGACACGGAGCCGCGCACGCTCAGCGCCCGCAGCCAGGCTGCCGGCGTCGGGCCGGTCGTCGTGGTCGTCGCGGGCGGGGCGGCGGCTGCCCTGGCGGTGCTGGCCGCCCTGGCAGCGCGGTCTGCCGTTCGCGCCCGTCGCCGGGCGTAGGCCGCGCACCGGAACGCACGGCTTCGAGCTGCGAGCGGCGGGCTAGCTCCGGTACGCCGCCGTGTGGTGGCGGATGTCGTAGCGGCCGGGGTAGCGCACGGGCAGGTCGCCGGACTCGATCATCTGGATGAGCGGTGAGGCCATGGTCTTGAGGGGCAGGCGCACGAGGCCGCGGATGCGGGCCGACTCGTAGATGGCCATGAGGCCTTCGTGGGTCTTGATGGCGAGGTGGGCGTCGCCGCGATGCTCGTCGACCTCGCCCGCGGCCCAGGCTGCCAGCGCATCGGTTTCGCGTAGGCGGGCGTCGTCGTAGTAGTCGGCGTCGCCGGGGATGTCGCGGGTGCGTCCGTCGCGGCCGACGATGCGCACGGCGTAGTCGGCGCCGCGGCCGTCCTGCGAGACGATCAGCAGGCCGTCGGCGCCGACGATGAGGTGCGTGTGGGCCTCCAGGCCCGGCGCGTCCGGCGTCTCGCTTTCCAGTGCCAGCCGCATGCCGCCGGCCAGGCCGACGACCGCGACGGCCATTTCCTCGCTCGGCCAGCCGCGTTCCCAGCGGTCGGTCTCGCGCTGGACGTTGCCCAGCACCCACTCAATCTCGGGCTGGTCCAGCATGAACAGCATGCGGTCGAGGGCGTGGGTGAGGTGATTGGTGATGCCGCCGACGGTGCAGCCCACGCGGGCGAAGACGGGAGTCCCAATGTCACCGGCCGCCACCGCGTCGCGCGCTTGCTCGAATGGCCGCAGCCAGCGGCCCTGGTGCCCGATGGCGAGCTTGACGCCGTGCCTGTTGCAGGTCTCCAGCATGGCGCGCGCCTCGCCCAGATTTCCGGCCATGGCCTTCTCGCACAGGATGGCGGTGGGCTTGTAGCGGCTGGCGGCGAGAATGGTGAGCGGCGCGTGGGTCGCCTGCGGCGTGGCGATGCTGAGAACCTCGGGGCGTTGCTCGCGCAGCATGGTCTCGAAGTCGGTGTAGCGGGCCTCCACGTCGTGCGCGTCGGCCAGCGCGTGGCAGCGCGACTCGATGGCGTCGCAGATCGCCACCAGCTCGGCGCGCTCACTGGCGGCGTAGCCGGCGGCATGCGTGCGTCCGATGCGGGCGCCGACGACGGCGGCGCGCAGGGGTCGGTCCTGGTCAGATGTGCCGGACACGGCTCAGACCTCCAACGGGGGGTAGACCCCGGCATGGCGGATGTCGTAGGCGCCCGGATAGCGAACGGTCAGTTGGCCGTCCTCGATCATGGCCTCGAGCGGCGAGCGGCGGGTCGAGAGCGGCAGGGTGACGCGCGAGCGGGTGCGCGCGGACTCGTAGATGGCCATGAGGGCTTCGTGCGACGGCTTGGTGCGCGCGATGGACTGCACGTGCTCGGGTCCGCCGTCGAGCCAGGTGGCCAGCTTGTCGACCTGGGCGGGCCAGGGATCGACCACAGGGAACTTCGTCGACGCCAGATCCATCTCGCCGTGGGCGCATGAGGTCAGATGCAGGTCGAAGGCCTCGCGGCCGTCCGCCTGGTGGGCTCTGACGCGCAGCACGCCCTCGTCGCCCGCCAGGACGAAGCCCCAATTGCCGATCCTGGGGTTGGCGCCGATGTCCACGTCGAGCACCAGGCGCGTGCCGCCCTCGAAGGCGATGACGCCCCCGCAGAGATCCTCGACCGGTAGGCGGCGTTCGTAGCGATCGGTTTCGCGCTGCACCTGGCCCACGGCCCACTCGACCGCCGGGTCGCCCAGCATGAAGCGGACGAGGTCGACGACGTGGGAGCCTTGATTCAGCAAACCGCCTTCCTGGGCGCTGACGGTGCAGGCGAGGGGCCTCCCGATGGCGCCCTCGGCGATGAGTCGGCGCGCGTGCGCGAACTGCGGTAGCTGCCGTCGCATGTGACTGATGACGAGCTTGACGCCGTGCTCGTCGCAGGCCGCGATCATGGCTTCGACGCCGCCCATGTCGGGCGCCATGGGCTTCTCGCAAATGATGGCCTTGGGGCGGGCCTCGGCGGCGGCGATGACCATCGGCGCGTGGAACTGGCAGGGAGTGGCGACGCTGACGATGTCGAGAGTCTCGTGCTCCAGCATGGCCTCGAGGCTGGTGTAGCGGTGGGGCACGTCGAAGTCGCGGCCGACCTCGTCGAGCAGCGCGGCGTCGAGGTCGGCGATGGCGACGAGCTCGGTGGCGTTGCTGCCGGTATAGGCGCCGGCGTGCCGCTTGCCGACGCCAAGCCCCACGATGCCGGCGCGATACATGGTCATCGCCTCTGGTGAAGCCGCCGAGCGGCGGTCATGGGCCGCGGCCGCAGGGTAGCGCAGTGCCCGGCGGGGACTCCTCGGTGGTGGGTGAGTGCGTCGCCTGCGGCGGGCGTGTGCGGGAATCGTTCGCCTAGTCATCTTCACCCCGGCCCGCTCCCATCGAGGGCGACGGGGGCGGACTACGTGGTTCGACGGGCTCACCACGAACGGGGATTCCGGCGCGGCGGCCCAGGCTGCGGGCAGCCTGGGATGGATGACCGCGGCCGGTCCCACGCTGCACGCAGCGCGGGCCACCGGAGGCGGGTCACCGGCACCCTCTCCCAACGATGGAGCGGGGATCGGATCGTGGCGACGCGCTGTGCGAGCGTCACGCGCGGGGGCGGCGATGCGCTGGGAGGTGCGGAGGGTGTCTCGAAGCGGTGGGGACGGTGTGTTTCGGAGGCTGATCCGCCGGGGGCCGCTGCTATCCTGCCCCGGGGCGCCAGGGCTGGCGCACGTCGGGCCGTCCGGCGTTCCGTGCGGCGGTTCGCCGTCGCCCGTCGGTCAGCCCCAAGGCTTCCACCACGTGGCGAACCCATCCCCATCGCCGGGCCATCGACGCTCGCGCACCGCCGCCGGACGCTGTTCGCGGCGCGCCGTGTTGCGCGCCCTGCCGCTGGCCGTCGTGGCCGGTGTCACCGGATGCGACGTGGGACCGCGAAAGGCGGACCTGCCGCCGGTGACTCCCCTGCCGGTCGAGTCGATTCGCGTGGCGCCGTTTACTCCCACGCCGACTCCGTCGCCGACCGCGGCGGTGCTCGCCGCGGCCGAAGCCACGCCGCTGCCAGCCGGCACGACGATCCGCTACGCGGGCTGGGGCACTGCCACCGAGGTGGACGCGCTGCGCCAGGCGCTGGCGGACTTCGAGCAGGTCCAACCCGAGGTCGATCTCGACGTGCGACTGGACAACACCCTGGCGGGCGAGGGCATGCGCGCCGGCCTTGTCGACGGCATTGACGCGGACGTGGTTCGCGTGGCGGCGGACGACGTGTTCGACCTGACGGCCGGCGGGTACCTGGCGCCGCTGGACGAATTCGTGGCGCGGGACGTGGAATTCGACGACCTAGCGCCCGCGGTCATCGAGGCGCGGCCGGGACCGGGCGGTGAAGTGACGGCCCTCAGCATCGGCGCCGCCTATCTGGGGGTGTTCTACAACGAGGCCCATTTGGAACAGACCGGGGTGGAGCCGCCGTCGAGTTGGGAGGATCCCTGGTCGATCGCGGAGTTCGAGTTTGCGGCGCGTCGGCTCACGGCGGCGGATGAGGAGCGGGTGGATCGCTACGGGCTCGCCGCCGTGCCGTGGTTGACGCGGGCGGCACTGGCCGACGCGGCAGGGCTGACGGGGGCGGAGGCGTTCTTTGTCGCCGATCAGACCCGTTCGACGATGCACTCGCCCGTGCACTCGCGCACCTTGGGGCGCATGGCGGGCTGGCGCAGCCGGTCGCGGATCGAGCTGGGCATCGAGGAGCGCTTTGGGACGCCGTTCAACGGCGGGCGGGTGGCGCTGTACGTCGACGCCAGCGACTTCGCGTCGCAGGTGCGGCCGACGATTCCGTGGGGCGTGGCGCCGCTGCCCGCGTGGACGGACGGGTCGCCGGTGACGGAAGGGATGGAGATGTGCATTGCCGTCAATAGTGCGAGCGACGACCCTGAGCCGGCCTGGCGGCTCGCCCAGTTCTTTCTGGAGCCCGAGGCGCAGCGGGCGCTGGCGCGCACCGACGCCGCCGTCCCGTTTCGACGCTCGGTGCTGCGCGAGCCGGCCTTTCGCGACCCCAACCGGTTGCCCGTGGACCGCACCGCCTGGAGCGGGGCCGTCGCGCATGATTTGCAGACGCCCGCGAATCCAGGATCGAAGGCCTGGCACGTCCTCACGGGCGCCCCGATCGAAGCCGTGCGCCGCGGCGAGATCGAGCCTGACACCTATCTCGAACAGGCCGACGACCTGATCACCCGCCAGCTGGAGGCGCACGAGTGGTCGCTGGCGAAGGACGTGGTGGGCTATCGCCGCCCGCCATCGCTGGGCAACGTGATGCTGCGCGAGTTCGACGAGCGGCGGGAGCAGGAGCGCGGCCGCACGGCTCCGTAGTTCGGGACTGGGTCAGCTGGCCTCGCAGAACGGCAGACCAAGCTCGGCGAGATCATTGTCCGGCACGTCGCGCAATCCGGCGGGAACGCACCCGGTGAATTGGTTGCTTCCACGGAGATAGAGGCTTTGCAGATTGGTCAGGTGGGCCAATTCGGGTGGGATGTCCCCGCGCAGTTGGTTCCCATCGAGATAGAGTCCTTGCAAGCTGGTCAGGCGGCCCAACTCGGCTGGGATCGTTCCACCTAGTTGATTGTCCCAGAGGGACAGCTGCACGAGGTTGGCGAGGCGGCCCAGCCCGGCGGGAATCGATCCACTCAGTTGGTTCCCCGCGAGGGAGAGGCTCGCCAGGTTCGCGAGGTTGCCAAACTCGGACGGGATCGACCCGGTTATCCGGTTGAAATCGAGATATAACGCTTCCAGATTGGCGAGACGACCCAGCTCGGGCGGAATCTCCCCACGCAACCGGTTCTCCGAGAGAAAGAGCCTTCGCAGGTTCGTGAGGTTGCCCAGCTCCGAGGGGATCTCCCCGCTCAACTCGTTCTCCGGGAGACTCAGCTCCACGACCCGACCAGTGGAATCGGTGGTGACGCCCTGCCAGGCATGAAGCGGCGCCCCACTCAGCCAGTTGGTGTTGTTCGTCCAGTGCGGCCCGTCGGTCGCGAAGTAGAGCGCGACCAGCGCGGCCGTATCGGGCGCGCTGACGTCGACTCCGCAGTACGGCAGGCGGAGGTCGGCAAGGTCATTGTCCTCGACATTGCGCAACCCCTCGGGGATGCAGCCGGTGAGTTGATTGCTGCCGCCGAGCTTGAGCACCTGCAGGCGGCCCCTTTGGCCCATGCGGCCCAACTCGGGAGGTATCGCCCCGCGCAGCTGGTTGTCTTCGAGCCGCAGCGATCTCAGGCGCACGAGGTGAGCCAGCTCGCCTGGGACTTCGCCGCTGAGCTGATTGCCCTGGAGCAACAGCAACCGCAACAGTTGCAGCTGCCCTAGCTCCGGTGGGATCGGTCCTCGCAACTCGTTTCCGCTCAGCCACAGGCGCTCCAGGGTGGTGAGGCTTCCCAGCTCGGGCGGGATCCGTCCCCGCAAACCATTGTCATCAAGCCGCAGCATCGTGACGCGGCCGGTGGGGTCGGCGCTGACGCCGTACCAGGTGCCGATCGGCGCCTCGCTGAGCCAGTTGGTGTTGTTCGTCCAATTCGGCCCATCGGTCGCGTGGTACAGGGCTACCAGGTCGGCCCTGTCAGTGGCCGAAAGGTGCGATTGAAAATGCGAGCCGGACCTTGCCGGAGTGTCGGCGGGGGCGTCGCATGCGGCCATGGTGCACGCGAAAACGAGCACGAGCGCGTGCCGGGCCACGAAACCGATGGCCGTACGCCGCGCCAGACAGTTCACCTCATGGGCTCGTCGGCCGCGCGCGGTCGATGGTGACGGCGGCTTCGGCGAGGATGGAGCCGGCGATGGCGACGCTGGGCTTGGCGATGCGCACGCGCACGCGGGTGACGCGGGGGAACTCGGCGAGGACGCGCGCGGCGATGGTTTCGCCGAGGGATTCGAGCAGATTGCGCGGCGGCCCGTGCATCACGTCCTGGGCGACGGCGTAGAGCTCGCTGTAGTTGACGGTGTCGCTGACGCTGTCGGACTGGCCGGCGGCGCGCAGGTCGGCGTGGACGTCCATGTCGACCACGAAGCGCTGGCCCAGGGTGCGCTCTTCGGCGCGGGCGCCGTGGTAGGCGAAGAAGATCATGCCCTTGAGGCTGATGACGTCGGTGGTCATGGATTCCTGCCTTCGGAGACCCTCACCCTAACCCTCTCCCTGTCCAGACCGGACACATGGTGAACAGGTGTTCGGAGACATGGTGA
>JAPPNP010000009.1 GCA_028873795.1 Chloroflexota bacterium
CGCTGCTTCCCCACGGACGATCCGCGGGGCCTTGCAACATACAAGGGGCGGGTCTGCGACCCGCCCGACGCCGCGTCTCCGCCGCGCCTCCTCATTTCCCCGACTGGATTCCGGCTTTCGCCGGAATGACGGAGGGGGTGGCCTGGAAGCACTCGTGGTGGCGCGGGTGGTTACCGAGGACTGGATTCTCGCCTCCGCGGGAATGACGGATGGGGGGACTCCGGCGCCGGCGCGCGGAGCGTTGCCGATGCTTGCTAGCTACTCCAGTGCATGATGCGCGGGTTGCTCCTCGCTCTCGAAGAAGGCGGTGAAACCGCACGTCTTGCAGACCTTGGCGCTGTATCCGGCGTAGGCCAGCGGCAAGCGAAGCCGTGGTTCGCTGTTGAGCAGGTGGTGTGATTCGTTGTCTAAACGGTGGAGCCCGGAAGAAGCGGATGTGAGGAACCCACCGCAAAACGGGCATTGCGGATGTTCCATTAGTCCGTCCATGTGTGCTGCCTTTCTGCAAGACGAAGGCGTGCTCGTGTTGCCGGCCAAGATGGCAAGAGCGTGAGCAACGCTTCAGATGGGTTCGGGTTCATCGTCTTCGCTCGCTTCGGGTAGGTACGCGAGGGTGATTGCCAGGCCGTCGGAACCCAATACCGCTCGATCCACGTGGAGTTCCGAGTCTCGAGGCGGGGCGGCCGGCGGGAGTCTGGGCACTGCAAGCCTGGAAAGAGAGGATCGTCCAACACCGGCCGCCCCATGGTGGAGGAGGCGTCGAGAGCCTTATGGCGCGGCAATGGGCCATTTCGAGAGAGTGCCGGTGGACGTCGGGGCCTCTCGCCATCGCTCGAGCTGGCCGCAGCTCGCGCACCGTGGCTCGGGCAATCGCGTGGTGTGGAGAACGTTGAAGCCCCCGAGGACCGGCCACCCATGACAATCCAATCGCCAGTGCCATCGATGCTTCGTGTCGCCGGTCATGCGGCGGTATTCGCGCAGGTCGGCCATCAGCAGCCTCCGTTGCCGTGCTTACTCACGCGCGCGACGATCGCTGTTGCGGCGGGTGTTGCACACGGCTCTACCAGCTTTCGGGCGACTGGTGAAGATGTATCGCTTTCAAGGTCTGGTTCGACTAGGTACCACGTCGATGTGACGTTGCTGTGACGTTTTGGCAATTTCCCGATGACGTTTGGTGAATATGCGGGAAACTCGGGTCGCGTGGCCCCAAAACTCGCGATGACCGGCGGCGCGGCCCTGGCGCCGGCGCCACGGCCGCGGCAGTGACTCATCGGTTTTCACCGCGCCGTTGCCAGCCCCGGCGAGCGCCTGGAGCCGACGTCGCGCTCAGCGGAATCTCGCGCGCGTACCCGTCACCGCCGCCGCGGTCAGCCTGTCGCTGCCACCGGTATCACGTAGATCTCGTCGTTCCCGTCGCGGTCGGAGGTGAACGCGAGACGCCGGCCATCGGGTGACCAGGCGGCGCCCGCGTCGAGACCGTCATTGACCGTGAGGCGCGTTTGGCCGGAGCCGTCCGCGTTCATCACGTAGATCTCCGCGTTTCCGTCGCGGGTGGAGGTGAACGCGAGGCGCCGGCCGTCGGGCGACCAGGCGGGATATGCATCGAGGCTCTCGTTGGCGGTGAGACGCGTCACCCCGGAGCCGTCGACGTTTATGACGTATATCTCCCAGTTCCCGTCGCGGTCGGAGGTGAAGGCGATGCGCCGGCCATCGGGCGACCAGGCGGGGAACAGATCGTTCGCCAGGTCGAGGGTGACGATCTCGACCCCGGAGCCGTCGGCGTTCATCACGAAAATGTCGCGATCTCTGTAGCGGTCGGAGGTGAACGCCAGGCGCCGGCCGTCGGGCGACCAGACAGGGTCCGTATCCTCGCCCAGGTCGAGGGTGAGGATCTCGGCCTCGGAGCCGTCGGCGTTCATCACGAATACGTCGCGATCTCCGTAGCGGTTGGAATCGAACGCGAGGCGCCGGCCGTCGGGCGACCACGCGGGGAACGCATCGACGCCGTCGTCGGCGGTGAGGCGCGTCTGGCCGGTGCCGTCGGCGTTCATCACGTAGATCTCTTGATTTCCGTCGCGGGTGGAGATGAACGCGAGGCGCCGGCCATCGGGCGACCAGGCAGGATCCGCGTCGGTCGCGGAGTTGGTGGTGAGGCGCGTCAACGCCGTCGGTGCGGGCGCCGGCGGCGCCACTGCCGGCTCGCCCACGGCATAGCCCAGCTCCCGCAGCCCGCGGATGGCCGACTGGCGCTGGTCCACGGCCCAAGTTGTGCACGGGTCCCACCCGCGGTGTTCGGCGTAGCCGCGATAGAAGTCCGCGTGATACGGGTGCATCTGGCCGAGATAGGTCCCGTTCGGCCACGCGGGCGCGTGTCGGCAGAAGTCCTCGCCCTCGTAGTTCAGGGCGGCCTCACGGGGCGGGGACGTCGCCGGTGGCGGCGGCGCGGGCATTGGGGACGCGGCTCCCGGTTCGACCACGGTGTAGCCCAGCGCCGCCAGCCCACGAACGGCCGAGTTCCGCTGATCGTCAGCCCAGGTCCTGCACGGATCCCAGCCGCGGTACTCGGCGTAGCTGCGGTAGAAGTCCGAATGATACGGGTGCATCTGGCCGAGATAGCTCCCGTTAGGCCAGGCGGGCGCGTCCTGGCAAAAGTCCTCGCCCTCGTAGTTGAGGGCGACGACGACTCCGCTGGTGAGGGCCGCCAGCGCCAGCGCCACGGCCACGGTGGCCAGCATCCGTCGCATCGGACTCCTCCATTCGTCGGTAGGCGCGTGGATCGGCCAGCGGAAGCCTCGGCTGCCGGCGCCGTGCCGCGCCGATCGATACACGCGACGGCCGCGGTAGCTGCGGGTGTCGCCCACGGCCCTGCCAGCATTCCGGCGAAGGCGGCGGATGCGCCGGCATCGAGGTGCTATTGGACCGAATAGGTATCACGTCGAAGTGACGGCGACGTGACGTTTGGCGTTTTTTCGATGACGTTTCGCGAACCTGCGGCAAATCTAGCTCCGGTGGCCGAGCAGGGCCGCGGCTGGCGGTCGCCAGGGCGAGCGTGCCGCGGTCCCGGGCCGGCCCCCGCGGCGCGGCGAGGTCGTCCGAACTCTTGGCTAGCGTCTCCCGTGCAACGAGATGGGTAGAGCCCGAGTGCGCCCGCGCCGTCGGCGGCTAGCCCCCGGATTCTGGTGGTGCGTTGTCCGATCCCTCAGCTTTCGGCATGCGATACCCGACACGGGGCTCGGCGAAGATCCAGGTGGGATTGTTGCCGTCCTCGCCCAGCTTCTGTCGCAGCCGGCGCAGATGCGTGCGGAGCGCTCGAATGTCGCCGGACTTCCTTGGGCCCCAGACCCTGCGCAGCAGCTGGTCGTGGGTGAGCACCCGCCCGGCGTTGACCGACAACTCGTAGAGCAGCCGGTATTCGGTGGCCGTGAGCTGAATCTGGCGGCCGGCAAGACTCACCACGCGTTGGGCGTAGTCGATGGTCAGATCGCTCAGCACGTAGGGCTCGACCGGCTCGAACTGGTGCGAGCCCGCCCGCCTGCGCAGCGCCGCCCGCACTCTGGCCGCCAACTCGGTCGGCGAGAAGGGCTTCACGATGTAGTCGGCAGCCCCGGAATCGAGAACCTCCGCCACCACCTGATCGCGGCCATAGGCGGAAATGAAGATCACCGGCGCCTCGGTGACGGCGAGGATGTCCCGCATGAGCTCCTTGCCGTCGGTCCGGGGCAACATGAGGTCGAGCAGGATCAGATCGGGTCCGGTTTCCTCGACCAGAGCCAGCACCTCGTCCGGATCGCCGGTCACGAGCGCCTCATAGCCAGCCTGGGAGAGCGCTCTCCGGATGAACCGCAGCATCTGGGGATCGTCGTCGACGGCGAGAATGAGCTCGCCCTTCTGTGCCACCCGCCGCGCGCTTGGCGGGGGGCGATGGCGCTCGGCTGGCTCCTCCTCGACGACCGGGACGGTGAACGCGAATCGCGTGCCCAGTCCCGGCCCATCGCTCTCGGCCCAAATGCGGCCGCCGTGGGCTTCGACAATTCCCTTGCAGATCGCCAGCCCCAGGCCGGTGTCGTCCCCCCGGTCGTCGGCCGCCCCGGGAGCGAACTTCCGAAACAGATAGGGCAGACGCTCGGAAGGAATCCCGCGGCCTTCGTCGGAGACGGAGATTTCGACGTAGCCCCCTTCGGGCGCCGCGGCCACTTTGACTACCGACGATTCCGGTGAATGCCGGGCGGCATTGGACAGGAGGTTGCTGATGACCTGGACGATGCGCCGCTTGTCCGCCATCACCAGGGGCAGGTCGGGCGCCAGATCGATTCCGAGGTTGTCACCGCCTCCGGCGCTCACGAACATGCTCCGGGCTCGGTCAACCAGCGTTGGCACATCCGCCGGTTCGAGGTTGATCGGCAGGGTGCCCGTCTCAATACGGGCCACGTCCAGCAGGTCGCCGATCAGGTCTCGCATGCTGGCGGCCTGGTCCAAGATGATGCGCAGAAACTGGCGCAACTCGGCAGGATCCAGGTCCGACGTGTCATCCAGCATGGCGGTCGCCGAGCCGCTGATCGAGGTCAGCGGCAGGCGCAGCTCGTGGCTCACGATGCCCAGGAACTCGGCACGCAGCCGCTCCAATTCGTCGAGGGGCGTGAGGTCTTGCAGGGTCACGACCATGGACACCACCGCGTCGTTTTCCGAGCGAATGGGTGTGGCATTGAGCAGCACCGTGACGCTCCGCCCGTCGGGAACCCGCAGGGCGACCTCCTCGGCCCGGACCGTCTCTCCGGACTGGAGCGCCTGGGCCACGGGCAGCTCCCTGAGGGAGACCTCACGGCCGTCCGCCCGCTCGAAGGTCACCAGCTCCAGAAGGTCCTCGGGCCGCTGGTCACCGTCCCGCAGGCCGTCCACGATTCGCATGGCCTCTCGGTTGATCGACACCGGCGCTCCGGTCCGGGCGTCGAAGACGACGACGCCCACGGGCGCGGTGTTGACGAGGGTTTCGAGCTCGACCCTGGCGCGCTTTTCGTCTCGGTGTATGCGGGCGTTGGAGATGACGCGCGCCGCCTGCGAGGCAAACATGACCAAGGACTCCTCATCGTCCTGCGTGAAACTCCGTCCCGGTTCATCGCTCCCGACGTAAAGGTTTCCGACGCGCGCACCTCGGAGGAGAATGGGAGCCGCCATGAAGGCCGTGAGCTTGATGGGCATGCGGAACTCCTGGAGGCCTATTGACTTGGCGAACTCTTCCAGGTTTCCTAATCGCAGCGGTCGAGTAATGCTGTTCAGGTACTCGAATAACCTCAGTCCCTCGGGGGCTTGCCATATCCGATCCGCGTCGCTGGATTCGATGCCCAGTGCCAAGAATTCCTCCACCTGACCTGAGGCATCGAGCGTGGTAATTACGGCGTAGGGAGCACGCGCCACGGAGCGGGCGCCGTCCATCACTCCCTGGAGGGCAGCGTCGACATCGAGGCTCTCATTGATGCGCAGGCTGGCCTCGGTGAGCTTGGACAGCCGGTCGCGAAGCATGGCGATCGATTGGTCGCGTTCGCCCGGTTGTGTCAACGCTGATCCTCGCCGGCACTATTTCCGCGGTTCGACGAAATCGTGGGCAATACTGATTGGTCCCGACTATGCAGCGCCCGCCCAAAGCTAATCGTAACACGCTTGGATGAAAAAGCAATTGCACTGTTATCGAAAACTCTAGATATTCACCATGTTGTCAACATGCAAGCTGCATCGTTGTCGTCAAATTGAGGAATGAGATCGAGCCTTCTGCGACGTCAGCCTTCCCACGCAGTATCAATCGTTGGGGGGCTCATCGTCGGGTTGCGGCGACCGTGCGCTGCGGGATAGATTGCGCGTCAGGTCGGACCATGGGGCGACATCGTTCTGACCCCCCAAACGCGAGTGCCGAGCCAGAGTTGGGCCAGCGAGGTCGCCATGCGGCGAAACGATCGGCGGCGCTAGACCATGCGTCGGTCCCGCGATCGGTGGACGATCATTGCGAACGGGCGCGCCGGCCGCGGCCGTGCCCTGGCGCTGGCGATGCGGCTGTCGTCCAGGTTGGAGGCGCAGGGCGCGGAGGCCGACGTGCGCGCCACCGACGCTCCGAGAGCGGCCGCGAGCCTGGCCCACGAGGCCGTCGAGGCGGGCTCGACGCGGATTGTGGCGTCCGGCGGCGACGGCACCGTGCATGAGGTCGTGAACGGCATCATGGCGGCGCCCGCATTGTGCCGGCAGGAGCTTGAGCTGGGCATCCTGCCCGCCGGTCGCTGCAACGACCTGGCCCACGCGCTGGGCCTGCCGGCGACGCCCGACGCGGCGATCATGGGCCTCCTGCACCACCAGACCCAGACGCTGGATCTGGGCCATGTGGTCGCCCACGATCGGGTGGGCCAGGCCGGGAGGGGCGGGTATTTCATCACGGTCGCGACGTTTGGTTTCGACAGCGAGGTCGCGGAGTTCGTGGCGGATGGGCGGGCCCCGGCCATCCTGGGCGCGTCCGGCGCGTACCTCTACGGCGCAGCCGTCACGCTTCGCAGCTACGCCTGGCCCGACGCCACGGTGCGGGGCGACTTCGGTACCTTCCGTGGGCAACTCCTCTTGGCGGCCGTGGGCAACACGAGCCGCTACGGCGGGCGGATCCGGATCACGCCGGACGCGCGTCCCGACGACGGTCGCCTGGATCTCTGTCTGGTCCGGCGCATGCCCAAGTGGGAGATCCTCCGGATGCTGCCTCGCGCGATCGCGGGCTCGCATGTGGGGCATCCCGCGGTGGCGCATCACCGGATCCGGCAGGTGCAGCTGGCGGCAAACCGGAACGTCGGAGTCTGGGCCGACGGTGAGTTCGTTGCACGCCCGCCGGTCACGATCACGGTCGTGCCCCAGGCCCTGCGCGTGATGCGTCCCGACCGCTAGCCGGGGTACGGCGCGTCGCACGGCGGGTCGGCCGAGCGCATGGCCCGCGACGCCGCGATCGGTTCACCCGTCCCCATCCTGTTGGATGGCTTGCCGGCCAGCCGGCCGCGTCCTGCCGCGGCGTCGAGTCGACCGTGGCGGTGGGATCCTAAGCCCGGCGGCCCGAGATCACTCAGGCCTCGACGGCGCTCTCGGCTTTCAGGTGCTCGTCGAACCAGGCAATGGTGCGGGCGAGCACATCGCGCAGATTCGATTCGGACCACATGCCGGGCCAATGGCCCTCGCCCAGGTAGTTGCGGAGCTCGACGCGCTGGTCCAGCCGGCGCAACGCGCTGAAGGTCTCGCTCGCTTGGGTGAAAGCGCCGGGATCGCCGTCGCCGCTCAGCAGCAGCAGCGGTGTCTTCACGCGGTCCAGGTAGAACAGCGACGAGTTCTCAATGTAGGCGTCGCGGCTTTCCCAGAGGCTCCCACCCAGTCGCGCCTGGCCGCTTTCGCACCATCCAAGCCACGTGGTGTCGCCGGCGTCGCTCAAGGCCCCATAGAAGCTGGTGAGGTTGACGGCGCCGGCCGAACAGATGGCCGCGGCAAACATCTCGGTCTGGGTAATGAGTGCCAGCACGCTGTACCCGCCGTAGCTGTGCCCCAAGACGCCAATCCTCTCCGGATCGGCGATCCCCAAGTCGACGACCCGGTTGACGGCGGGCAGGACGTTGCGCGCGATACCGCGACGGGGGTCGCGCGTCCCAAGCGGAATGTCGGGCACGAGCACGGCGTATCCGTGCGATGCATAGAGGTGACCGTCCGCCAGGGACAGGCAGTGGAACATTCGGAAGCTATGGATGCGCTCCGAGGGCATGAGGCCGCCGTAGACGATCACAATCGTCGGCAGCGGCTCCCCTTCGACGTAGTCGGGTGGCAGCAACATGGTGGCCCGGCGCCGCTCTCCATCGGCGTCCAGGTACTCGACTGATCGCCGGGACCCCGTCCGCCCGTTCTCAAAGCCGGGATTCAGCGACGCCAACCGGCTGGATTCTCCGGTCGTGAAGTCGAGTCGCCACGGCTCTGGCGGATGCTCGGCGCCCTCCAGCTGTAGATAGACCGCTTGCTCATCCCAATCGACATCCATGCCCAGAGTTGCGCCCCTGGCGACGTAGGTCTTCTGCAGCACCGCGCGAGTCACGATGTCGCCGTTCGTGAGATCCATGGAGGCTGTCTCGAGCGCCTGTGACGTCGGGTCGCGCATCAGCAGCGGAACGGTGCCGTCCACCGATGTACGCAGGACTTGATCGTCCGGCGGCTGAATCCAGCTCGTCAGCACTCTGCCGGAATCCATGGCGTGCTTGCGAGCGCCCGAGCCGTCGCTGTGGAAGCTCCAGACGCCATCCGCCACCATGCAAAACACTTGGTCGCCGGCCGCGCTCCAGCGCGGGTGCTCATAGGCTTGGCTCAGGTCGTCCGGGGCGTCGGCGGACACGTCGAGCGGCTCTCCCCGGCCCTGGCTGTCGGTGACGAATAGGCGGCCGCGCGGCGGGGTGCCGTCAGGCTGGCGCCGCTCGGCGGTCGCAAACGCAATCTGCGCGCCGTCGGGTGACCAGCTAAAGCTCTGGCCGTAAAGGAAGGTCACCCGGCGCGCCACCGCTCGAGGTTCGGAACCGTCAAGCGGCACGACCATCAAGTCGCTGTAGAACTGCAGGCGAGCCATCTCCGCGTCAACGATCACCGGGACGGCAACCGCTTGGCCGTCTGGCGATATGCGGCAGCCGCCGATGATGTGCCAGTTGTCGCCGAGTCGACGCACCTCGCTCGCCTCGACATTGACAACGCCGAAGTCACAGCCGTAGCGATCCGTGATGAGTCGAATTGGCGAACCGTTTTCGGCCTGGGCGTCCGGATCGTGAGACATCACCACGGTGCCTGAGGTGCTCGGAACCGCGGCGTGTCCGTTGACAAGCCACGCCTCGTCGGTCGGCCAAAGCTTCACCACGACGGATTGGCTGTCGGGGGTCCAAACCGGCAGCTCGAAGCCGAAGAAGGGCCGGACCTCCGCCTCCCGGACGAGCTGCACTCGGCGATCGGCCAGGTGCAGGATCCCCAGGCAGGCCGGGCCGCCCATGACCACGTACGCCGCCAGCATCGAGCCGTCGGGTGACCACTGCGCGCCCCAGGAAACTTCGGCGCGGGCAAACGGCTCCCAGAGGGCGCCGGTTGCCAGGTCCACGACGGTAATCCGGCTGCCAACAGCGGTCATCGGCGTGTGGTGCGCGTCGTACTCGTCCGCGCTGCCGTCCCCCTGAGACGCAACGGCCGGAAAATCGGTCAGTGCCAACGATCGGCCGTCGGGCGAGAGGCGCGGCGGCACGTCGTAGGTTGGATAGCGGATCTGGAACAGGTCGTCGATCGAGAGGCGTGCCGGCATTTTCGTTCCAATCCGAACCAAGCGTTTCTTGAGCATAGCGCGGTGCGCGTGGCTCCCAGCGAAACCGGGCGGTATCTTTGACGACTCGGCAGACTGCGGTACCCCTGCGCAGCGCGTTGCTGCGAAGCGACCGGAGGGCGCGACACTGCGGCGCATAGCCATCATCGGCGGGGGAATCTCAGGGCTGGCCGCGGCGTGGGGATTGCATCACCACCCGGACCGCTTCGACTTCCGCCTCTACGAGGCCCGGGACCGGATCGGCGGAAACGCGATCACCGCCGACATGCCGCAGGACGATGGCAGCTCGATTCCCTTCGACATTTCCGTAACCGCCTGCATTCCGTCGGTCTATGACCACATCGTCTTGTTGATGCAGCAATTCGGCATCAAGTTGGTCGACACCAGATTCAGCTATAGCGTGAAATACCGCGGCCAAATCTACGCCCACGACTTCGACTCCGAGATTCGAGCGCAGCTGCAATTCGAGATCGCGAAGTTCCAACGCCTCCTGAGGCGCCTGCGCTGGATCGGGTGGCTGAGCCGCACCCGGTCGAAGTTGCTGAACGCGCTCAACCCGTTCAACTACATCAGCATGGGGACGGTGCTGAATCTGGGCGGATTCTCCGGGGACTTCCGGTACAAGATTCTGAAGCCGATGTTCGTCAATTTCCTCATGGCGACCAACGTGTTCGATATGCCCGCCGCGCTCTTCGCCCGGTATCTCGACTTCTTCGACATTGAGACGGCCACGCCCATGCAGACGTGGGACCAGGGGACGCGTCGCATCTACGAGAACCTGTCGGCGGGTTTTCGGGACAAGCTCTATCTCAATCGTCCGGTCAGAAAGGTGTACCGGCGGTCGTCGGGCGTCGTCGTCGAGGACGAAGACGGCACGACGGAGGCATTTGACGAAGTAATCCTCGCATGCAATGCGAATCAGACGTTGATGATGCTCGATAAACCCACGCTGATGGAGCGCTACATCCTCTCGTCGATTCGATACGAGAGCGAGCTTCACAATCACACCGTCGTGCACTCCGACGCCGCGGTTCTTCCCGACAATGAAGTGAAGCCGTTGATGACGCGGAGCAACCACATTGCGCAGTACGGGGCGCGACCGGACAACTATGAAATCACGTACATCATGCACAACCAACAACCATGGGCCAATCGGTCGGACAAACCGTGTCTGGTGACCTATAACCCAATCAGCGAAATCGATGGCGAAAAAGTTGTCGGCAGATGGTGGTTCCAGCACATCGTGCACGACGTGCGGCACGTAGCGTGGATTATGAACCTCTTCCAATTCATTCAGGGAAGGCGGCGGACATGGCACTGTGGAGCTCATACCCTGGTCAATAGCCAGGAAACATGCTTTGTGAGCGGGCTGGCCGTTGCCACGCAGCTCGGTGCCGACTATCCGTTTGACGACTCCGAAGCTAGGCGATCATTCAACCATTACGGGAGGATTATGCACGGTTGGCGCTTCAGGAAGGCGAAGGCTTAATCGGCACGAGAGATACGGAAGATGGATATCGAGAATAACGGATGAGATTGGCACCTATTAGGTGAGAAGCTAGTGTGCGGGTACTGTGTGCATTATCGATCGAGCATTGGATCAGATGATATGGTATGTCATGAAGTAATCTGTCTTTGCCGCCGGTCTGCCCGAGCGGTACAATTGCCCCTAGGTGCAGCAAGTGTGCGAATGCCTAGGCCGGTCGCAGGCGTGCACGAGGACGAAGTCCCATGGCTGTTGCGGAAGAGACGCCCACTCGTCAGTTAAGCCTGTCCGAAGAGCTTCTGCTGATGCTGCTCAATGAGGAGAGCGGCTACTTTCATCAGGTTCCTGGATGGCGGCTGAACTGCGCCGTGGTCGGCGCGGCACTCGCCGAGCTTTCGTTGATGTCGCGCATCGACACGGATATCGAGTCACTGTTTCTCGTTGATCAGTCGGAAACGGGCGACCCGACGCTGGATCCCATTCTCAAGGAGATCGCGAGCGAGCCCGGTCGACACAACGCCCAGTATTGGATCGAACGGCTGGCGCCCCGCGCCGATTCAATCATCGATCTCACGCTGGATCGCTTGGTTGAGATGGAGATTCTGGATCATCACGAGGGCGGATTCTGGACGCTCGCCCGGGCCGCGCGACAGACGGAGATGTTCGAAAGCTCGCCGGAGCGAACCGCGGCGCAGTTCGTGAAGACCCGCATCGGCAAGGCCATTTTTGACAGCGGAATTCCCGACCCGAGAGACGTGATCATCATCTGCCTCGTCAACACCTGTGATGTGTTTCGCTTCATATTCCAGCTTGAAGAGCAGGATGAGGAGCGCATTCACTTCATCTGCAATATGGACTTGATCGGCCGGTCGATCGCCGATGCCGTGGCCCAGAGCCTTGCCGCGCCGCTGCTCCAGCATTCCGCCCTGACCAAGAAGATTCCGACCGTTCCCCTGTGGCGGCTGATGCTGAATCGACATGCTCGCAACGGGAATTTCCCGGCCCTATTCGCGGAGCTCACCGAAGAGTACGGGCCGGTGTTTGAGATCAGACCGCCGTTTGTGGAACGAATGATCTTCGTCGGCGGCCTCGAGGTGAACCGCTGGGTCCATCGCAGTGGGCGCAGATACCTCAGGACGAGGGACTATTTTGCGGACTTCGAGAAGGTCTACGGCGCGTCGGGAGTCTTGCCGTCGCTGGATGGCGCAGATCACTTTCGGCTTCGCAAGTCGTTGGGTCCAGGGTATTCCCGCGGCAGGCTCTTGGGACAACTGGACCAAGTCTACGGGCACGCGCGGAGCTATATGGCGGATTGGGAGGTTGGAGCCACCTACCAAGCAACCGAGATGTGCCGGCGAATGATCAACGCGCAGCTCTCACCGCTCCTTATCAGCGTTGATTCGCAGGATGTGTTCGCGGATTTGGCGCGGTTCAAGGAACGAGCCCTCAGCGTTCACGTCGCAAAGGTGATGCCCAAATTCATGCTGCGGACTCCAGGGATGCGGCGCCGGATGAAGTCCTTGGACAAACTGCTGGAGAGAGTCCAGGGCGTCCACACGCCGGCCCAGCGGGCTGGATGTCCACGCGATCTCGCGGATGACCTTCTCAGCCTGCACGCCAGCGATCCGCAGTTCGTCCCGGAGTCGAATCTGCCCTTCGTGCTTTCGGCCGCGCTGATAGCGAGCGTATACCTCGGCGACATGTTCAGCTTCGTCTTGTACGCCATGGCGTCAAAGCCGGATATCTACGCGAAAATCCGTGACGAAGCCGATGCCTTGTTCGCCAATGGCGACCCAAGCGGAGAGGCATTCCGGCCACGAGAAATCGACGTCACCCACCGCTTCCTCATGGAATGCCTGCGGGTGTATCCGATCGTCCCGATGTCCATTCGGAACGTGATGAATTCGTGCGTGGTCGAGGGCTACGAGCTGCCCGTCGGGGCACGGCTCCACATCGCCCAGACGGCCACGCATTACATGGAAGACGTTTTCCCAGACCCCTACAAATTTGACATCGACCGTTACCAGCCGCCGCGCAACGAGCATCGCGGTCCTGGCTACGCCCCATATGGGTTGGGCACGCACCGGTGCCTTGGCACGGGGTGGGTGGAACTGCAGCTGGCGGCCAACGTGCTGATGATCGCGCGCCACTTCACGCTCGAGGTGTCCCCGCCGAACTTCCAGCTCGGGTTCAGCCCGCTGCCGTCGAGCAAGCCGAGCAAGAAGCTGAAGTTCCGCATTGCCGAGCAGCGGCGCGAGCTAAACGCCTAACGCACCTGGGCTCGCCCGAGTGTCGAAGCGGGACTAGTGGGGTTTGCGAGCCAGAAAACAGTACAGCGGCGTAAAGATCCCGGACCTGCCGCCGGCGACGTAGGCGTTGGCGGTGCGATGCATCAGCGCGACGACGTCGGTGGCGCCCTTCGGAAAGATCCCCAGCGCCTCGACCAGCCTCGATGCCCCCATGAACGCCTTGCGCCCGATGGGCGTCCGATGCAGGGCGTTTCCCAGCGTTTGGCGCCGATTCACCATGGGCTGATACCACGGCGTCGTCGCACCAGTGGCCGCGACGCCCAAATCCCGGCCCTCGATAACCTCAAAGCCCGCCGCTTCGAGATCGCGATTGACCTGGCCCGTCGTCGCGATGTCCTTGAGCGCGATGGAGTACTTCAACTCCTGTTCGATGTGCCGGTGCCGCTTGTCGTTGGGATCGAACGCGTCCGTCAGACACATCTCCTGACCCCAGAAGAGGGCGCCCGGCTTTAGCACGCGATAGATTTCGGCGAACGCGCCGGCCTTGTCGGGTGCATGGCACGTCGACTCGATCGCGTAGCCCCGGTCGAACGTGTCGTCCGCGACGGCCGCCATGTCCATGAAACTGCACGCGAGGTAGTCGGCCATGTGTCCGATACCTGCCTCGGCGTCCAGCGACTTCGCCTTCTCCAACTGGATTTCGTTGCTATTGACTCCGAGGACGCTCACGCCGGCCTCCCGGATGACCCGGCGCATCGGGCCGCCGATGCCGCAGCCGACGTCGATCACCGACATGCCCTCGCGCAGCTCCAGCTTGGCGATCATCAGCCGCTGATGCCGGGTCTTGGAGTCCTCCAGGCTTTCGTGGGGCGACAGCGGCGCGAAGTGGAGTGATTCGCCCCAGCCAAACACCATGAACTCGCCGCAGAGGTCGTAGTAGTCCTTTACGGTTTTGGCGTGGTCGTAGCCCTTCTCGCCGTCCTCGTCCGCCGTCGCTCGGCGCAGCCATCCGTTGAAGTGCCGCAGGCGACGGTTGGCGTCTCCCTCGCGGTACGCGCCTTTCAGCCCCCTGGAAAGGTTCCGGAGCTGTCCAAGCTCCTTGGCTAGCGGGAGTTGCACGCCCGGCTCAGGCAGCGGCGCGGGGACGGGCAACGCCGGCGTGCCGGCGTCTCATGAATCCGTCGTCGACGATGCCTGTTCGTCGCCCTCGTGGCGCCGATACACCTCCTCGATGGCCACATCGAGATCGGCCCACTCGCGCTCGACCATCGAGCGCAGCCGCATGTTCTGATAGGCGCCCCACACGGTCATGGCCGGCGGCACCAACACAATGGAGACGATCAGCGAGTACGCGATCGTGATCGCCGCGGTGATGCCGAACTGCTGCGACGCGAGGAGCGGCGAAGCCGCCAGGACGCCCAGGCCGAGCGCCGTGGTCATGGCTGAGCCCAGCAGCGCCGAGCCCGTCGTCGCCAGCGTGCGCACCGCCGATTCCTCCGGGTTGCGCAGGCGGGCGAATTCCTCCCGATAGCGATGGATCACATGGATGGTGTAGTCCACGCCGATTCCAATGGAGAGCGCGGTAATGATTGACGTGATCAGCGAGTAGGGGATTCCCAGCAGCGCCATCGTGCCCAGCACGCAGATCAGCACGAGCACGATGGGCCCCACGGCGACAATCGCAAGCGCCGGCTGGCGCACCGTCAGGTAGAAGAACACGGCCAGCACCGTGAGGGCCGCCGCCACCGTCGTGGCGATTGCCTCGGTCTGTCGCTCGGTAATCGAGTCCGTGACGGTGATGGAGATGATGCTCTCCGACGTGGCGGTAATGTCGTCGTCGTCGCCGGCCCACAGCTCCTCGAGGTCCTGCTGCAGCGCCGTGGTCAGGTTGGGGTCGCCGCCGTAGCTCTGGAACTGAACCAGCAAGGAGTCAACGCCCTGCGGATCGTTGACCAGCACGCGGCCAAGCGCCGGGTCCATGGCCTCGATCCGGTCGAGGATCTCCTGCATCAGCTCAGGATCGAGCTGCACGCCGGCAGAGGCCTCTTGGAAGAGAGCCGCGATCTCGGGGTCGTACTTGTCGCCCGGCACGCCACTGTCGGTCGTCCAGTCGCGCAGCAGCAATTCATACGAGGTCTGAATTGGCCCTGCAGCTGCCGGAGGGCGCCGGGTCTCGTCGGCGAAGGCAGTCGTCAGGTCTTGCATGTTGAGCAGCGTCCGAGTCTCCGTGGCCTCTGCCTTGATGAGCACATTGGTCACCTCCGCCGTGCCACCGATAGCCGCTTCCAGGGTGTCCAAGTCCGCCAGCACGGTCCCGCCCCTGGGCAGTACGTCGCGGATGTTGAATTCTGATTTCAGCCCGGTTGACGCGATCCCCAGCCCGATCGTGACCGCGGCCACGGCGATGATGTAGTACGCCGGCCGGCGGGTCACGCTCCGACCCAGCAGGCCGGCCAGACGCTCAATGCCCGGCAAGGCGTGCACGATTGGACGCGGCGGCTTCAACGTGCCCCGCTTCTCACGTCGTCGGTCCATGATCGTCCGGCTGGCCGGGACGAGCGTCAGCATGACGATCAGGCTCATCCCGATGCCCAAGCCCGCGACGACGCCGAAGTCCCGCACGATGCCGATTGGGGAGAACAGGCTGGCCAGCATTCCGACGATTGTCGTAATCGCCGCCAGCATCAGCGGCACGGCCACGATGCGCAGTCCCGTGCGAATGGCCTCGCGCACCTCGCTGCCCTCGAGACGTTGCTCGCGGTAGTGCGAGATGGTCTGAATGGCGTAGTCCACCGTGAGGCCGATCACGATGATCGGCACCATGGTGGTCAGCGAGTTCGGTGGCCCGATCAGCCCCAGCGCATTCGGACCGAGCCAGCCTTCCGCACCGATAATCCAAATGATCGACACGAGCAGTCCGCCCAGCGTCAGCAACATGTCGGACACCGTGCGCATGAAGAGCAGCAGCAGCAGTGCGATCAGAATGAACGCCACCCCGATCAGGGGACCCATCCCCGTCTCGGTGGCCTCGGTGTATTCGTCCTCGAGGATGATGAACGACACGCTGCTTGCGCTCAGCGGACCCTCGGACGATTTAGACAGTTCATTGATCGTTCGCTCAGCGGACTTTAGGCGCTCGTCGCCGGTGTCCAGCAGGCTGATGCTGGCGATCGCGACCCGCGTGCCGTCGGTGTCGGTGCCCGTCATCGCCGCCAGGGCCGGCTGAATCTCCGGGAGTACGCGGACGGCGTCGATTTGGGCCTGCATCACCGAGTCGAAACTGTCGGTCTGGAGCGCGAACTTGATCAGCCCCGAAGGCGCGAAGACGGGATTGGTCGGAGCCAGAAGCTCTCGCACGGCCGGGTCGCTCACGATGTCGCTGACGAGGCCGTCCATCTGGGAGAGCCCGGCGGGCGTGAGCGCGTCGCCGCGGAAAATGAGGGTGACGGCACTGATCTCGCCGTGGTCCCCGAAGAGCTGATTGATCTCGGCCATCGCGTCGGAGATTGGGCTGTTGTCGGGAAGCGTCTCCGCGGTCGTCGGCGGCGGCGCGCGGACGACCGCCCCGGCTCCCAGCGCAAGGGTGACGAGGAATAGGACGAGGAGCGTGATCCAGGGGCGAACCGTGACCAGTGAGCTCAGCTTGCCGAGTACCTGATTCATGGCCTGCCCTTCTATCTCAGGGTGCTGCGGAAGGCATTGCGCACTGCCGCCTGGATTGTCGGTTGCAATTCGCGGCAAATTTGGCCGGTCATTGTAGGGTTTCGGCGAATTGCTCCGGGGTTGGAGTCGCCACCTCGCGCTGATCGGCATAGAACTGCTTGCAGTAGGTGCGAAACGGCATGATCTCGCCGTCGGAGCGACACAGGCGGGGCAGGGATCGGTGCTGCTTGCGCTCCCAGATGACCACATCCTGCAAGACGTCCCGGTTTTGCATCGCCGCGATGAACTTGCTCATCAGGGGCGCGCGCAGCGGCGTCGGCAGGAATCCCAAACCCGCAATCCAACGCTTCGGTTTGCGGATCTCCCGCACATGCGAGACCAGTGACAAGTCGATCAACCTGCCGTCGACCGGCGTCGCCAGCACCCACAGCCGCAAATCCATCCCGATGGAGTGCTCGCGAATCTGCACGTACGAATAGCCCAGCCCGAAGATCCGGGTCTTGGCGGTGATGTCGAAAGTCAATTTCGCGACCCTGGCGATCGACCGAACTCGCCGGAAGTCGAAGTCGCTGTTCAGGCAAGCCCCGTCGACCGACAGCCGCGCGACACGATCCACGTTGGCATAGCCGTGGACGTATCGCAGGTGGCCCAAGTCCACCGAGTTCTCCGTCGTCTCCTGGGGGTGGCCGGCAAAGCGAAAGGTCCTGATTTCGAAGTCGGTCCAGCCGGGCTCCTCCCGCGGATAGTCCGGCAAGCTCCACTGCGGCGCTCGTCCTTCGATGCCCCACCACGCAAATATCAGGCCGAGCACTTCCTGAGTCTCGAAGACCCGCAGTTTCGCGGTCTTTGGCGGGTCGGCATACGGCGTGGCGACGCACTGACCGCTGGCATCGAACTCATAGCCGTGGAACGGGCAAACCAGCCGGCCGTCACAGATTCGGCCGCCGGCGTCGGGACCCAGGTCGGCGCCCAGGTGCGGGCAGAATGCCTCGGCGACGCAAACGCCGCCGTTCGCATCGCACCAGGCAATGATGTGCTCCCCCATCCACGTCCGCTGGATGAGCCGGGACTTGACCAAGTCTGCCCGACTGGAAATGAAATACCAGCCCTCCGGAAACGGGGACGGCAGTGGGGCATTCTCGATTCGCTTGCGTCGGGTTGCCATCGATCAAGACTCGGCGTTGAGCCGGTCGCACTCTAGCACGCATTGGAGTTGGAACGAGATTCATTGGCTTGACCTCAAACTGAAATCTACTGAGAATGCACGCGGCAACTCGTTATGGAAGGCGCAACATTAGGCGATGATTGGCTTGCAGAACATTCGCGAAATACCCTATTCCTTTCGGGGAATATATCTTCACAATGACTAAACGATATGAAGGATAGCGAATTCGACTATAGCGGTCCCTGGTATCACGGGTCTGATCGAAGGCTGACGGTTCTCAGATGCGGAAGCTCAATCACTAAGGACCGCGGTGTGGCGAAAGCCTTCTCCCACCAGCCGTCACTCCTCTTGCAATACAACCGTGGTCGAATTCGGCACAACGGTGAAGCGCCCGGCTATCTCTTTCTGGTTGCCGAAGCAATAGGACCGGAAGACGTTCGCCCGCATCCGCATCCGGTCAATGTCGACCGCTGGGAGTGGCTCACCGAACGAGAGCTGACGCTCGAACTCATCGAGCGGACTGTGGTGACGGCTGAGGACCGACTGACCGACGAAGAGATCGCCGCGACAAGGCGCAAGCAGAAGGAGCGGGGCGAAGAATCATTCCTCGAGTGGTCGGCCTGACGGCGCCGACGACTCACATCGGCTCGACTTCCTCGCCGGTATAGAACGCGGTCGTCTGCCGTGTCGCGGCAGCCGCGGTTTCGGGGTCGCTTCCGGCCGCCACGGCTGCCCGTCCCCAGCCATCGCTGCTGCCCGTGATGAATGCCTTGCCGTCCGCCGAGGTGGCGAACTCCATGGGGTCGGGCTTCGGCCAGTCGGGATCCGCGATATGCAGCGCAAGCCCCAGGAAGCCCATTTCCCAACCGACGCCCGCCGCCCCCGGCCCGTAGGTGTCCCAGTCCTCCGACAGGTGCGCCGTGTGCGTGAGCGTGAGCCGCGCGCGTCCCGATCCGTCATCCGCCACGTTCACGTCCACCCAACTCACGTAAGGGCCGAACTCCCAGTTGAGCGCGTAGTGCGAATGCGCTTCGCAGGCGGTGATCTCACCGCCGGCGTTGCCTTCGACCTGGTACCGGCCGCCAAGCTGAAGTTCGCCGCTCACCGGCGCGAACCAGCGAGGAATTCGCTGGCTGTTCGTCACGGCGTCCCACAAGTCCTCCAGCGTCGTCGCATAGCTGCGAGCCAGCGTGACCACGCTGGTGGGCGAGCCATCGCGCTCCAGGAAGGAAACCGAGCGCCCCATCGCGCCGAGGTGCTGGTCGACATCGAAATTCATGGGCGTTCACCGGTCGTTTTGCTCACGGACCGCAAGGCCCGAGGGTAGTCCAAGTTTGGGCGCCATGTGTGGTGTGTGGTCGCGTGGATGACCGAACACCAGGTCGCAGCCCACGGCCGTCACGCGCCCGGAGCCTGCTCGTGGAGACCGGGTCATTGACGCTAGCTGAGACGCGGCGCACGATATCGGGCCGATACGGTAAGACCGTTGGGGACAGGCTGCCGGGCCTGGCGTGAGCCGAAACGGAGCGCAAGGCGGAATGAAGCCGCACCGACTGATTCTCTGCAACGACGGCGGGACGCTGGTCGCCCCGACTATGGAAGCGCCGATTGGCGCCGAGGGGCTGGCGCGGCTGGCGATCGACCCGCTGCGCGACACCCAGGTCGACACCCTGTACTGGCAGCTTGGCACCGATCCCTACCTCGGCACGCCCACGCATCGATTGTCCGACCACTACAGCCACGACACGGCCGTTGGTCCGCGCTGGGGCCAGGACGGGAGACTATTCTCGACCGCCTCCAACTGGCGGATCTACGAGAGCACCAGGCAGATGACCGAGGCCGGAGCCGATCCCGCCGCGGTCGTCATCGAGCACGGTCACCAGGCCGGGCTGGAGGTGTTCCTCTCCATGCGCGTCAACGACGTGCACGACCTCAGGCTCCCGGGCGGACTGGACGACCCGCTGATGTCGCCCATGAAGCGCGACCATCCAGACTGGCTCCTCGGGCAGGACGCTCCCGAGCGCGCGGTCGATCGACCCTACGCCGGAGTCCAACAGCGGGCCAAGACGGCATATGACTTCGCCGTGCCGGAGGTGCGGAACTACAAGCTGGCCCTGGCCAGGGAAGCGATCGCCAACTACGACCTGGACGGCCTCGACTGGGATTTCTGTCGCTATCCCAGGCTGTTCCGTGACGGCGAGGAGCAAGCCGGCTCGCTTCTGCTCACGGAACTGATGCGGGAACTCAAAGCCGCCGTTAACGAGAAGCGCCGACAGGCCGGCCGACCCGTCTATCTCTCCGCCCGGATCCCAGGCTCGCTGGATCAGGCTATGACCGCGGGAATCGACGTGCGCGCGTGGCTGGCCGAGGGACTTCTCGACATCCTGGTCGTCGGCCAGGCCATGGGCAATCGGCACCGGCTTCCCGTCGAGGGGTACGTCGAGGCCGCCCGCGGAACCGGCGTACAGGTCATTGCGCAGAATCTCGGGCTGTTCGGCCAGCACCGTTCGTTTTCGGCCGGGATGCTGTGGAACGAGCGCAACTACTACTCGACGGAGATGTGCCGCGCCGTGGCCGCCGCCCATTGGCGCGCCGGCGCGGACGGTATCTATTTGTTCAACAACCACCTCATCCCCTTCACCCGCGATCTGGACTACGACCGACAGCCGTGGAAGGAAATGGGCGACCCGGACCTGATTGCGCGCAAGGACAAGCACTACCTGGTGGATCAGCGCGAGTGGGCCGAAGGCCCCCTGCCGGCAGTGCTCGAGAAGCCTGGCGACGAGGTGGAGGTCTCGGTGGACGTCGCGGACGACCTCGACTCAGCCGCGAGGGACGACGCGCTCCAGGCGGTCACGCTGCGCCTGCTCGTCGAGCAGCTCACGGTTCTCGACGAGCTTCAGTTCAACCTCAACGGCCGCACGCTCGATTCGTCCCAGGCCCGCACGCGCCAGCTCTACAACGACACCTGGCTGGAATTCGACGTGTCGCCGCCCCTTGCGCGACAGGGCTGGAACCGGCTGCGAGTCACCGTAATCGGGCGCAACCCCATGATCGACTGTCAGCTCGCCCTCGCCAGCGTCGAGGTGCTGGTCGGCTATCGGAAGGCGTCTGCCGACTAACGCCGCCCGACGTGGAGTCCCGGCGCATTTTCCCGCGGCGGCTATGAGTCGGCGACGTTGAACCTGATTTGATGCCAGCCCTCGGCGCCGTTCGGCGCGGGAGGCCTGGGAGCCTCGGGTTGCAGCTCGCCGTTGGCCTCGGTGGCACGCACCCTGGCCGTGTGCGCGCCCGGGGTGGCGTCCCATTCGTGCACCCACTGCACCCAGGTGTGCTTGCTGATCGGCAGGGCGAGCCTGGCTTCCTGCCAGTCGCCGCCGTCGATCTGCACCTCAACCTTGCTGATGCCGCGATTCTGCGCCCAGGCCACACCGGCGATGGGTTGCCGGCCGGGGCTTATCGTCGCCGAGCGCCTGGGAACGTCGATCCGTGATTGCAGCTTGACGGGACCGCGCTTGGACCAGCCCCGCGGGATCCAGTAGCCGTCGAACCCCTCCCAGGTGGTGAGCTCGATCTCTTGCAGCCACTTGGTGGCGGATACGTAACCGTAGAGCCCCGACACAATCAGCCGCGCCGGAAAGCCATGCTTGAACGGCAACGCTTCGCCATTCATGCCCACGGCCACCATCGCCGGACGTCCGTCGAACGCCACGTCGCGCGGGAATCCGACGGTAAAGCCGTCGACCGACCGTCCGACGATCTGGGTGGCTTCAGGCTTCGCCCCGGCGTGATTGATCAGGTGCCAGATCGGCACTCCCTGCCACTTGGCGTTGCCGATGAGGTTTCCGCCCACCTGGTTCGAGACGCAGCACAGCGTGATGAACTCCTCAAACGTCGAGAGCCCGAGCAGCTCCTCGAAGGAAACGCTGAACGGGCGCTCGACCAGGCCCCCGATGCTGAGCCGCCAAGTGTTGACGTCGACGCGTGGAATCGAGAATGCGGTGTCGATCCGGTAGAAATCGTTGTTCGGCGTGACTAGCGGCGTCATCCCCTCCACGGGAACCGTCGTCGTCGTCAGCGGCTGGACCGGCGCGGGCGTGGGCGTCGGTGTTGGGGTCGGTTCGGGCGTGGGAGTTGGCGTCGGTTCGGGCGTGGGAGTTGGCGTGGGTTCGGGCGTTGGAGTGGGCGTGGGTTCCGGCGTTGGGGTGGCTGTCGGCTCCGGTGTCGGGGTCGCCGTGGGCTCGGGCGTGGGAGTTGGCGTGGGCTCAGGCGTTGGAGTGGGCGTGGGATAGGGTGTTGGCGTAGGCGTCGCCGCCGGCGGTTGAGAAGTCGTAT
>JAPPNP010000025.1:0-5919 GCA_028873795.1 Chloroflexota bacterium
CCCACGCCGTCCTGTATGTGTTCGTCGTCATCCCCACCCTTGTGCTTGTAAGCGTCCCCCTCCGCCCCCCCCCACCCGGCGCGGCGGGCGCCCCGGCTGCGGTAGGGGCGGGTCTCCGACCCGCCCGTCCGATCCCCGCGCGACGCCACGGCCTCTCGGAAATTGTGCGCGGGTTCAAGACTTTTTCCGCGCGCCGTGTCAATGCAATACGCGGGTCGTCCCGCCTGCCGGTGTGGCAACGCGGGTTCTACGACCGCGTGATCCGCCGCGAAGAGGAGTTGCGTCAGGTGCGCGAATACATCGTGAACAATCCGCCGCGATGGGCGGGGGACGCCGACAATCCACGGAATTGGCGGTGAGGTAGGCGCCCCGCCACGGTAGGGGCGGGTCTCTGACCCGCCCGTCCGGATTCTACGGACGTAGTGATGGGGTCTCTGCCCCGTCCATTGAGATGGCGTGGATGCCCGCAGGCCGGTTAGGGACCGCGGACGGGCCGGTTGGAAACCGGCCCCTACCGGGGGCGGTCAGCTAATCGCGTTCTTGTTCGAGAACGTGATCTCCTCGCTGGTGATTAACTCCAGCAGCGCCGTGTGGCCGTCCTCCGTGGCGCGCCTAGCCCGCTCCAGGGCCGGGCCCACGTCGTCGGGCTCGTCCACGCGCTCGGCCCACGCACCCATGGCGGCCGCCATGTCCGCGTAGTCGCCGCCGATGTCGCGCGTGCGGTATTTCTCGTGCGAGAGCGGCAGATGGCGGGCCTCGATGGCCATCGACGAGTTGTTGAGCACGATGGTCAGAATCGGAATCTTGCAGCGCACGGCCGTCTCGATGTCGAGTCCGGTCATCCCAAAGGCCGCGTCGCCCATGTAGTTGACGACGAATTTGTCGGGCGCCGCGAGCTTCGCGCCAATGCTCAGGCCCAAGCCGGTGCCCAGCCCGTGCGACTTGCCCCAGCCGAGATACGTTCGCGGGCCGCCGGCCTGATAGAACGGCATGATCTGGTCGCGGGGGCTGCCCGAATCGTGCGTCACGATGGCTTCGTCCGGATCGACCCGCTGCATGAACTCCCAGATGACCCGGTAGGGATTGATCGGCTTCGCTTCACAGGTCAACTTCGGCATCCAATCGCTGAGCCATGCGCGCTGCAGCCGCTCGATCTCGGCGGCCGGCGTGCCCTGGGGCGGCCCGCCCAGGAGCTCGCGGCACGCCTCAGCAAGCTGGCGCAGCGCGAGCTTGGCGTCACCAACAGCCGCCACGTCGACGTCGTAGTCCTTGGCAATGTCGCGCGGGTTGTTGGTCAGTTGAACGATGGTCGTCCCAGTGGGAACGGGCATCGACATGATGTGCTTGGTGAAGCTGGTGCCGATCCCGCACACGAGGTCCGCCTGCTGCATGAAGTGCCGCGCCGCTTCGTTCATCACGCCCGAAACGCTTCCCAGGGCCAGCGGATGCTTCTCCGGAAACGCGCTCTTGCCGGCCATGGTCGTCGCCACGGGCACGCCGAGCAGCTCCGCCAATTCGATCAGCTCGGGGCCGGCGGCGGCGTAGAGCGCACCCTGCCCGGCGAGCAGCACCGGCTGCCGGGCGTCGAGCAGGGCGCGCGCCGTGCGTTGAACATCGTCCGGATTCGGGGCCGCCACCACGGGGCGCACCGGTCGGTAGCTCGCCGGAATGGCGTCGTCGACCTCGGCCTCGGCCACGTCTGCCGGGATTTCCACCATGACGGGTCCGCCGGGACCCATGCGGAGCGCCGCGAATGCCCGACGCATCCGGTCCGCGACGTCTTCGGGTGCGTTCAGGCGCTGGATGGACGTTGTGATCGGGGCATAGGCACGCACCGAGCCGAATAAGGGAGGCACCCCGTCACGGTCGCCGGGCTGCCCCAACGGCAGCACCAGCATCGGCGAGGCGTCGGTGAACGCCGTGGCGATTCCGGAAAAGGCGTTCTCGGCGCCGGGCCCGTACTGCATCGCGAACACGCCAGGCGGTTTGCCGTTGGTGACGCGCGAAAACCCGTCGGCGATATCCACGCCCACGCGCTCCTGCCGGCAGATGACCGGACGAATGCCGACCTCGGCCACCGCCTCGATCACCGGCGTAGTTGGGTAGGCGCTGAGGAACTCGATGCCCTCGGCCTGCAGGATGTGGGCAATCGCGACGGTGGTTTTCATGCGGAGACCTTGCAGCGGCACGGGTGGGCCGACGCGTACGCTACCACCGATTTCACCCCGGCCACGTGCGCACCGGCAAGCTCGACATGCGTTCGGGTGCGCCGTCGGTGACCAGCACGGCGTCTTCGATCTTCGCCCCGCCGGTTCCAGGCCGCCCCAGGATGGTCTCGAACACCACCACCATGCCGGGCTCGATCACGTCGGTCGAATCGAGCTGGATGTCCGGCAGCTCGTGGACCCAGCAGCCGATGCCGTGGCCCAACATTCCCTCTGGATGGTCTGGCGTCGGACGGTAGAGGCAGTCGCCGAGTCCATGCGCCTCGGCCACGCGAATCCCGGCGCGGGCCACGTCCGCCGCGGCCGTCCCCGGGCGCAGGGCGTCCACCATGGCTTCGTACATCAGGGCCGTAGTCTCCATGATGCGCCTGACTTCGGGCGCCGAGCGGCCGACGGTCGTCACCCGCGAGAGGTCGCCGCGGTAGCCGCGATACATCGCCCCGCAATCCACCTGCACCTGGTCGCCGGCCTGAAGCACGCGGTCCGTTCGCATGCCCATGCCATGGTCCACGCTCGGCCCGCTGTAGATCTGGGGGTTGTAGTAGAGGCCGTCTGCTCCTGCCTCCATCAACGCCTGGTAAACGGCTACCTGCAGCGATCGCTCGTTCGCGCCCTCGTGGACGCCTTCCAGAAAAGCCCGACCCCCGTGATCGTTGATCGACATGCACCTGCGGATGACCTCGATCTCGGCCGGGCTCTTGATCTGCGCGACTTGCTTCACCAGGCGCGTCGCATCAATGATTTCGCGTCGCGGCTGGGCCTCCTTCAGACCCAGATAGACCGGCGCGGGCAAATAGTCGAAGCCCGCGACTCCGATCCGCAGAGCCGTGCTCGGCAGCAGCTCCGGCAGGCTGCGCTCGAACTTGTAAGAGATCACCACATCGTCCACCCAGGTGCGCGACGCCGGATCGTCCCAGAAGCCGTTGGTCACCAGGATCGCTTCCGGCGTTCCGCCGGGGATCAACAGGAAGTACGACACGTCGTGCAGCCCGAGGTCGGGCTCGTAGCCTCCGAGGTAAGCCACCGGACCCTGGCTGTTGCGGACCGAGTACGCGATCAGCGCGTCCAACCCTGCATCGCGCATGCCCGCCATGACGGCGGCGGCGCGACGCTGGAATTCGCTCGTGGAAAAAGCCGGCGGATAACTCACCGAGGACTCCCTGGTGCGCGCCCGTGCATCGTACGCGCCTCGGTGTTTTGGCTGCGGTTGAGAGCGAGCCGGGAGCGGCGCTACTCGCTGGCCTGCACGCGCTCCAGGACCAGGTGCGCGGTCTGCCGGACGCCACCGAGCACGAACGGCGGCGTGCGCAGCCGCAGGCGATCGCCCTCGAGTTGGTAGAAGCGCTCTTGGTCCACGCCGCACCAGTTCGGAAAGTGACTGAGCTCGATGTGGTGGACGACGCGGTCGGGCAGCACGGTGTAGCGACCGCAGTAGGCGACGTAGGTTTTCATGGCCCGCGCGTACTCGTCGGGCGTGCCTGAGAGCCGATCCTCGGAGGCGAGGTTTGGCCGATCGGCGCCCATGATCGTCACCGACATGAACCCCTCCAGCGTATAGATCAAGTATCCGCTGACCTGCGCGCCGTACGGCAGCCGAGGCGCCCCGGATTCCGGTCGCGACTCGTACGACACGAGCCGCCACACGCCGACGATCGACGGCTCAGTCACGCGTCGGCGTCCGCTCGCTGGTTGTCGAAGCTCCCTGCGACAGTCGGCGGCACCCCCAAAGCGCAAGGCGCGCCTACTTGTGTCCGCGTGACGCCTTCCACGCGGGGAAGCCCTGCATGTTGTCGTCGGTGGGCGGGTAGACGTCGACGGTGGAGGCGCCGCCTTCGATCAACTCCAGGACGTACTCCTCCTTGAGGTCCATTTCCACGCCCTCGGCGGCCACCTCGGCGGCAACCTCCGGCGGCACCACCGCAGCGCCGTTCGCATCGCACACGATCCAGTCGCCCGGCACCACGGTGCACCCGGCGCAGCGAACCGGCACGTCGTGTCCGATCGGCACCAGGTCACGCATGTGCGCCGCGCCGTGAATGCCCCGCACGAACACCGGCATTTCCAACGCTCCGATGGCCTCGGGGTCTCTCACCGCCCCATCGACCACGAACGCCGCGCCACCGCGCTTGGCCACCCGCGTGAGCAGGATGTCGCCGAGCACGCCGGCGCCCAACTCGCCGCCCGCCTCCGCCACCAGCACTTCGCCGGGCTCGATCGACTCGATCGCCAGGCGCTGCGGATTCTGCGACAGGTCGTCGGGATAGAGATCGGGCCGGTGCGGCGTATAGCGCAGCGTGCGCGCCCGGCCTACCGCCCGCGCGGCCGGGCCGACCGGGTGGAGCCCGCTGAAGTAGACGTTGCGATAGCCGCGCTGCTGCAGGAGGTGGGTGAGCGTGGCCGTCGACGTGGCGGCCAGCAGCTGCTTGACTTCCGAATCGGGCAAGTTGGTCATGGCGGGTGCTCCCTCAGCGAATCTCGACGTGGCTGGCGCCGGCGTCGATAGTGATCTCCAGGCGGTTGGCGGCGCGATCGAAATCTGGCGAAACGTAAACGTCGTCGGACGCTTGCGGAAATCGATCGTCGCCAATATGCACGCTGGAGAGCCCGGCATCGACCTGAATTCGGGCCGCCACGCCCTCAGGCACCGTTATTCGCAGGCTGGCAGCGCCCACCTCGAAGCTAGCTTCCGTTTGCCCGGCCATGGCGGGCATCGTGACGTTGACGTCGGCAGCGCCGGCCTCGATCTCAAGGTGGCGGAGCATGAGTTCGCGCAGATCCAAATCGATGTCGGCAGCGCCGGCCTCCACGCGAATCTCGGTGGGAATGTGGGGCGCGAGATGCAGCGTCCAGTCTTCGGACCGGTGCTGTCCGGGCCAGAATGAGAAATCCCAATCGGGCACATTCCTGAGCTCGATGACGCTGCGACCGCCGGGACTGTGCGATTCGCTGATTGAATAGGCGGTGTCGACCGCGCGCGATTCCAGCTCACCGGCGAGCAATAGATCGGGCGGCGCTTCGGCATCTAGGGTGAGCGAACCGGCTCCCACGTGCAGCTCGAGGCGCGCCGCGCTGGCCTCCCCTAACTTCACGGCAATCGTCTCGCGGTGAAGGACCGGCCCCTGGCTCGCCGCCGACATACCCCACGCCGTGCCAAATCCGGCGATCAGAACCACCAGAAACGCCGTCGACCCCAGCCAGACGCGCACCCGTGAGAGCGCCAGGCCGGCGCCGACCGCCACCAGCGCCACCGGCCACAACGACCAGGCGACGGGCCCGAAACGGTCGGGAAGGACGTCGAAGTTCCACAGCAAGGCGACGATCCCGATAAGGATCAGCGCTCCGGCGAAACCGAATCCGCGTTGGTCCACGCCTGGCTATCGCCTCTGGTTGAAGATCAACAGTCCGCCAATCGCGATCAGTAGCAGCGGCCAGAGCCGCCAGGCGTCGAACCAACCAAACTGGCTCATCAGCGCGGCGGCGCCGATGACGATCAGCGCCGAACCGACCAGAAGCGCGGCGCCGTTGCTGCTGGCGGCGAGTCGCGCCGGGGAGGCCGCGCGGCCGCCCTCGCCCGTCCGAGTTCCGGCGGCATCCGAGCCTTCGGGGCCGGGGGCGGCGGCGGGCCGCCGGCGGGGGGGGGGGCGGGGCAAGGAGCGCGGCGCCGAGGCCCCCCCCCCCCCCCCCCCGGCGGCGA
>JAPPNP010000025.1:5929-75821 GCA_028873795.1 Chloroflexota bacterium
CACCACACGCGGGGCGCGGTGGCTGGGGGCGGCTCGGCGCGCGGGGGCGGCCGCGGGGCCGCCCTCGCCCGCCCGAGTCCCGGCGCCATCCGCGCCTGCGGCGCCTTGGGCGCCGTCGTCCAGCGGCGGCGCGCTGGGCATGACAATGGCCAGGGCCACGTAGACCAGCAGCCCCACGCCGCTGGAGAGAAACACGGCCACGACCCAGAGCATGCGGACGATCACCGGATCCACGCGCAGGTATTCCGCCATGCCGCCGGCAACGCCGGTGAGCATGCGATCGACCTGGCTTCGGTAAAGGCGTTGGGTCATGGCGCGTCCTGTCGTCAGGGTTGACCAGATTCGTCCGGGCCAGTTTAGAACGGCAACGTCACCAGCGCCGCGCCCGCACGCGACACTGGGGCGAACGCGCTGCGACAATGCCAATGGCGCGGATGCGGGCGAAGGGGCGTGGGAAATGTGGCGACTTGCACTGGTGGCGTTGCTGTTGGTTGTCGTGGCCGTGGGGTGCGGCGAAGCCGAACCTGAAGGGCCCAAGACCTACACCGCCTATCCGACCATGGACATTCCCGCCGGTGAGCCCTGGGTGATCATCACCACCAGCCTGGGGCGTATGACCTTCACGCTCTTTTCCGAAGAGGCGCCGCTAGCCGTCAACAACTTCCTCTTCCTGGCGAATGAGGGCTATTTCGACGGGGTGACCTTCCACCGATTGATCCCCGGCTTCATGGTCCAGGGCGGCGACCCCAGCGGCACGGGAACGGGAGGCCCGGGCTACTCCTTCGAGATCGAGCCGCCGCAACGGCCGTATGTCCGGGGCGGATTGGCGATGGCTAACAAGGGCACGCCGAATTCCAACGGCTCGCAGTTCTTCATCATCCTGGACGACCTTACGGACCAGGGCCGGCTGTCGCCGGACTTCACGCTCTTCGGCCAGATCAAAGAGGGGCACCAGGCGTCGTTCAACACCCTGGCGAAGATTGAGGCGGTGCCGGTCGGCACGGCGACCGACGGCGAGTCGTCGGCGCCGCAGCAGGAGATCACGATATCGGAAATGAAAACCGGCGTGACGCTCAACTGCTCCGGCGAGGGGGCGATCGGATTCACCTGCAAGCCGTGAGGGCTCGGTGCCGACGCGGCGTGCTCGGCCGTCGGCGCTGGAGTCCCGCACTGACGTGAACTGACCCCCGAGCGAGGTGAGGGGCGTGGCTGGCACGACTGAAGGCTCACCCGCCGCACGACCCGAGTGCGACAAAGCCTGGAACGCGCTGCGACAATGCGGCCGGCGCGGATGCGGGTGAAGGGTTGAGTGAGATGTTGCGACTCGCACTGGTGGCGTTGCTCGTGGTTCTGGTGGCGGTGGGATGCGGTGAAGCCGAGCCAGAGGGACCCAAGACCTATACCGCCTATCCGGCCATGGACATTCCCGCGGGCGAGCCCTGGGTGATCATCACCACCAGCCTGGGGCGCATGACCTTCACGCTATTCTCCGAAGAGGCGCCGCTGGCGGTGAACAACTTCCTATTCCTGGCCAACGAGGGCTATTTCGACGGGGTGACCTTCCATCGCCTGATCCCGGGCTTCATGGTGCAGGGCGGCGATCCCAGCGGCACGGGAACGGGAGGCCCGGGCTACTCCTTCGAGATCGAGCCGCCGCAACGGCCGTATGTCCGGGGCGGATTGGCGATGGCTAACAAGGGCACGCCGAATTCCAACGGCTCGCAGTTCTTCATCATCCTGGACGACCTTACGGACCAGGGCCGGCTGTCGCCGGACTTCACGCTCTTCGGCCAGATCAAAGAGGGGCACCAGGCGTCGTTCAACACCCTGGCCAAAATCGAGGCGGTGCCGGTCGGCACGGCGACCGACGGCGAGTCGTCGGCGCCGCAGCAGCAGATCACGATTTCGGCGATGAAGACCGGCGTGACGCTCAACTGTTCCGGTGACGGTTCGACCGCGGCCGGATTCAACTGCCGGCCCTGAGCGCCGCATGTGGGGGCGGGTTTCAAACCCGCCCCTAGACGCTCACCGCACGAACCAGCGGATGGCGTGGCGCGACTCGCCGTCCTGGAAGCGCAGCGTGTAGGGATCGCATATGCGGCGGATCACGCGGCCGTCGGCGCGCAAGATCAGCCAGCCGAAGTCCCAGGCCCGCGTCGCATAGCGCAGCGGGATCGACGCCCGAACCCGCGGCAGCGGGTGTGTGCCGGCGATGAATAGCCGCTGCTCGGTGTAGTAGTAGCTCGACCCAACCTGGACGAAGACCTCGTGGTCGGTGGCGGCGGCTCCCGGTTCCGCCAGATCGGCGCAGAGCCCCCGGACCGCGGCCTTGACCTCGCCGCCGTCGGCGCAAACCTCGCCCAGCGCGTCCGGCGAACCGTGTACCACCGTGCCCGCGGCGTCGTGCGCCAGCACCTCGGTCCAGTTGTCCCGTACCAGAAAGTCGAAGTGCTCGAAGTCGTAGATGAAGGTGCTGCTCGGGGCGTTGGTCTCGGCATCCCAGCTGTCCAGCACGTGGTACTTGGGCATGTCGGGATGGCTGTCGATGGGCGCCGCGCCGGTCGCGGCGGCGCTCGGCCGTCCGTCCAGATGCGGTCGCGCGATCGCCTGCGTGCCGTCCTGGTTGTAGAGGAAGAATGACATCGACGGCCGCGGGCCGAACGCCTCAGGGAGGCTCACCGGCTGTCGCAGCGTCATGATGCCGGCCGTCCACCGATCCTCGATCAGATAGGTCGTCCGAAACTCCGCGAACTCGCGCACGACCTCCGGGCTGTCCGACGACGTGTCTACGTGCTCGTTGTGGCGAAACTCCGTGCCGATGTGCAGGTCGGCGCCCCGTCGAATGGCGTCGGCCAGCGCCTCCACGCTGCCGTCGCGTACACGCCGCTCGGCGTCCAGCGAGAGCGCCCGGACCAGGCGGCTTGGGGTGCTGGTGGCAGGTGAATCCGGGATCACGCGGTCCACTCGATGCGACGGCCGATCGCGCGACCGAAAAGACGCGGGATCCAGCGCGAAATCAGAAGCAGCGGGCGCGCGAACAGCGGCACCGGCGGCGCCCCCTGCTCGGCCCGGCGTTGCTGCTCCTCGGTCCAGAGGTCCGAATACATGCCGTAGGTGGCCGTGATGAGGAACGGCCGCACCAGCTTGATGGTCGCCCACACCAGTGGCGGCAACATGGCTGCGTACGTCGCCCTGGTTCCGGATGCTTCGTCCAGCGTGAAGGCCAGCGTCGTCAGCACAATCGCCAGCGGCACCGCCGTGGGCGCTGACGACACGACGAAGGTGCCGAATACGATGGGAAATCGCCGGCCGCTCATGCGCCACGACTCGATCGTCGCCAGCGTGGCGGGCAGGTTGCCGTGCACCGCGAAGAACGGCGCCAGGAGCGTGCGCGAGTGGATGTAGAGCGCCGCGACGCCGATCAGCACCACCCAGGCGGCCGTCACCACCACGCCCAGCCCACCTTCGACCGGCGCCTCGTTCCGCTGCCACTCGAACAGATTCAACAGGACCAGGATCGGCGCCCAGAAGATGACCGTGGTGTGCACGTTGGTCCACAGATATCGCGGGAGCCACCAGAGTCCCTGGCGCATTGCGCTGATGAAGCCGAGGCGCACGCCATGAAACCCGGCGGCCACGGCAATCATCACCACCACCGGCGCGGCCGACGCCGAGATGGCGTTAAGGACGTAGAGCGACGCCGATCGACCGAATCCTTCCGGCAAGTCGGACGCTGTGACATAGGCGGCGACCGCCGCCGGCGCGGCAAAGGCGCTGAGGATCTGGATATACAGCCATGGACTCTCGCGCAGGATGCGCAAGCCGCGACGCGTGTAGCCCAGCGACCCGGTCCACGCGGCGACAAGGCTTGCCATGCGTCAGCCGATCACCCGCTGCGAAGTCTGATCGCCGTTGCCATGCTCGGGTCGCCGTACCGCCTGCGCGTAGATCGGACGCTCGCCGCGTGCGCTCCGGCAAGCCGGGCGCGGGGTGCCCGCGGGCGCCACTCGCATCCCGCTACCGGTCCTCACGGGAAGGGTCGTTTGGTCCCATGCAACGCCCGATTCTGGCATAGCCGCGCGAGCTGACGTTGCCGCCACCGGTTCGGTCATTGCGCCCGCGCGCTGCAGGCTGTCGGGACGCGGCGTGACGGCCGGCGAGTCGCTTCGCGGCGACTCCGGCGGGCTATGCTTCGCGAATCTGGCCAAACGGGAGCGCCATCAGCGTCTGACATGCCGGGTTCAACCATCCACGTCGTGTTCTTCGACATCGACGGCACCTTGGTCGATCACGCCGGGGCGTCGCGCGCCGGAGCGCTCGGTCTGTTCGACCGGCACCGAGACCGGCTGACAGATTCGGACGAGCGTCTCCTTCAACGCTGGGACGATCTAACGGAAGTGCATTTCGATCGCTACCTGCGGGGCGAAACGTCGTATGCGGGCCAACGCCGCGAGCGAGTTCGCGGCCTGTTCCACGTCACGCCGAATGAGATGCCCGACGCCGAAGCCGATGAGATCTACGCGGTCTACCGCGAGATATATGAGCAGAGCTGGGGAGTGTTTCCGGATGTCATCGACACCCTCGATGCCTTGGCTGGTCTCCGCCTTGGCGTCATCACCAACGGCGGATCGGTGCACCAGCGGCAGAAGCTTGCCGGGGTTGGCGCGCTGGATCGATTCGCAGCCGTCGTCGCGTCCGAGGACCTAGGGGTCGCCAAGCCTGACTCGAAGATTTTCACGGCGGCCTGCGAGGCCATGGGCGCACCGCCGTCGGCGTGCCTGCACGTCGGAGATCGATTGGAAGTGGACGCGATCGGCGCCCGCCACGCGGGGCTCACGGGCGTTTGGATTGACCGGCGCAACGAGGGTCCTGGACCGGCGAACGTTGAATGGATAACCAGCCTGACCGAACTTCCGGCGCTGGTTTTCGAGCGCTAACGCTCGCCGGCACGGACCACCCAGACTCCACGTCTTGCGCCGAAGACGCGGCGCCATGGCCGCACGGCATGATGTGAGACCGGAAGTTGCCTCACGATTGCGCCCGTCGCCGCATGCTGCCCCAAACGATTCGGACCAAACGGCTCACCCTTCGACCGCACCGGCCGGACGACATCCAGGCCATGTCGCGCTACATGGCCGATCCGAAGTTCTCGGATGACACCTCGGCATCGCCGCGGACTGACCCGGAGGCGGCCGCGCGGGAGTGGTTGTCGTGCGCGCAGCAGCTCGACTGGCGCACCGAGCCTCATTGGGGGATATGGCTCGACCGACAACTGGTCGGCGGCGTCGACCTCCGGATCGAGGTCTCCAACCGGCGGGCCGAGATTGGCTATGAAGTGGCGCGCGCGCACCGGAATCGCGGGATCGCCACCGAGGCCGCCGCGGCCGTGATCGAGTCCGCCTTCGCGGCGGAGCCGGATCTGAATCGTGTCTTCGCCAGGGCCGACGCGCGCAACCAGCCGTCAACTCGCGTTCTACGGAAGCTGGGCATGCGCTACGAGGGCACGTTGCGCGAGCATTCGGCGAAGTCCGGCACGCCTGCGGACGAGGTGCAATACGGGCTGCTGCGTCGCGAGTTCGAAGGCTCGCCGCAGGCGCCGAAGGGCGCCGCCCGCGGTTGGCCGCGCCTAGGGCTCGATCCGATCCGGATGTTCGATCTGCGGCTTTCGGATCTGCTGCACCTGAACACGTACTTCGTCAATACGTTTCTGGAAGACGAACGCGGAAACTGCGGGCTCTTGCGCGAGTTTGGGGATCGCCTGTATGCGGCGCTGATGCCGCTGCCGGACGTGGTCGACCACTTCTCGAAGGCCTCGCCCGGGTTCCGCGCCGGACTGCGTGAGGCCGAAGCGCATCCGCTGGAACTCTCGCCCGAGGAGCTGCGATCCACGCAAGAGGCGATCCTGCAGCGCTGCGCGTGGAACGTCGGCATGGCCAAGTCGCCGGCGACGTGGGACGCCTTGCCGTGGGGCCATTGGGACCCTCGCGAGATTCACGACCGCGCCGACGTTCGCAGCCGCGTGGTCCTGGACATCGGCGCGGGCACCGGCCAGGCCACCTTGCGGTGTGCGCCCTACGCCGAGCGGGTCTTCGCGCTGGAGCCTGTCGGCGTGCTGCGCAAATACATCGAGCGCAAGATGTCGGCGCACGGATTCCGAAACGTCACCACGATCGACGGACTCCTCGAGCGGGTGCCGCTGGCGGCGAACGCCGTGGACGTGGCGATCTTGACCAACGGGTCGTTCGGTTGGAAGCCGGATGACGAACTGCGCGAGATCGATCGTGTGGTGAGGCGCGGCGGGACCGCCCTCATGTTGGCGCCCTGCCGACCGAGTGATTCGGAGATCCTGGACCGGATCCGCCGCGCCGGCTACGACGCGTTTGACCTCGAAATGCCGACCATGGGGACCTTCCCCGGCTTCATCAAGCGGTACCCCTGACGGTCAATAGCCGTCTGACGGATTCAGTGTCGGAGGTCGCGCGTGGCTGGACTCGACCGCAATCGAGGCGCAGGCGTCAACAGCGGTCGGGCCCGGCTAGGGCGCAACCATGACCTTGATGCTGCCCGATCCTCGATCGGCGGCCGTGGCAAAGGCCTCGCGCGCGTCGTCCAGCGCAAAGTCGTGGGTGATCAGTGTGTCGGCAACCTCCGGATTTTGGGCCATCAGCGCCATCGCCTCCTCGAAGTCTGACACGCCGTCCGGCGTGGCGTAGACCGCGGACCCGGTTAACCTGACCTCTTTCGCCACCAGCCGAAAGAGCTCGACCTCGTTGTGCTCCCACTGCACGCCCACGACCGACACCGATCCGCCTTTTCGTACGAACTCCAGGGCGAGGTTCACCGATCGAGCCGCTCCGCCAATGGCTTCGATGACCACGTCCGGTAGCGGCGCCCCATCAAGTTTGTCGGCGATCTCCTCTTCGGTCGCGGTGTCGTCCACGTGCAGCACGCGGGTGGCGCCAAGCGCCCGCGCGGCCTGTTCCTGCGTCGGGTGGCGCGCCATGATGGTGATCTCGGCCGCCCCCGCCGCCTTGGCGGCAGCCACCGCGCACAAGCCAATCGTGCCGGCGCCGACGATGCCGACCGAGGGGCGATAGCCCGGCTGCGTCATTCTCAAAGCGTGCAGGGCCACGGCGACGGGTTCGACCAGCGCGCCTTCGCGGTCGTGCAGATCCTGGCGCAGCGGCACGAGGCACACCGTCGGAATCTCAAAATAGTCGGCCAGGCCGCCGGCCTTGTCCGTGTAGACGCCCAGCACGAAGTCGCCCTTTTCGCAGATGTTGTAGAAGCCCGCCCGGCAGTTCCGGCAGACACCGCAGCGAGCGAGCGGCTCTATGGCGACTCGGTCGCCCACTCCAACTCGCGTAGGGCCGTCACCAATCTCCACGACTTCGCCGCACACCTCGTGGCCCATGTAGATCTCGCTGGTGTCGAGACCCCGCCGCAGCCGGCTGACGGTATGGACGTCGCTGCCGCAGATGCCGGCGCTGAGAGTTTTTACGACGGCCGTGCCCGGCCGGGCCCGAGGCTCCGGTATCTGTTCCACCAAGACGGCGTCTGTCTTGCTCGCTCTGACCGCTCGCATGGAAACCCTCCCCCGTCCGCGAGGACTGCGGCTTGTCGCAGCGCTGCTGCCCGTCTTCGCCCGTCGCACTTCGCCGCGTGACGCGCCAGCCGAACCGCCGGCGCGGCCCCGCCCACCGATTGCGCCGCAGCGTTGTGGCGAGTCCCGCCGCAACCGGCCTGACCCGAAGGCGCACGACATTCTCGCGCAACTATGATTCGGCCGCGAACTACTCAACGCCTGAGCAAATGTCCGGCTACAGTAGCCGTGAACATCGACGTTCGGCGCCCTGTGATCGAGGGAGGTGAGGTGTGGCCACCATGATCGGCGTGCGCGTGCTCGGCGACCACACCGTCAGCGTGGATCAGTTCCCCATTCCAGACCCTCCGCTGGGCGACGTTCGCATCAAGATCATGGGCGCGGGCGTCTGCGGCAGCGATCTCTTCCACTTTCGCAGTTCTCCCGAGCAAATCGGCGAGCGGAACAAGCTGGTCACCGGACACGAGCCGGCCGGCCTTGTGGATGCGGTTGGCGACGGGGTGCAGGGCCTCCAGGTCGGCGATCGCGTCGCCGTCTATCACGTGGCCGCGTGCGGCCACTGCCGCGAATGCCAGGACTTTCGGCCGAAGTATTGCGGCAATAGCCGGATCATGGGGCTTACGGTGAATGGCTCCGACGCGGAGTACATGCTGGCGCCGGCGCACCATTGCCACCAGCTGCCCGACAACATCTCATTCGAGGATGGCGCGCTCGCGGCCTGTATTGGCGGCACGGCCTGGTCGGCGTTGCGCCAGCAAAACGTCTCCGCCACTGATACCGTGGGCATCTATGGGCTGGGGCCGGTGGGCCTCGCGGCGGCGCTGCTGGCCAAGTCGCTCGGTGCGCGCGTCATCGGCACCGAACCCTCGCGGCCGCGGCGCGAGCTTGCCAGGCGGCTCGGCGTGGACGTTACGATCGATCCGACGACGGGCGACGCGGTCGCAGCGGTGCTCGAGGCCTCTGACGGCGGGCTGCTGAAGGCCATCGAGGTTTCCGGCAACCCAACGTCCAGGGCGAACGCCGTTCTCCAGGCTGCGCCCCTGGGATCGGTCGCCTATGTCGGCGTGGGCGCACCGGCGTTTGAGGTCGATGCCTGGATCCTCATCGATCGGCAACTCAAGCTCATCGGATCGTGGATATTCGAGCCCCCCGAGTTGGACGAGCTCCTCTCGTACATGAGCCGGCGCAATCTCAGCTTCGATCCATTCGTCACGCATCGATTTCCACTGACCGAGGCCCAGCGCGCGTACGAACTGGCTAACACGCGCGAGGTTGGCCGTGTCATGTTCACGTTTGACTAGCAACCGGGCCGAGCGGCACCGGGATGCCCGGAACATTCACGCGAATCCGGTAGAGGCTGGTGCAGGCCGTGATGAAGAGGGTCTTCCAGTCGCCATCGCCCCAGGCAAGGTTCGCGGGCGGCTCGGGCGGAACGATCCGCCCGAGCAGTTGACCCCGCGGGCAGAACACCCACACGCCGCCGGGACCGGTGCAATAGACGTTTCCCCGGCAGTCGATCTTCATGCCGTCCGTCCAGCCCTTTTCAGACGAATCCAGTTCGGCGAAGACCCACCCTCCGGCCAGGCGGCCATCTGGATGCAGGTCGAACGCTCGGATGTGCCGACGGTCGGTATCGCCCACGTAGAGCCGCCGTTGATCTGGCGACAGCGCGATGCCGTTGGGCATTGCAAAGTCGTCCGCGAGCAGGTCGATCACTCCGTCGGGCTTGACCCGGTAGAGCCCCTGGAACGGCAATTCCTTGCCCTCGGTGCCATTCCGCAGCCCGTAGGTTGGGTCGGTGAAATAGATCGTGCCGTCGGGCCGGACGACGAGATCGTTGGGGCTGTTGAGGCGTTTGCCCCGATACCGGTGGGCTAGGAGCTTAGCGCGGCCGTCCGTCTCAATGCGTGTAACGGCGCGCGAGCCGGATTCGCAGATGACGAGCCGGCTCCGGGCGTCCAGCGTTAGCGCGTTTGCGCCATTGCTTGGTGCGCGAAAGGTCCGGACCACGGGGCCTTCGGGCAACTGCCGCCAGTGAATGATCCTGTTGCCGACCACATCGACAAAGAGCAGATGATCGCCCCGCCAGACGGGGCCTTCGGTGAATCTGAATCCGGCCGCCACGCGCTCGATGGCCGCGTCGGACGATACGAGGTCGGCAAATCGCGCGTCCCGAACCTCGACGGCGGCGGTCATGGGCGCTAGCCCCTGAGGCCTCCGGTGAGAAGCCCGCGCACAAAGTACCGCTGGAGGGCGAAGAAGACGACGAGCGGTAGAAGCATCGAGACGAATGCTGCCGCCGTCAGCAGCTCCCAGTCCGCGCCGCGCGACGACACGAGACTGGCGATCGTGAGCGTGAGCGGACCTCGGTCTGCGGAGACTGGCGGCAGGATCCCGGGCACGAGCTCGGGGCTTCCGCCCAGAAAGATCAGCGCCACGAGCAAGTCGTTCCAAATCCAGAGGAACATGAAGATTGCGAGCGAAGCCAGAGCGGGCGTGGACAACGGGAGGACAATCTTGAAGAAGACCACCCGACTCGAGGCGCCGTCCACCTGTGAGGCTTCCAGCATTTCGCGGGGAAGCGCGGCAAAGAAGTTTCGCAGGAGAAAGACGGCAAACGGCAATCCAAACCCCATGTGCACCAGCCAGATCCCGAGGTATGTGGCATTGAGCTTGAAGAAGCCGAGGAGATTGAGCAGCGGGATCAGCGTCATTTGCAGAGGGACCACCAGCAGGGCTATCACGAAAAAGAACAGGAAGTCGCGCAGCCGGAAACTCATCCACGCGAACGCGAAGGCGGCGAAGGAGGCAACCAGGATCGTGAGGAATGTTGCCGGAACTGTGATCAAGATGCTGCTCACGAAGCTGTCACCAACACCCCGTCGAAAAAGAACGAAGGCGTAGTTCTCGAGCGTGAACTCGAACGGGAGCTGAAATGCGGTCCACCATCCGGACGTCGCCACGTTGAGCTTCGGTCGAAACGAGCTGACAAGGAGCCCGACGCTCGGAAACGTCCAGAGCAACGCAATGGCGATGAGGACAAGGTGCAGCGGTCCCCGCGATGCAGCCCGAATCACCCGCTGAATCCACGTATCCGGCTGAAGGCGAATCGCCTTGAGGCCCTGGGTAGCGTTGGTTGGCCTCACGGTCAGCGCTCGCGCTCTTGCCGGCGAAACCGCCGGATATTGATCGCGATGACGGGTAGCGAGAGGAATAGCAGGATGACCGAGAGCGCCGTGGCGATCCCGAACTCTCGGTATTCGAACATCTCCTTGTACATCCGATTAGCCACGACGTCGGTCTCGAACAATCCACCGGTCATCACGAAGACCAAGTCGAAGACTTTCAGTGCGGATATCACCAGCACAGTTGCGACGACGTAGATCGTCGGCATGATCGATGGGCGAATGATGTGCCAGAAGACCTGCCATTCCTTGGCGCCGTCGACCCGCGCGGCTTCGAGCAACTCTTGCGGCAGGCCGCGGATGGCCGCGGAAAACACCATCATGGCGAAGCCCGTGGTCATCCAGACCGCCGCCACAATGACTGCGACATTGTTGATGCCGTAGAACGGAATGACCTCCTTGCTGATGAGAAACGGATGTGAGTCAAAGCCAAGGGTCGTAAGCGCCGCGTTTGCCGCTCCCCACTGCGGGAACCCCGTCGGCTGAAACCCGTAGACGAATCTCCAGATCACTGCGGCCGCCGTGAAGGAGATGGCCATCGGCAGGAACACGAGCGTCTTCACGATCACGTCGTACCTGACGCGCTCGATCATCACGGCGATCAGCAAGCCGAGTGCGGTCGTGACGCCGGTGAATACGATCATCCACAGGAGGCTGTTCAGCAGCGCCAACTGCGTTTCTTCCTTGGCGAAGACGCGGGCGTAACTCTCCAGGCCGACGAACTCCGTCGAATTGGAGTTCATCAAGCTGCGGCGAAACGTGTCGACGGACGGGTAGACCAGGAACACCGCGAGCGCGAGGAGTCCGGGAAAAGCCCAGATCCAAGGCGCGATCCGACTTGTCCTAATCAACCGCTGCCCCGACAGTCACCGGCTCAGCAGCCCGGGGGCCGCTGGCATGCCAATCGAAGAATCGTTACAGGTCCGCGACGATGCGGTCGAAGTCGGCCAGGATCTCGTCGAGACTGTCCGGATTTCTGAGGTACTTGATGCTGGACTCGAAGAACTTCGGCTGAAGCGGAGCCCCCCACGTGTTGTCGTTGCCGTGGCGGTAGATCTTGGCCTCTTGGAAGACCCGCGCGATCTCCCGGTTGACCGGATTCGCGTATGCCTCAAGCGGAATCAGCCGGTTGCTCGAAAGGAATCCCCCGGTGCTTGCCCACAGCTGCTGCGTGCCCGTGGACGTGATGTAGCGAATGAAGGATCCCGTCTCGGGACGGTCGGTCAGCGAGACCATCACGCCGGAGCCGCCGCTGCTCGCGCCCTCGAATTCCGGGTTGATCGTCGGGTAGCGGAACACCGAGAAATCCTCGCCCGGCCGCAACTCCGGGAACCGGTCGGCGATGGTGCCGAACACAAAGGAGCCCATCTGGTGCATGTAGGCGCGTGGCGGGTCCATGAACGGCAGCACCGCCGCGTCCGACCAGCGGGTGGACAGAATCGTGTCCACGCCGCCGAACACGTAGTCGGGGTTGAGCGCAATCTCGCCCCACCGCTCCCACTCGCGCTTGATGCGAGGGTCCGACCACGGAATCTCGTGGGCTCCCCAGGCGTCGTAGACCTGTGGCCCGTGGTCGGCCAGCACGTACTCCTGAATGAAGTCGGAGCCCTGCCAGCCGCTGTGAACGTCGTGCTCGGTGCCCATGGCCCACGGCTTCTCACCCTGAGCCACGATCCGGTCCGAAAGGTCAATCATTTCGTCCCACGTGGTCGGGGCCTCAAACCCCTGGGCCTTGAACCGACTGGGGCTGTACCACACGAGACCTCGCATGTAGAGATACATGTGCACGCCGTAGACCGTGCCGTCAACCGAGCTCATGTCGATGAACGCGGGCGAGTATTGCTCGGCGAACTCGTCCATGTTCAGGAAGGTCTCGAGTGGGACCAGGTGCCCGTCTCGCGCGAGTTGGCTGGCGTGGCCAATGCCAAAGAGCACGGCAACGTCCGGCGGGTGCCCACCCTCGGTACGGGCGGTCATCGTGGCAAACATGTCGGGGGACTGCTCGTGGGCGACCCTGCCGCCAGTGGCTTCCTCCCACGGCTTGACGATGGCTTCGAACGCTTCCAGCTCGGCGCCGCCCCACGGCGTGATGACTTCCACCGTGCCGAACTCGGCGGGAACTTCGACTTCCTTCACGACCTCGGTCTTCACCAGCCGCTCAACTGGGACTTCCTTGACCACTTCCTTGGTCACGACTGTCTCGACCGCGACTTCCTTGATCACTTCCTTGGTCACGACCGTCTCGACCGGGACTTCCTTGATGATCTCCTTCGTGACGACTTGGGTTTCGCCGCACGCCGCCAGCACCGCTGCGCCGGCACCGGCCATGACGCTGAGCAATCCGGCCCGGATGACCTGCCGGCGACTCATACCATTTCGACCGTCCATTCGTGCCGCCTCCCCACCCGCATGACTCGGGCGCCCAATCTTCACAACGCCGGATCGCCACCCATCCCCACATCTGACAGCCGTGGCTCGGATGAGATGGTCGGCAAGGATAGCCGATTGATTCGGGATTTGACAATCGCAGGTGCGATAGACGGTAGAGAAAAGTTTTAGGCGGACAGATCCTCGACGGCGAATTTGCGTGTTGCTGCCGCCGCCTGGCTACGAATTGTGCGCGCTTAGTCGAGGCCCACGATTGCAAGTAAAGCTCGATGGATGACGCGTTTGAAGTTGAAATGTCGGCGATGGGGACGATCCAGGGGTCTATCGAGCGGTTTGTCTAGTTCTCGATCTAAGTTGAATGTCGCGGCTTCAGCGGTCGCCGATTGCTTTGAATCGGCCGTCAACTAAGCACCGGCATCAGTACCGGTCGGGCCAAAAGCAGTAGCCGTCAATTCGCGGGAATAGTGCCGCCAGAACCTCGTCTGAGGTCCGGTGCGTGCGCGCGTTGCCCGAATCCCGTAGTTCGTTGAACGACTTGTAGCCGAAGAGAAGTTGAATGAGCCCGAGCCGATCTATCGATAGCTCGACGGGCGGCGCCTGTCCGCCAAGCGCAATGCGGCCATCGCCGATGTCGGTCCTGACGCGGAGCGTTTCAGGCAAAGGCAGGTGACACGCGGCTGACCGTTCGACCAACGCCGGCGTGCACGTTCCCAGCACGGCGTCGAGGTCGACGATGCAGGCCATGTACCCGGCGTTGTCGGGGCGTGTCACCACGGACGCGCCGCCGCATCGGGTCAGCAGCGGGCCCAGCCCCTTGTCTGAAGGTAGACAAGCCAGCAAGCCCGTCGCGCCGCGCGATCTGGCCATCTCGGCCAAACCGCCCGCAAGGGCTCTCCCAGCGGCGTCATCGCGCGCCGCCGCTTCCGACACGGCCAGGCAATCGCCCGTGAGCTCGGTGTCGACCACCGCATACCCCGCGGGTTGCCCGTGTGCATCGCGACTCACCAGCGCCTGGGGTTTCTTGAACCAATCCGAACCCTGCCTGGCGCCTCGCCACGCGCCTTCGCGCCGGACGACCGAGCCGTCGAGTCCTGCGTAGGCCCCGTTGCACAGCCGCGTGATCGGTTCCCAGTCCGAGGGCTGGAGGTCTTCAAGCGAACCGGCCCGCCCACCCGCCGCGAGCGCGTCGAGCGAGACCCGAATCTCATACTCCGGGCAGATGGTGGCGAAGCCGAAGCGGTGATAGAAGTCCGGAATCCCGAAGAGCGTGCAGACGGCATAGCCCCGCGCAGCGGCTAACCGCTCGCAGGCCGCCATCAGGCGGCTGGCATAGCCCTTCATGCGATGCGGTTCGGGCGTCCCCACGCCGGCAACGCCGGCGCTGCGAAGCTCCCCGCCCCACGCCCGCACCGTGACGTCGACAACCCAGAGCTGGCTCACCAGCTCCCCATCCGCCTCGAGCCACAGGCGGTCGACGATCTCCTTGGAAACCCAGCCGGCGGCGTCACCGGCATCGTTGAGCGTGACCGGCACGCGCTCGGTGAACTGCTTGAGATCCTCGCCCCCGCCAGACGCGCGGGATCGATTCGAGTCGGCGCTTCGCGTCGCATCGCCACCGTCCATGCCGCGGAGCATAGCCGTCCGCATGTGCCACGATGCCGCCGCGCCGGCACTTGAGGACGCCCCCATGTTGAAAGGCATCGACCCGGTTCTCGGGCCGGACCTGCTGCGTGTGCTTGCGGCCATGGGGCACGGCGATGAGATTGTGATCGCCGATGCCAACTTTCCGGCCGAAGCCAACGCCCCACGGCTCGTACGCCTCGACGGCGTCAACGCCACGCGCGCCGCCGAAGCGATCCTGTCGGTGCTGCCGCTCGACGAGTATGTCGAGGCGCCGGCGGCGGTGATGGCGGTGGTCGGCGACCCGGACGCCGAGTTGCCCATCGTGGACGAGTTCCGCCGCATCGCCGAGGCGGCCCACAGGGCGCCGGTGCGTATCGAGCAGGTCGAGCGCTTTGCCTTCTACGAGCGCGCGCGACGGGCCTTCGCGATCGTAGCCACGGGCGAACGGCGGCCCTACGGCAACTTGATCCTCGCCAAGGGCGTGCTGTAGCCGCGCGGTCCGGACGCACGCGCAGCATTTACGTTGCGGGACGCACCGGCGCAGATCGGTTCACTCGACGCGAACTCGTGTGCCATTCAGGCCGAGACGATTGGCCCGACCCGGCGATCGCCACTACCATTCTCGAATCGCGAGATGGCCCTCCCAATTGCCAGATGACGGCATCTCGGTTGATGACCCGGCACACAGCCTGAAGGAATAACAAGGGAGAACCGCCGCATGTTGGCCATATTCAGACGGTCCGTCCTGGCAGTGGCGCTGATCGCCGTCATTTTCGGGACCGCGTGCTCCGAGACCGAAGTCGTTGCGGAGAAGGACCCGATCGTCTTCAGCGATCTGAACTGGACCAGTGCGCAGTTTCAGAATCGCGTCGCCCAATACATCGTCGAAAAGGGCTACGGCTACCCGACCGATCTGGTGTTCGGCGCCACCCTTCCCTTGCTGCAGGGACTGCGCCGAGGCGACACCCACGTAACCATGGAAATCTGGCTGCCGAACCAGGAGGATGCCTGGGTGGATGCGCTGGCAGCGGGCGACGTCGAATTGGTCGGCGAGAGCCTTGGCCGCGACTGGCAGTCGGCGTTCGTGATCCCCGCATACCTTCAGGAGCAGTATCCGGAGCTGGACAGCGTTGAAGATCTGAAAGAGGAGAAATACAAGGCGCTATTCGCCACGGTCGAAACGCGTGGGAAAGCGCGACTGGTGTCTTGCGTCATCGGGTGGGTGTGCGAGGAGATCAACGCCGAGCAGATCGAGGCCTACGGACTCTCGGACCACGTCCACGTCATCAATCCCGGAGACGGCGCGGCGGCCAACGCCGACCTCTACGGTGCATATGAACGAGGGGAGCCGTGGCTCGGCTACCAATGGGGAACGAACGATCCGGCGGCCGAGCTTGAGTTGGTCCGGTTGAAGGAGCCCGAGTACAGCGACGAGTGCTGGGCGACGACCAAGGCTTGCGCCTACCGAGACGCGACGATCTCCATTGCCGTGTATCGAGATATCCCTGATCGGGCGCCGGATATCGTCGAGATGCTACGAGCCTGGAATCTGAATCTCGAGCTCTACAAGGATGTCGGCAAGTGGCGGCTTGAAAACCGGGATGCCAGCATCAACGAAACGGCGCTCTGGTGGCTCAAGAGCAACGTGAGCGTATGGTCGGGCTGGGTGACGCCCGAGGCGGCGGAAGCCATCAAGTCCGCGCTTGACGCCAACGAGATTCCCGACGGTTGGCCGAAGGCTTAGCGCGCTCGACGCCGCCGGCTGGAGGTCTAGACCAGTAGCGGCGCCAAGAACTGTTGGGCTAGCACCAGCCCCTTGAGCGCGTCGTTCTCGGGATTGGTCCTGGCGCTCCAGAACGGGTCCTCGTGCTCGACGACCAGCGGACCGTCGTAGCCGATCTCCAGCAGCGCCGTGATGAAGGCGGACCAGTCGATCACGCCAAATCCCGGAATCCGAAAGCGATACGTTCCCTGCCCGATCCGCCCGCGCTCGGCGCCGATAGCGCCGAACCGGTAGCGCGCCTCGGGCAGGAATTCGGTGTCCTTCGCGTGCGCCTGGTAAATGCGAGAGCCGAACTCCCGCGCCGCGCGGAGATAGTCGATGCCCAGCCAGACCAGGTGCGACGGATCGAAGCACAGCCCCAGCGTCTCGTGGGGCACGGCGTCGAAAATCGCCTCCCAGTGCGCCGGCGCATAGGCCAGGTTGCGCCCGCCATCTGCCCAGTTCTCCATCACCAGGCGCACGCCGAGCCGCTGCGCGTGGTCCAGCACCGGCGCCACGCCTTCCGCGAAGAGGCGCACGTTGACGTCGAACCCCAGGTCGGGGGCCATCTGGTGGCCCAGCCATGCCAGCGGAATCTGCTCGGCGGCGGCGTAGTCCAACGCCTGGCGCGCTTTGGCCGCCTGCGCCGCCCGCGCCTCCGCATCGGTGGCAATTGGCTGGCAGATCATGCCCGTGGTGGACGTCGGCTCCAGGCCGTGACGCTCGCAGATGGCGCGGGCGTTGGGCTGGAACAGCGGCACGTCGATGGCCTGGTAGCCGTTCGCCGCGCCCCAGCGCACGAACTCCTCGAAGTCGATCGGCGAAAAGTGCCCGTTGTGGAAGTAGCCGAGCCTCAAGGCGACCTCGCTGGCTGATTCGTGATTGGCGACATCGCCGCGGCGACCGCGCTCGGATCGAGAAGGTGATTGGCGCGTGGGAGACGACCGCTCGTTTCCCGCACTTCATTATATCCGCGATTTTCCGAATTCTCGGCGGGAATCGGCACTGATGGCGGCGGCGATCGCCGTCAGACTATTGGAGACACGCCGCTGCAGAATATTCGACACCCCTATCGCCGCTAAGCCAGAAGCTGCCGAATCCTCCAGGTCCGCCGCCATCGTGCGGCAGGAGCTCCGGCGACGCTGGCGCGCCGTTGCGCTTGCGTCGGGGCTCATGTTGGGCAGCGCGGCCCTCAGCATCGTTCCAGCCCTGCTTGTCGCCGCGCTGATCGATCACGCCCTGCCCGGCGGCGACCTCGGATTGGCGGCGGCGCTCGCCGCCGGGATGGCCGCAGCGGGCCTCGCGCTTCTCGTGCTGTCGTCCTTTGAGAGCTACATGCGGGCCTCGATCGGCGAAGCTGTGTCGCAGCGTCTCCGCCGGAAGGCTTTCGACTGCGTCTCGGCCGCCGAACTCGTCGAGCTCGAGCAGATGCCCTCGCAGCAGCTCGTGTTTCGACTCACCAGGTCATGCGGGCGCATCGGCGAGATGTATGTGTCCGAATCGTTGCTCCCCGCGGCCTCTCACACACTGCTGTTGGTCGCCGCGCTGGCGGCCATGTTCGTCATCGCCTGGCCGCTGGGAATCATGGCTGTCGTGGTGATTCCAGTCCTGGCGCTTGGCGTTGGCCGCCTCGGATCACTTTCCACGCGTCTCGACCGAGAGTTCTTTGGGCATCTCGAGCGCGGTCAAGGATTTCTTCAGGAGGTGCTTGCCGGCATTCGCGTGGTCCGCGTGTTCGACGCCACGGCGCACGAGCGCCGGCGATGGCTCGAATGGATCCACGCGCACTGGCGCGCCAAGGCCAAAACCGTCGCCCTGCACGACGTGGTGATTGCCCGCATCGGTCCGGCCGCACAGGCGCTCGTCACCGCAGCGGCATTTGGATTTGGCGCCGTCCTCATCGCCGGCGACCACCTGTCGCTCGGCGGGCTGATCGCGGCGGCGGCGCTGGCGCCTCGGGCCTATGTGTCCGTGCAGCGCCTGCTGACGCTCCAGGGAAACCGGGCGCGGATCGAAGCGGAGTATGAGCGCGTGGATGCCCTGTTCGACCTGTCCCCGGAGCGGGTCGGCGGCAGGACACCGCCGCCGCTTCCGGCGGCTGACTCCGGATCTCGGATTGAGTTCCGAGAGGCCACATTCCGCTACGCGCGGGAAGACGCGGGCGTCTTCGGCGTCTCGTTCTCGGTCGAGCCGGGTGAATTCCTCGGCATCGTGGGTGAGACCGGCAGCGGCAAGTCGACGCTGCTGGACCTGCTGGTCGGCTTCTATGCGCCGCATGAGGGAGCGGTGCATGTCGATGGGGTCGACACGCACGAGATTGATCTCTCGTGGCTGCGCCGCCAGGTCGGCTTCGTGCCCCAGGAGCCCAGGCTGTGGGACGCGACCATCGCCGACAACATCCGCTATCCGACGGGCGCGGCCGGTGACGCGGAGCTCCGGCAGGCGCTGCGGGACGCGCAGCTCGACGAATTCCTGGCCAGACTGCCGCAAGGGCTAGAGACCATTGTTGGCGAGCTCGGCCAGAGTATTTCCGCTGGCGAGCGGCAGCGGATCGCTGTCGCTCGCGCGCTCCTGAGAGACCCGCGCCTGCTCATCCTGGATGAAGCCACGGCCTCGTTGGATGCGGCTACCGAGCGAGACTTGCGGCGCGCGCTTGCGTCGTCCCGGCGCGGCCGCACCCTGATCGTCGTCACCCATCGGATCGAAACAGTGATGGGCGCGGACCGGATTGTGGTGATGGACCGCGGCCAGGTGCTCGAGCAGGGGTCGCCGGACGAGCTTCTCCAAGCCGGCGGTCGGTTCGCCAGTCTACGTCGGGCCCAGGCCGGTGACGCGGCGGTAGGCCGGTCGGGATAGGTCGGACCGGGCGCAACCCTCACCGCTGAAGTGAAGTCATTTCCCGGACCAGGGTGCATTGATCCGGCTCGTATTGGGCCTGACGAATCGGAAGTGAGATGCGCAGCTAACCGGTCAGGCAGTTGGGATAGTCGCCCCTGGCCGGAAGGCCCCTGGCCGGATAGGGCGGCCCGGGGTTGAGCCGCTCGAAGAACCCCGCATCGGCCGCCGTCACATTGCACCAGTAGAAGCCAAGGGCCTGGAAGGTGGCGATATCCGGCACGTGCCGCCACTGCCCGATGGTGGCGTCGTAGCCAAAGATGCGGTCGTCGCCGCCGTCGAAGCGCCGCACCAGCAGGTTGGGCTCGGGGAACTGGTCGTCGAGCGGAATGGCGCCCACGACGCCGACGGGGACGGTGTATCGCGTGTTCACGATGGGCCAGGGAATCTGGTAGACGAACGGGCTGTAGGGCGGCACCCAGCGCCGCACGATGCGCCCGTCGGATGCGCGACGCACTACGAGATAGGTCTGGCCCAGGGTCGCGTCCCGGATGACACCGGCCAAGACCACCGACCGTCCGTCGGCGGAGATGGCGCCGATAGGCAGCTCGAGCGAGGCGCCGGGGACGTCATGGCGCTCGAGGCGGAGGCGGTTGCCGGGGAGTTCGACGGCAGTGGCCGTGGCGGTGGCGCCAATGACGTGTTGCACAGTGGCCGGAGCCACCGGCGCCGGGGGGCTAGGAGGCGGCGGTGGAGCCGGTCCGCTAGGGCTGCGCGGAGGTTGCGGCGGCGACGGCGGCGACGGCGGGGATGGTGGGGACGGTGGTGACGGCGGGGATGGCGGCGTCGGCGGCGACGGAGTGGGCGACGGCGATGGAGCCGGCGCGGGCTCTGGCGCCACGGGGTTGTCCGAAACTGCGGCAACGCGCTTGGCTGCGCCGAGGGCATCGCTAAAGCGGGCGGTCGCGCGCAGATAGTGCCCCTCGTCGTCGGCAACCGGCGTGTAGGCGGCTGCGGTCGCTCCGCTGATCATGGTCCAGGCACCACGGTCACGCGATCGATCCCAGGTCCACGTCAGGTCGGACACACTTCCCTCAGTTGCGGTCAGGCTCGCGGTCAGTTCCTGTCCGACTTGTGGCTGCGTCGACGACAGGGTCACCGTTCCGGCGTCGTCCGTCTCGGTGACCGTGATCGTGACATCGATCGTGGCGGACTGCGCCGACGGATCCCGGGCAGTGACCGTAACTCGGTGCTCGGGTTCGGTTTGCCGATCCAGAGCCTCTCTCGTCCGCAACTGGCCCGACGCTGGATCAATGCCGAATCGGGAGGCGCCGGGGCCGCTCAGGGCATAGGTGAGGATGTCGTCGTCGGGGTCGCTGGCCTCCACCGGCGCGCCGATGTCCGCGCCCGCCGGCGCGCTTTCGGCCACGCTGCGTGCACCGGTCTCGGTGGACGGGAACTCGGGCGCGCCGTTTACCGGCGGCACCGCCCGCACGGCATAAGGCGATTCGGCCTGTGCGGATTTGCCCGACCCGTGCCCATCGGCGTAGTGGGCGGTGACACGCAGGTGGTGCCCGAGGTCGGCCGCGGTCGGCGTGTATGTTGCCGACCCGGCACCGCTGATGGCGCTCCAATCGATTCGGTTCGACGAACGCTCCCAATCCCACGTCACGCCTGACGGGCTGCCGTCGGGGTCTGTCAGCGTGGCGGTGAGCGGCGTCGCGATTTGCGGCTGTAATTGGGAGAGGGTTATGGAGCCCGGGATGTCAGACCGGTGCCCGTAAACGGTGAGGCTCCACGATTCCAGGGTGGAGTCGAAGAAGCCCGAGATTCGGTCAGACACCCGCAGCGTCCACACGCCGGCGGGATGTTCACCCAGGTGCCGGGCCGATCCGAATCGGAACGTGCCGCACAGCTCACAGGCAAATGTATGGCGACTCGCCACGTCATTGGGGGCAGCGCTTGCGGTCAATTCTGGATCGTAGGGAATGCTCAATATGGAGACCGCGCCCGACGGCGATATCAACTCGACCTGCAAGTCCCTAAAGGTCGGAGCGCCAAACGTCGCGTTAACCTCAACGTATTCGGTGAAGTGCACGTCCGAGCCCATGGTGATGCTGCTGGTGATCGACGTGCCGTCGTCGGGGATCGCCAGCTCGACCTCGGCAGCTTCCGCGGTTTCCTGAACGAATTCCGGCAGATTGGTCCAGCTCCTGGCCAGGTCCACGGCGGCCGTCGCGTCCACCACGCCAAAGCCATACTCATGATTGAAGCGGTAGTGTTCGGTGGTGGATCCATATTTGAGAGCGCCAAGCTCCCAGCTGGGATTTGCCGGGTCATTCTGGCGCGCGGAGGCGGCGAGAATGAGCTTTAGGTCCCGCCAGGTGAGGTTGGGGTTGGCTTCGCGAAGCAGCGCCGCCACGCCGGACACCATGGGCGTAGCGGCAGACGTACCGCCAAAATTACCCCGATAACGGTTGCGACTGGCGGTGGTGGCGATTCTGGCGGTGCCTAGCCGAGAGTCGTCAGACGGCGCACAAACCCACAGGTTGGGGCCCATCTCGGAGTAGGTCGATCGCACGCCCTGGTCGTTGACGGCGCAAACGGCCGTTACGGCGTAGTGGTTCGCATAGCCTTCGAGATTTGAATAGTCACCCCTGAGCGCCCCATTGCCAGCCGACCAGGCATAGAAGGTGCCCAGTCCCGAATACCCATCCGTCACACCCGCCGTCACCGCCAGATCCCAGATCAAGCCGGATGCGTTCAGGCGGGGACTGTCAACGTAGCCCCAACTGTTGTTGGAGACGGCCGTGGCCTCCATGTCTCGTGTCATGGCATCCGCCGCGTTGGCATCGGACGGCTGCTGCAGGAAGTTGTAGCCATAGACGACAGCCCGGGGCGCCACGCCTCGAATGCCCACGCTGTTGTCTCGGGCCGCAATGATCCCCGCGACGCTCGTGCCGTGCGTCTCTGACGGGTCGTAGATGTCGGACTGACCTGTGTAGTCATGATTGAGCGATCGGTTGACGTTATCGGACAGATCCTCATGTTCGTAGTCCATGCCATCGTCGACTACCGCCACAAAGATTCCCGAACCCAAGCTGCCGGCAGACCAGAGCTCTTCAATGTTAATATCTTCGTCTAACCTGCCGTTAAATTGCTCTGAATTATTCAAATACCACTGACATCCATACAGTGGATCACTGATGGCGGTAATAATGTCCGTGCAGCGCTCCAAGAATCTCACGTAGCCTGCGTCTTCGACTGCAAGGATGGTATACGGACCGGTATCTTCTCCGCCTTGTCGCGTCACGCGAATGAAGTATGTTCCAGCCGGTAGGTGGTCACGAATAATGAAGCCGCCGAAAAGGAAATCGAAATCAACGAGATATACATCGACTGGTCTTGTATTGCTATCAAGTACTATCCCTTCAATATCCACTACAAAGCTAACGCCGAAGATTCTCACGTAGGTGTCCCGGGCGAGCGTGAGACGGAAGTAATCGACATCGTGCGATGGATCAATCCTTCCTCTGTCAGCTTCGCCAAGCATCACGTCCGTTGCTGCATTGGTGGTATTTCCGGGCTCATTGACGCTATCCACGTGCAACGTATATGGGCCTGTAGATTCGCTGATACCGCCAAGGACTTTGATGTAGTACTCGCCAGCCTCCAGGCGTAGTCGAAACGCAAAGTGAAGCAGATGGGAAAGAAAGCCAATTTCATTCGAGGCGATCACAGCGCCGGTGGAATCGAGGATCCTGCCGCCCGTATCGAGAATGCTGCCCGTGGTGCGAATGACGAGGTCGGTATCGGAGGCAAGGTCGAGCTTGAAATAATCCGCATCAGTGCCGGGCTCAATGATCCCGTTGGCGAACCCGTCGAGCGCGACGGGCTGCGCGTCGTCGATGCCGGTGGAGTCCACAATCTGCTTGGTGTGGATCGTGTAGGCGCCAGTGGCGCCTCGGTGACCGGTGACCTTGATGAAGTACTGGCCGGGTTCGACGCTGGCCCACAGGAAGAAATGAGCGGCGCCGTGCGGCAGGTATCCGTCGTTGTTGTCGTGAATGACCTCGCCGCCGGAGCTTTGGAGTTCGCCGACGGTGTCCAGATCGCCTGAGGTATAGACGAACAGGCCGGCCGCACGCGACAGACGCACGCTGAAGTAGTCAACATCCGTCCCGGAATCGATGACGCCACTGACCGGCGTTTCCAGCGTGAGCGCCGTCGCGGATTCTCTCGAGTCGCCGTGGTCCTCGGGAGTGCCGGAAGTGGTGGTTGACCAGTCGCCATCACCGTCGGCGTTGACGGCCCGCACCTGCACGTCGTATTGCACATCGACGCTCAGGCCCGTGACCGCGAAGTTGAGCTCGCCGGAGGTCCAGGCCTCCTCTACCACTTCCCACGCGGCGTCGGCCTTGTCGACGGCGGCGCTTTCGATCGTCCGCACGTCGTAGGCCGTGATCGCGGAGTTGCCGGTTTCGGTGGGTTCGGTCCACACGACAGTCAGCGAGCGGTCCCCCGGCGTAACGGTCGTGATCGTCGGCGCATGCGGCACGCCGTGTCCCGCCTGAACGCCGCCAAACGCGGAAAGCAAGCCGACCAGCACGACGAGTCCGGCAGCCGACAGCCGAGGCCTGATCGGCCGAAACCTCATGCGACGCCTATGCCGGCGCGCATCCGTCCGGGTTCCCCGGGCGAGGCGTCATCGGGGTGCGGGCACAGGCGCCAGGGTCGACTGGCCGCTGGCGACTTGCTGTGAATGTGGCGGCCTCACTTCGCTTCGATTTCCCTCCACCAGTTGGGGCTCGAGAGCACCACGCCGTCCTGGCCAGCCAACGCGTTCGCCAAGTCGAGTGACGGAAAGCCGGGTTCGGTGTCGATCAGAAAGCCATTCGGAAGAAAGCCCAACGCCGACATCCGGGCCGTGGAAATGTTGTTGCGGGCGAAGAAGCCTGCGACGGCGGCCTCGTCCCAGTCAGGGTCGAGCACCAGCAGCACGCCGCCGGGAAGCGCCATCAGACCGCCGCCGCTTTCCGACCGAAACACGGGAAGCGTGTCGCGGCCGTGCCGGCCCTGTTTGCGGACGATGTGGTCGCTGCCGACGCGAGCCATGACACCGTCGGACGCCGCGATGTTCGCCGTCTGGTCAACGACGAGATCCGTCTGCAGCACGACCCGGCGCGTCGCGTCTCCGTCATGCCAGCTATAGACCGTGCCCTGATTCGCGGCCGTTTGCGGGGAAGCCGTTGCCGCATCAGTGGGTTCGGTCGGCAAGCGCTCGAGCCTCGACAGGTCGGGCAAGTCGGGGAGCTTGAGCGGCGGCTCCGTGGGCGCCGGCGTGGGCTCGTTCGTCGAAGTTGCTGAGGGTGTGTTGGTGACCGCCAGTGAGTTCTCAGCCGGCGTCGGGTTCGGAGCCAGGGCTACTCGGGCGGCAAGGACCCCAGCGGTGGCGGCAGCCAACGCCACCGTGGACGCAAGGGCGACTGCGAAGGTGCTGAACCTGGGGAATCTCATGTCAACCCACCTGGCGCGGCTGACGTTTCAGCGATCCCGGCGTTTCGCGACTATACGTAAACTGATCGATTCGTACTAAATAGGGATACGACAGTACCGATTGGATTATATCTGTTTTGGAGACGCTTTCTCGGTTCGCGCGCAGGGCGACTGGCGTCTGGGCCCCGCGTCGCGCGCCCGGTCGTGCCGGCGAACACGATGCCCCGGTGACACACCACGGGGCTTGGGCCCCGTTCCGTCTGGTCTAGCGGCCGGCGGTGAGCAATGGCATGGCGGCTACCCGGTCAGGCACTTGTCGAATTTGCGCGAGCTGGCTCCGTGCTGACTGGATGGGAAGGTCCTCGGCTGAACCGCTCGAAAGAAGGCGGCGTCCGCAGCGGTCACGATGCGCAAGTTGAAGCCCAGGGCCTGTCCGGCCGATTGGCAGCTTCGCCTATGCGGACGGCTTGCGAGCGATCAGCAGAAACGCGCCCGGCAATCGCTGAACGGCCTCCAGATCGTCACCGAACCGCCAGGTCGCCGAGCTGGGGAACTCTTCCAAGCGTTCGATGTGGAGGCCGGCCTGCGCCACGCTGGTGACGATGTCGCCGAGGGGCCAGGTCCAATCCCACTTCGTCTCGGGGGCGTCCTCGCCGCCGCTGAAATGACACCACCCGGTGGATGCTTCCGGCTGCCGCGCGAAGTAGTCCGTCACGACTTCGATCGATCCCTCGCGCACCTCGACGCAGGCGATGACGGGATGCTCCTCGCGCACGATGAGCCGTCCCGAGGGCCTGAGCAGACCGTGGATCGTCGTCGCCCAGCGGTCGAGATCGGGTAGCCAGACCAGGGCGCCGCCGCCCGTGTAGACGATGTCGAAGGACTCGGGGCCAAGCAGGTCCTCGGGGAGCGCGCAGACGTCCGCGGCCACGAATTCGGCGGGAATCCCCGCGGCTGCGGCCTTGGCGTGCGCCAGCTCGATCTGCCTGGGGCTGATGTCGACGCCGGTGACCGTGGCGCCCAGGTTGGCCCATGAGAGCGTGTCTTCACCGGAGGCGCACTGCAGGTGGCACAGACGCAGGCCCCGCACGTCCCCGGCGGCCTGACGATCCGACTCCGCCAGCAGGCACCCGCCCTCGGCAAAGAATCTGGCCGGCGGCCAAATCTTCTGGCGCTTGTCGGCGATGGCGTCCCAGGCGATGCGATTGGCGGCGGTGTAGGAGGTTCTGGGATCGCCCGTCTGGCCCGACCCGCTTGGCACGGTGCTCACAAGCGATGCACCCGGGAGCCGGTTAGACCGGCAGGTCGCCCCGAATCGTGGTGCGGTGCATGTGGCGGGTGTATTTCGGGTCGAAGGCCGTGGCCTGGTGCAGGGTGCAGCGGTTGTCCCAGAACACGATGTCGTGCAGCCGCCACACGTGCCGGTAGACGAACTGCGGTTGCGTCGCGTGGTCGTTGAGCTCTTGCAGCAACGCCTCGCCCTCCGCATCCTCCACGCCTTCGATTCCGGCTACGAGCGACGGGCTCACGTAAAGCGCCTTGCGTCCGGTGTCCGGATGCGTGCGCACCAGCGGGTGAATAGCCGTGGGCACCTTGGCCGCCTGCTCCGCGGTCAGCGTGGGCCGCTCCATTGCGGACTCCTGAAACCGGCGATTGATGAAGTCGGCATAGGAGTGCCGCAGGCAAAGCCCGTCGATGCGCTCCTTCGTTTCCGGCGACAGTGTGTCGTAGGCCGAATAGAGGTTGGCGTAGAGCGTGTCGCCGCCCGTCGGTGGGATCTCCAGCGCGTAGAGCAGTGAGCCGAGAGACGGGAGCCGCATGTAGGAGAGGTCGCTGTGCCACTCGCGGCCCGCGTCTTGCAGCCCGACCGGCACTCCGTTCACACGCTTGTTGGAAAGCACCAGGACCTCCGGCTGCTCCGGCAGCAGAAACTGGTTCAACACATGGAGCTCGAGCTCGCCGAACCGGGCGCTGAAGGTCGCATGGTCCGCCGGTGAGATGTCCTGATCGCGGATGACCACCACGTTGTGGTCCAGCAACGCCTGGTGAATGGTCTGAAACTGCTCGTCGTCGTCTGGACGGGTGAGATCGGCGCCAATGACCTCGGCGCCCAGGGCGGAGGAGACCGGCCTGACCTCTATCGCCATGAATCAGTCTCGATATCCGGGGCGCCCGCAAGCCGTGCGGGACGTGGGGCGCTCATCGTAGCAGCGCGCTGCCGGTACCCGGGCTATGCCGAGGGCGCCGTCAGCGGGGCCAGCAGCTCGTCGGTGATATAGCGGCCCAGGCCGAAGATCTTGCGGTCGGCGTACCACAGGATGCGCTCGCCGCGGTGCTCGGTGACGCTGGCATACATCGAGAGCCACTTCATATAGAACGGGAACACCCCGATGTTCTGCGTGTCGAAGAGCAACCGGGGCTGGCTGAACCAGATCGGCTGGTGGGCGCCGGGCCGGAATTCACCCACGGCGATGAACTGCGGCCGGCGCGCATGGAAGTCGCGCGGGCCGCGACCGCCGAATCCGTGCCCGTCGTGGTTCTGCAGCATGAGCAAGAACCGTCCGTCATCCAGCGCGAAGATGGGGCACGGCGAGACGGGATTGAGCATGGGCCGGCCATCATCGCGGTTGCGCAGCGGTTCCGTCGGGCGCCAGGTGCGGCCGTCGTCGTCGGAGACCGTGTACCAAATCTGGCCCGACGCCGTGCGGGCCACGGTGAAGAGGCGGCCGTCGGGCAGCAGCACGGCGCTCGGCTCCTCGCAATAGGAGTAGTTACGCGAAGCCTCGGGCTCGTAGGGCACCGGCACCCGGATGGCCGTTTCGTCGTCCTGCAGCCAGGTGATCTGCACGTCGCGCGGATGCGGCGACTCGTCGATGTTCTCGAACCGCATGAATTCGGCCTGGCTGTCGCGGCGGGACATGGTGAAATCGTCCTCGCGGCGCGCCGTCTTGACGTACGAGTTCGTCCAGCGGGTGAAGCCGATGAGGGGGCGGTCCCGCGCGTCGCGGATGGGCTTCTGCCACACCACGCAATTGGCGCCGATGGAGCGGTCCGGGTGGTCGTTCGCGCTGGACCGGTAGGGAATCACGACCTCCCCGTCGATCCAGGTCCTGCCGTCGTCATCGGAGTACTTGCAGCGCAGGAAGCTGGTCTGATAGCTGTCGCCGATGGCCCGGCCGTGGTTGTAGAAGCAGTAGATGCGCCCGAGGCGGCTCATGATCGGAAACCCGAACGCGCTCACCTGGCCGGGCTTCGCCCCAGGGCCGTCAATGACGCCCACCGCCGACCACGTCCGGCCGCCGTCGGAGCTTCGCGAGTACGCCACCCGGTAGTCGGCCCCGTGCGGCTGGCTGGCCAGCGCGAAGATCGCCAGCAGATCGCCGCCCGGCGTGACGTCCACCAAAACGTGGTCCACCGCCTCGATCCAGTACGAGGGCTCCTTCGGCAGATACAGCACCAGGTCGGGGTCGGTGCGTCGCCAGTCCTCGCTGAAGCATTCGTGATCGCCTGGAGTCGCCGTTGTCATGGGTTCACCTATGCGGGCTTGTCGCTGTGGCAGTGGTCACAGCCTAGCGGCAGGGTGAGGCGGCTGCCCACGATCGATGACGAGCGTTGATCGGCTGAAGGGACGCTGGCGCCGACAGACCAATACTTACGCGCGCTTGCGCGCTTTCACGAAGACACTCTTGGCCAGCGAACCGTGCATCTCCACATCGAGCACCTCAGCGCGGTCGATGTCGAGTCCGGCCAGCGCCGCCGCGACTTCATCGACGGACGCCAGCGCGTCCGCCTCCATGAAGTTCCACGCCGTAGCCATGGAGCGCTCCCACTCCGCCACGATCAGCGTGCCGCCGGTTGCCAGCGCCTTCGTCGCGGTGGCCAGGACGGCGCGACGATTCGGGCCCTTGGGTGGGAGAGCGTAGGCGCTGACCACCAGGTCGAACAATCGAGGCGGCCGCCACTGCGCGGCGTCGGCGACGACAAACGTTGCTTTGAGGCCGTGGTCGCGTGCGGCGGTGCGGGCCAGATCGATGGCTGCCTCGGCGAAGTCCACGCCGGTGACGTGCCAGCCATGCTCGGCCAGCCCAAGCGCCAGTGTTCCAGGCCCGCAGCCGAGGTCGAGCGCGTGGCCTGGGGTTAATGCAGCGCCGATGGCCAGAAAGAGCGCCTCCGTGCCTGTCCCTGGATCGGGGTCTGCGCCGGTGTAGAGTCGATTCCACGACTCACGGTCCATGGACGACCTCCGGACCCAACGGGTCGTTGCCCCGGTGAATCATCCGTTCACGGTGCCGTGCCGCCGGCTAACTTCGAGACGGCTCGCTCATCTCTTCGCGGGCCTGGCGGACGAGCTCGGGCAAGTGGTCGTCGTTGGCCAGCCGTTGCTCCAAATGCCGCATCCGGCCCGGACCTGCCGTTCGGATCATCGCGTCGCCGTAGGCCCGCTCGGCCCAGAACCTGACCATCGTCGCAACGTCCTCCCGCAGCGCCTCCAAATCGTCGTCGTGGAAGCGCTGGGACATATTGATGGTGAACATGCGCCGGCGGGTTCCGCCGCCGAACGACGCGTGCTTCAGGTCGTGAATGAACAGCACCATGTCGCCCGGTTGCGATTCCAGCGCCACCGCAGGCACGTCGCGGCCGTCGATGCCCAGGTGCTCCTCGAGCGACGCCGACCGGCTGCTGGGCATGATCTCCTGCAGCCCCTCGGCATAGCCGTCACCGCGAATGTGGCTCCCCGGAATCACCCGCAGGCACCCCGAGTCGCGCGTGACGGGGTCCAGGTAGAACGCGATCTTGATGGAGCGGTATTTCATGCGGGCGAACCCGTCGGAGTGCCAGCGCGTGTCGCCCACGTAGAAGTTGCCGTCGCTCCCGGTGTAGTTGTAGTCGTCGCCAAGCAACGCGCTGACGACCCCGTCGATTCGCGGGTCGTCGAGCAGCGCGCTCAGATACTCGTTCTGGTCGATGAACGGCACCAGGGCCGACCGACGCTCATGATCGTGCGCCTGGCGGTTGTGGCCGCCGCCATGAGCCGCCCACACCCGTTCGAATTCCTCGGTGATCCGTTCGGCTTCGTCGGCGAAGGCTCCCGGAAATGTCAGGTAGCCAAAGGTCTCGAAGAACGCCAGTTGCTGATCGGAAAGCGTCATGATGCCGACCCTTCATCCAGTCGACCGCACGGCGTCAAGTCTAGCGACGAATCGGTCATGGGGACGGCGAGATCAAGCTGTCGTCGACTCGTCGCGTGCTCGCCGTGCCTTCGCCAGCACTCCCATCACGAACGCTTCCTTCCCGGCCGTGTATGCGCCCCGGCTGTTGGGAAACCTCTGCGCCAGGTCGAGCTTCAGCCGCTGGTACTCCGCGGCCGCGTCTGGATGGCTGCGCACGTAGTCGCGGAAGAGCAGCATCGCGTCCCAGGCAGAGTGGGCCACTTCCAGCATGTGCAGTTGGTGCGTGCGGCGCCCCTCCGGATTGAGCCGGCGAAACAAGTGCCGGCGCGGCATGCCGCGTTCGCCGCGGAACTCCCACCAGATGTTGGCCAATGGCCCGAAGGTGACTCTGGCTTCGTCCCAATCCTGGACGCCTACCAAAATGTCGACGGTTGGTTTCCCGGCCATACCCGGAATGGATGTGCTCCCCGCATGCTCGATGCGCAGGATGTGTTGGCCAACGCAGGCGTCGATCTCGGCGCGTTCGCGCTCGTACATGGCCGGCCATTTCGGGTTGTAGGGGACGACGACGAGGCGCGTCTCCGCCGGCACGCGGACGACCGGGCGCTTCAATTCAGCCGTCCGTGGTGGGGACGTTGCGGCGCGCCCGCTCGAGGATTCTCTGGATGAGCGGAGCCTTCGCCTCCTGGTAGGCGGGCCCGTCGAGATCTTTGCGCGCGAGGTCATATTTCAGACGTTCGTACTCGGCCACGGCATCCGGATGGCCGCGGAGGTAGTTGCGAAACGCCAGCATGGCGTTCCATTCCGGGTGTGTCGTCTCAAGCATGTGCAGGTGGTGCGTGCGACGACCCCTCACGGTGCCCCGTCGAAAGTAGTGTCGGCGCGGGATGCCGTGCTCGCCGACGTATTTCCACCCGACGTCGGCTAGCGGGGCAATCGTGATCCTGGCTTCGTCCCAGTCACACACGCCCACCAGGATGTCGATCGTCGGTTTCGCGGCCAGTCCCGGTACGGACGTGCTCCCCACGTGATCGATGCGCAGGATGTGCGGACCGATGCCCGCGACAATCTCCGCGCGCGCCTTCTCGTACGCGGCTGGCCATTCCGGGTCGTACGGCTTGACGAGTACTCGTTCACGAATCGGCATCTACTTCGACCCAACCCCGCTTGCACGCGGGGCGTTCCGGCTCAATCATCCGTCCTCGGCACGCGCCGCAGGAGATTCTGCTCGGCCGGCGGCAGAGTTCGGTAGAACGACTCCAGCAGCATCGGCGTCTCCTCGTTGGCTTCCAGCCGCAACTCGCCTTCGAGGTGGTACCAGTCGCGGTTGTAGACGATCACCGCAAACGGACGCGGCTCGTCGGTGCGATTCGCGGTGCCGCGGTGCAGCGTGCGGGCATCGCTGATAAGCACGTCGCCCGCGCGCAGCAGCAGCGGCGCGAGCTCGATCTCGCCCGCGGCCAGCTTTGCCTGTGCCTCGTCCCTGGTGAGGTGCTGCGTCCGTTCCGACGTGCTGTAGGGCCCGTTCTCGAGGGTCATGTCCACGCTCGTGAAGCGCACCGAGAGCGTCGGCGGCGGATAGCGCAGGTCGGGCTGCTCCGGGAAGAGCGGCCGGATGTCCGAGTGGACCTGCTGGTCCTCCGATCCCGCCACCGGCGTATCGGTGCCGTAGTAGGCGATGAACATGTTCTCGCCGAGGATGCGCCCCACGATCTTGTTGACGACGGCATCTCCGAAGAACGCGGACTGATAGAAGGGCGGGGCGAAGGGCAGGCCGATGGCCCAGCGATTCGCCCGCCGATTGCCCTCCGGGATCCGGGCCGCGACCGTCGCCAGCAGCGGCAGAAACCCCTCGTGGAAGGCGTCGATCGCCGGCTTGGGAAAATGATTCGGCAAGACGCAGTGCCCGACGTCCAGGATGTCGGCGACGCATTGGTCGACGTCGATGCTCACCAGATCTCCTCACGCCCGGCGGCGCGCCCCGGCACGGCTCCAAAACCGTAGCGCACCGCGTGAAGCGTCGGGTCCGAGGCGCGCCGTATGGCGACCCTGCGGCAGACGCGGCAGAATGGAAGGCGGGCCGACGGTTGGATTCGGAGCTTGGGGCCATGTGGCGAGCAATCGTGATTGCGTTGGTCGTGGCGATCGCGGCAGTTGCGGTCGCCGCGTGTGGCGAGGCGGAGCCGGAGGGCCCGCCGACGTTCGCGGCCGAGCCGGAGATGACGGTTGAGGAGCTCCGACCCTATAGCGTGGTCCTCACCACCAGTCTCGGACGGATGACCTTCAACCTGGTGCCGCAAGAGGCGCCGCGGGCGGTGAACAGCTTCCTGTTCCTGGCCCAGGAGGGCTACTACGACGGCATAACCGTGCATCGCGTGGTGCCGGGCGTGCTCATTGAAACCGGCGACGCTACCGGCACGGGCACCGGCAACGCGGGCTATACCTTCGAGATCGAGCCGCCGCAGCAGCCCTATCGGCGCGGTGATTTGGTCATGGCAAATTCCGGCGCGCCGAACTCAAACGGGTCACGCTTCTACATCATTCTCAACGACCTCACGGACGCTGAGTTGCCACCGAACTACACGATTTTCGGACGCGTCAAGGAGAACCACGCGCCGTCGTTGGCGACGCTGGACAAGATCGGCGGCGTGGCGCTGGGTCCGGGACCGGACGGTGAGACGTCGGCGCCGGTGGACGAAGTCACAATCCAGACCACCAAGATCAACTTCGGCTGCCTTCCCAGCATGACCATCTACAGCGGCTGCTAGCAGCGCGGGACAGGGTCGGCTCGCCGGCCGCCGTCGATCCGTCGTTCCGGCGGAAGCCGGAATCCAGTCCGGCCGAACCTGGAAGCCGGCGGCCGATTCCCCGGACTCGCCGGGCCGCGACCGTGGCCCAACGGGAAACGCAACCTTCCTGGTGGCGAGAGCCAGAATCGAACTGGCGACACATGGATTTTCAGTCCACTGCTCTACCGACTGAGCTATCTCGCCGTTCGCGCGCTCCACGGCCGAACACGCGCGCCGCCGGTGGGCGATGCAGGACTCGAACCTGCGACTTCTACGGTGTAAACGTAGCGCTCTCCCAACTGAGCTAATCGCCCATCGCCGCCGGGCCGAGCCCGGCGGCATCCTACCTTACGGCTCGGACGCTTCCGTCAGCGGTCAGTTCGATCCGAGCTCCGGGGTCCCCAGGATCACCGGCAATCCGGTTTCGGGATTCGTGGGCACGTACACCACGCTGCCCGAGCCCATCTCGCGCAGTGCCTGGATGTACTTGTCCTGCAGCACTGCCGCGGTGAGCGATTCGTTGATCCGCCGGTTGGCCTCGGCAATACCGTTGGCCTCTTCGATCCGGCGCTGGGCCTCTTCCTTGGCCTCGTCGACCCGGAAGCGGCGTTCCTGAATCGCTTGCTCGGCGGCCAGCTTGTTCTCGATGGCCTGGGTAATGACGGCCGGCAGAGTCACGTCGCGCAACAACACATCTTGGATGGTCACGCCGCGCTCATTGAGTGACGAATCGAGTTGGTTCTGAATGCGGCTGCCGATTTCCTCGCGCGCGGTCGTATACAGCGCCTCAGCCGTGAACTGCGCCACCACGTCACGAATCGCGTTGCGGATGGCCGGACGCACGATGATTTCCTGATAGACGCCTTCCGGGCCAACCTGATTTCGGACCTGCGGCGCCTGGTCGAAGTTGAGCACGAATAGCGTTGTGATGTCGAGGCCGACGGACAACCCCTCGGAAGTCAGCGTCCGGACGGTCTGATCGGAGGCGCCCACCTCTTCCGCTCGGGAGCTCATCGTGATCGACTGCGTGCGCACGCTATACGTGTCGAGCGTCGCCCACGGCAGCTTGACCAATAGGCCCTGCGGCTTCGGAATCGGGTCCACCACGCCGAACGTGTTGATCACACCGACCTCACCAACGCCCACGAAACGGACGCTGAATAGCCCGATGATGATCACCGCGATTACCACAATCACGGCGATGCCGAGGACTGAATTGCCGTATCTGCGCTGGGCCATGCGGACCTTCCTCTAACAACCGTTGGTTTGGAGGCGCGGTGCCGACGATTGCCGGTGCGCCGTACCTGCCTTGATACCATCCACGCGCTCTACGCTCAAGGATACGTCGCACGTTGCCGATATCCACGAATCTTCCGCGGTCGGCGGGCGCTCGATTGTCGCGACGGCGGTTCCTCGCCGTTGTGGCGGCGGGAGCGGTCACCGCGGCGTGCGGCGAAGCCGGCGACAGCGTGACTCCCACGGCAACCGTCGCCGCACCCGCCCCGCCGACAGCGACGCCGGAAGGCCCGGCGGTGACTGCCGGCGTGCTCACGCCGAAAGTCCTCACGCCAAGCCCCGCTTCCCCCGCCGCCGCTTCACCGAGCACGGCCACGCCGGCGCCGGTGGCGCCGACTCCCGATCCAAATGACCCCGACGCGGCGCTGCGCCGACTGGACGGCTACGGATTCCAAGCGCATCTCTACAACCAAGACCGAGATTTCATCGTGCAAAAGACGCTCGACGCGGGCTTCAACTGGCTCAAGCAGCAGGTGGAGTGGTCGCAGACTGAGCCGATCGAAAAGGGCGGCTATGACTGGCGAGAGCTTGACAAAATCGCGACCGCCGTTTCGGCTGCGGGCCTGAATCTGATGCTGAGCGTGGTTCGCGCGCCTGGCTGGGCGCTCGGCGAAGGGGCCCACGGCCCTCCCGCGGATCCCAAAGACTTCGAAGACTTCATGCGCGTCGTCGCCACCAGGTACCGCGGCGCCGTGCAGGCCTACGAGCTTTGGAATGAGGCCAATCTCTCACGCGAGTGGGGCTACGGCCGCATCAACGCCGGAGAGTTCGTGGAGCTGCTGCTGGCTGGCCGCCGCGGCGTGCGCGCGGGCGATCCCGATGCCGTGACCATCGGCGGCGCGCTCACCCCTGCCGGTGATGTCGACATTCCCGATCAACAAGTGCAGGCCGTGGACGATGTGTCCTTCCTCCGCCGCATGTACGAGTACAACAATGGCATCGTCCGCGACGGATTCGACGCCTGGGGCGTGCACCCGGGTGGATTCAATAACGCCCCGCGTCAGGAGATCGGGTCCCCGCGCGGCGACGGCTGGAACGGGCATGCCAGCTTCTACTTCCAGCGCTTCACGCAGCACCGCCAGATCATGGAGGAATTCGGCGACGGCGCGAAGCCCATCTGGATCACTGAGTTTGGCTGGTCAACCACCAATCAGGACCCGGCCTATGGCTACGGCGTGGACAACTCCGAAGCCGATCAGGCGGAGTTTCTCGTTGACGCCCTCAGGCTCGTGCGCGAGCAGTACGACTACATCACGCACGCCTTCGTGTGGAACCTCAACTTCCAGGCCGTCGTGGGACCGGAAGACGAGAAGTTTCCGTTCGGCGTGCTGCGCCCCGACGGTACGCACCGCCCGTCCTATGACGCGCTGGCCGCCATGCACAAAGGCGACGCGTAGCGCTCGAGTGCGCTACTGCGTGAAATAGTCGGCGTTGATCTCCGTGTACTGCGACCACTCCTCCGGTACGTCGAAGTCCGGAAAGATGGCCGTCACGGGGCAAACCGGCTCGCAGGCGCCGCAGTCGATGCATTCCACGGGGTCGATGTAGAGCATATCGGTCGTCTCATACTCGGGCGCATCCGGTCCCGGGTGGATGCAGTCGACCGGGCAAACGTCCACGCACGAAGCGTCCTTCGTACCGATGCATGGCTCGGCAATTACGTACGTCATCGACGGGGGAATCCTCCTGTGTCGGCGCAAGCGCTGTCCGACCGGTCTGCCGGTCGGACCGGTACCTCAGGGTAAACGCTGGAGCGATCACTCACAAAAGCGTTGGGTGCGGCGAGGGAGGCGTGCATTAGGCCGCCGCGGCCCCGCTGCTCCAGCGAATCAGCCCGGCGTCGTATGGCCCGGCCAGCAGCGTATGGCGCGGAACCACCCGAACTGCCATGCCCAAGCGCCCGCTCTCGGACAGCACCGCGCGTCCGGCGAACCAGTGGGTGCCGTCCGCATCCGTGCCGGCATGCTCCGTCACCTCGGCCCGACCTCCGATCAGCGTTCCTTCGTAGTCCACATGCCCCACGAACACCTCGACCGTCACGTCGTCCGGACTCAGGCCCGCCAGCGCGAGGCGGGTTCGCACGGGCACCACCATTCCGGCGTCAACCTGGCTGGGGCCATCGGCGTGAACCTCCACGATGTGCACGTGAGGCCATTGCGCCACTACATGCTCGAGCCAGTGGGCCAGGTCGCTGGCCGCGCCGCCGTGATGCTCGCCCAGGCGCCGGCCGAGCAGATGGGCGGGGCCATAGAATGACTCAACATAATCTTGCACCATGCGATTCGCGCTGAAGCGCGTCAGGGCGAGGACCATGGCGCGTCGAGCCATGCGCACCCACGCGGTAGGCGTTTCTCCCGCGCCGACGTCGTAGAACAACGGGGCCACCGTGTGTTCGAGCAGGTCATAGATGGCCGCCGCATCGCTCGCATCCCGCTGCCGCTCGTCGTCAACATCCGGCCGGCCGATCGCCCAGCCCGCATCCGGCGTATAGGCCTCGTCCCACCAGCCGTCGAGGACACTGGCGTTGAGCACGCCGTTGGCTGCCGCTTTCATGCCGCTGGTGCCGCTGGCCTCCTGCGGGGGAATCGGCAGATTCAGCCAAACGTCGCAACCCTGCACCAGGTCGCGCGCCAGGCCCATGTCGTAGTCCTCGACAAAGACCAAGCGACCCTCGAATGCGGGATCGCGGCTGAGGGCCGTAATCTCCCGCAGCAGATTCTTGGCCAGATCGTCGTTTGGATGGGCCTTGCCGGCAAAGATGATCTGCACCGGCCGGTGGGAGTCCGCGACGATGGCCTTGAGTCGATTCACGTCGTGCAGCAGCAGCGTAGGGCGCTTGTAGAGCGCGAAGCGGCGCGCGAACCCAACCGTGAGCACATCGCTGTGCAGGGCGGCGGATGCCTGCGCCAGCTCATGCGCCGCCGCTCCGCGGTGCTCCGCTTGCGCTCGCAGGCGGCGGCGGACGTTGGCCACCAGACGCTCGCGGCGCTGCGTATGAACTCGCCAAAGCTCGTCGTCGGGGATGGCGGCCAAGCTTTCATCGATGCCCTGCGGATCGGTGCGCTCGGCCCAGTGCCGCCCCAGGTAGCGCTGTAGCAGGCTGTCGAGTTCGCGCGACACCCAGGTGCGCAAATGCACGCCATTGGTCACGTGTCCAATCGGCACCTCGCCGACCGGGACGCCGGGCCAGAGCCGCTGCCACATCTGACGGCTCACCCCGCCGTGAAGTGCGCTCACGCCATTTCGCCAGGCCGAGCCATGCATGGCCAGGGTCGTGATGCCGAAGGGCTCGTCGTCGTTGGCGCCGTCAACCCGGCCGAGCGCGAGCGCCTGCTCGACATCGATGTTGGACGCCTGCAGATAGGCGCCGGCGTGACGCCGCACCTGGTCCGGCGAAAACTCGTCGTGGCCGGCCGCCACGGGTGTGTGGGTGGTGAAGACGTTGGTCGCGCGCACGATCTGCATGGCCGCGGCCTCGCTGAGCCCGGTTTGTGCGCGGAGCGACTGGAAGCGCTCGAGAATCAGAAACGCGCTATGCCCCTCGTTCAAGTGCGCCACGGTCGGCGTTAGGTCGAGCGCGTCCAGGGCGCGCATGCCGGCGACTCCGAGCAGCAATTCCTGCCGAATCCGAATATCGCTGTCGCCGATGTACAGCCGCGACGTGAGCTCACGGTCGGCCACGGTGTTCTCCGGGGTGTTGGCATCGAGCAGAATCAGCGGCACGCGGCCAACGTCCATCCGCCACAGGCGAACCGAGACCTCATGCCCGTCAATCGGCACCCGAACCGTCAGCGGCTGCCCGTCGGCCGAGCGCGCCGCGACCACCGGCAGGATCTCCACGTCGTTCTCGGGAAACTGCTCGCGCTGCGAGCCGGAGGGGTCGATTGACTGCCGGAAATACCCCTGGCGATAGAGCATGCCGACGCCGACCAGCGGCACGCCGAGATCGCTGGCCGCCTTGAGCTGATCCCCCGCCAGCACGCCCAGGCCACCTGAATACAGCGGCACCGACTCCGCCACCCCAAACTCCATGGAGACGTAGGCCACGCGCAGTCCCTCGAGGCGCCCGTGCGTTTGCTCGAACCACGTCGGGCGGCTCAGATATTGGTCATAGGCTTCCGCCACGCGGTCAAGGTCGGCAGTGAAGATCGGGTCCTCGGCCAGCACTTGGAGCTGGCCGGGGGCGGCTCGGGTAAGCACGGCCACCGGATTTCCCTGCGAGGCGTGCCAGGCTTCGGCGTCGATGCGCCGAAACAAGTCCTGCGCCGCGGGCGTCCACGCCCACCACACGTTGTAGGCGAGATCGCGCAGGCGCTCGAGGCGCGGCGGAAGCGCGGGCCGTACGGTAAAGATGCGACTCGGGCGCACCTCGACGGTCATACGCGGGGTTGTTTGCGTGGGGTGAAACGTCGGCGCGTTGGCGCGGCGTGCGGCGAACGACGAGTGATCATGGCGCGGGGCGTATGCGACGAACGGCTACGCCGCGATCACCCACAGATTGGCGGCGACGGTGTCGTCAACCACGGCTGGCTGATCGTCCACATGCACGACGATGTGACCAGCCGGCGTGTGCTCGACGACATCGATCACCCGGCCGGGGACGAGTTGCTTCTCCTCGAAATAGCGCAGCAGATTGGTGTCGTCCTCCGCGGGCTCCGACAGTCGTACCACCCGCACTTTGGACCCGATCTCGGCCGTCGATAGCTTGAAGAGGTTGCCCACGTCGGTTTCCGGGTAGTTGCCCGGAATCGGCAGTCCATGCGGGCACGTGGGCGGATGGCCCAGCGCCTCCGAGATTCGGTCCGTGAGCTCGGGCGAGATGGCGTGCTCCAGGCGGTCGGCCTCATGGTGCACCTCGGCCCAGCCGAGTCCGAGCGTCCGGATCAGCCAGTGCTCGATAAGCCGGTGACGGCGGGCCAGCTTCTCGGCGGTGCGCTCACCGCCGAGCGTGAGGAACACCTCGCGCTGCGGAGCGATCCACACGTGACCGTCGCGCACCAGCCGCTCCAGAGATGCCGACACGGTTGGAGCGGACACCCCCAGGCGCTCCGCGAGACGGGCGGCGATGACAGGCCCGCCCTCGGCGCGCAACCCATAGATCGCCAGCAGATAGTCTTCCGCCGTGCTCGTCAGCGCCATAGTCACGCATTCTGCCACGAGGGAAAGACTGGACGGCGTTCGAGGTGAAAGGGCTAGGCCGGGCGTCCGCGGGCGGCGGGCGGCGCGAAGGCCGCGCCGGGTTGCCGTCGCGGAGCCACGCCGGCCCGCAGGAAGGCCAGCACGTCCCCGTCGAGTTGGACCCTGGCTCGCGTCCCCGGCGGGGGCAGAAACGTCGGGCCCGCGCGGCATTCCACAATGAGCCCGGAGTCAAAGCGCACGCGCACGAGCTGGTCGTGCCCGAAGAACCGCCGCGACTCAATCACGCCCTGGCCGCTCGGATCCTCGGAGATCTGGAGCGCCTCCGGTCGCACGTAGAGGTCGACCGTGCCGATCATGGGCTCCGAAATCGTCACCGTTCCGAGGTCGCACACCACCGCGCGCCCGATGCCCGCGCCCTCGATCACATTGAATTGGCCGATGAAGTCGGCCACGGCTCGACCGACGGGCTGGCGATAAATCTCGTGCGGTGGCGCGACCTGCAGCACGCGGCCGTCAATCATGACCGCCACCTGGTCGGCCAGGCTCAGAGCCTCCTCTTGATCGTGGGTCACGAACACGGCGGTCGCGCCGGATTCTCGCAGCACGCGGCGCACGTCATTCCGCAGATCGTTGCGCAGCGATGCGTCGAGATTGGAGAACGGCTCGTCCAGCAACACGACGCGCGGCTTGGGCGCCAGCGCGCGGGCCAAGGCCACGCGCTGCTGCTGACCGCCGGACAGCTCGTGCGGCATGCGTGACGCCAGCGCCGAGAGACCCACCAGCTCCAACGTCTCGGCAACCCTGGCGGCGCGTCCGTTGCGGCGCGACAAGCCGAATCCCACGTTGGCCTGCACGTCGAGGTGGGGAAACAGCGCATAGTCCTGAAACACCAGGCCAACGCGTCGTCGCTCGGGCGGCACGCTCACGTCGGGTCCCTGGACCACGGAGCCGCCGAGCACGATCATGCCGGCATCAGGCCGATCCAGGCCCGCAATCAGACGCAGCGTCGTCGTCTTGCCGCACCCGCTCGGTCCCAGCAGCGCCAGGATGGTTCCGGCGGTGACGTCGAACGAGGCGTCGTCGAGGGCCGTGGCGGCCCCATAGGTCTTGCTCAGGCCGTCGCAGCGCAGGGCGATCGGCGGCGCTTCCGGCGTCATCCGCGCATCCTAACGCGCAAGCCTTGGCTAATGCCGAATATTAGCTAAGGCGAACCGCCGATTCCCTAGCCGTGCGGCACCAGGGCGCTGCGCGTGATGTGGCCGGAGTCCTGCTGCGCGAAGGCTTCGTTGATGTCGGCCAGCGGGAAGTGATGCGACAGCACCCGGTCGAAAGGCAGACGCGTCACGTGGTCTTTCAAGAAATCCAGGGCATGTCGCAGGTCCTGCGACGTGTAGTGGGCTACGCCGATGATCGAAATGCTGCGGAAGACGATCCACGACGGATCGAACTCGGTATGCCATCCGACATTGATGTTGCCGATCTCGAGGTACCGCCCACCCGGCGCGGTCATTTGCAGCCCCTCGGTCACCACCCCGGGATGCCCCACGAGCTCCAGCGTGACGTCGGCGCCCAGACCGTCGGTGAGCTCTCGCACGCGGTCCACGCGCTGCTCCGGCGTCTCGTACTCGCGCATGTCCACGATTTCGTCCGCGCCGAACGCCCGGATCAGATCGATGCGCTCATCCACGCCGTCGATGGCGATGACCTTGGAGGCCCCGTGCGCCTTGGCGACCGCGGCTGCATAGACGCCGAGCCCGCCCGCGCCCTGAATGGCCACCGTCTCATTGAACGAGAGGCGGGCGCGGCGCAGACCGGAAATCACCTGCACCAGCGCGCAGTTGAGTCCGGCCACCATGTCGTCGGTGAGGTGGTCGGGCACCTTGTACATCGTGTGGTTGGGGTGCAGGTAGTAGTACTGTGCGAATGTGCCCCGGAAGTGCGGCCACTCCTCCAGCCCGCCTTGGCGATCATGCTGCCGCGTGGGACAGGCATAGGTATGACCCTTGAGGCACGTCGGGCATTGCAGGTCGGGATAGAGATACGAGAAGAGAACGCGATCACCTTCCCGGAGCGGCTCGCCCATCGAGTCGGTCGTCACGCCCGCGCCCAGGCGGTGGATGCCGCCGGTGCCTTCGTGCCCCAGGCAGGCCGGCATCGGCCGGCCCATCTTGACCATGTCCATCTCGCCGCGCCAGTAGTGCATGTCCGAGCCGCAGATGTTTGCCAGGCTCATCTTGACCACCGCGGCGCCCGGCTCAGGATCCGGGATTGGAAACTCGCGCAACTCGAAGGGCTTGCGAAAACCCAAGAACGCGGCGGCCACGCCTTTCTCGGCCATTGCTTTCACTCCCCCCGGTCTCGGCGGCGGTTCGCGATGCGCGGGCTTTAGCCTATCCCATTGTCTAGCCGCGGCATGACCCCAGTGGCCACATGACGCCCGACGCCTGGATTCTCATCGGCGTGCTGGGCGGTGCGCTGGTGCTCTTCGCCAGCGAACGGGTGCGACCCGATTTGGTCGGCGTCCTAGCGTTGCTGGCGGTGGCCTTCGCCGGCCTCGTCACGCCGGATCGGGTGTTCAGTGGCTTTAGCAGTCCCGCGGTGATCACGGTGGCGGGCATGTTCGTCTTGAGCGCCGGCCTCGTCGAGGCCCGCGTGCCGGCGGCGATCGCCGCCGGAATCGCCCGCCTTGGCGGTGGCTTGCGGCTGCGCATGGGGCTGCTCGTGCTCATCGTAGGCGTGATGTCGGCCGTGATGAACAACATTGCCGCCACCGTCATCCTCATTCCCGCGGCCACGTCCCTTGCGCTTGGCGCCAAGTCCGTTCCCTCGAAGCTGCTCATTCCGGTCTCGTTCGGCTCGCTCCTCGGAGGCCTGGTCACCCTCATTGGCACGCCGCCCAACCTACTCGTGAGCGACGCGCTCGCACGGGCCGGCGAGACGCCGTTCGGCATGTTCGATTACGCGCCGACCGGCCTCGCGGTCATGGCGGTGGGATTGCTCTATCTGCTGATTGCCGGGCCGCGGCTCATCCCCGCCCGCGAGAGTGCCGACGTCGACCGCGAAATTCAGCAGACGCGCGAGTTCATGGTCGAGCTCGAGGTGCCGGGCGATTCGGAACTTGCCGGACGCACCCTGTCGCAGCTCCGCTGGCGGCCTCGATTCAAAGTGGCCGTGGTCGAGATCATCCATCTCGGCGTCCGCAACCGATTCCCGGGACCGTCGGACGCCGTGTATGCCGGCGACCGGCTGATTGTGGAGGGTGAGCTCGAAGACGTCACCCGCTTTGCCCAAACCGAGCGATTGCGATTTGCCGGTGAGCACACCGGAGCTTCCCGTGATGACGTGAGCGATGGAACGGCCGTGGTCGAGCTCGTCGCCGGACCGGGCCTGAGGTTTGCGCACCAGACGATCGTGCAAATGAACTTTCGACGGCGGTACGGCGGCGTGGTGCTGGGCATCTGGCGCCAGGGCCAGCGTTTGGGGCGACCCATTCGCGAAGTTCGGATCCGGCCCGGCGACGTGCTGGTCGTCCGGGTGCCCATCGATCGCGTCGACACGTTCGCCCGCTCGCGCGAATTCATCCTCATCGGCCGCCGGCCGGCGCGTCCGGCCGTCCGCCCGCACATGGCCGTGGCGGTGCTCATTCTCGGGGCGGTCGTCGCCCTGGCCGCCGCGGGCATCGCGCCGATCGCCGTCACCGCCGCCGCCGGCATAATTCTGATGCTGCTCTTCCGCGTGCTCCCCTACCAGCGTCTCTATACAGCCGTCGATTGGCGCACGATCGTGCTCATCGGCACGCTCATCCCGCTGGGCGACGCGATCACGTCCACCGGGCTGGCCGATCTCGCGGCGCAGTGGGCCGAGGAGTATGTGAGCCCCATTGGGCCGCTGGCCGTGCTCGCCGGTCTCTTCGTCGCCACCGCGATCTTGACCCAGCTGATGTCCAACGCCGCCGCCGTGGTGCTCATCGCCCCATTGGCGCTCGAGATTGCCGCGGGCGCGGGAATCTCCCCGCAGCCGGCCCTCATGATGGTGGCCATCTCGGCTTCGACGGCGTTTCTCACGCCCATCGGCCACCAGGCCAACCTGCTGGTCTACAACGCGGGCGGCTACCGCTTCGTCGACTTCCTCCGGGTGGGCGCGCCGCTGACGCTGCTGATCCTCGTCACCTCGCTGATCGTCGTGCCGATCGTCTGGCCGATCTAGACCCTATCCGGTCGCGCCGGTTTCGAAGCGGTCGAGACGGAACATCTCGATGTCGTGCCGCGATTGGCCGTCCAGCGCCAGCTCGGCCGCAATCTCGCCAACCGCCGACGCAAACTTGAAGCCATGCCCGGAGCACGCGGAGATCAGCGTGACGTTGGGGTGCTGAGGGTGGATGTCCATGATGAAGTGACCGTCGGGCGTGCTGGTGAACATGCAGGTCATCAATTCCAGCGCGCGGCCGTTGGCTCCCGGAAAGTAGGGGGCCAGGCAGGTACGCAGGAGCGCCTCGTCCGACTCGTCCGTGGCTCGCTGCAGCGCCTTCGGAGTGACGCCTGTCTGCAAATGGTGCATGCGGCCAAGCTTGAGGCCGGGCGGACCGTATCGAGGCAGGCCGTAGAAATACTCCTCGTCGCCGGGAGGCTGGAGCAGCCACACCGGCAGACGGTCCGGCTCGTAGAGCTCTGCATCATCAGGCTCGAACCACCCGACAACCTGGCGCGTCACGTCCAGCGGCAGACTCAAGTCCGCCAGCAACTCGGCCATCCAGGCTCCGGCCGTGAACACGAGCCGGTCGGCACGGTAGACGTGTTGTTCCGTGTGGACCTCGACGCCGTCGCTCGTTGCCTCCCAGCCGGTGATGGGTTCCCGCGTCCGCACCTCCGCTCCGTGGCCGCGCGCCGCCGACGCGTGCGCCAATATCGCCCGCTCCGGGAGCAAGAATCCGGCCGACGGATCGTGCACGCCGATCATGTCGTTCGAGAGATGCAGGGCGGGATACCGCCGCTGGACCTCGGAGGCATCGAACACCTCGTGCTCCAAGTCATAGCGTTCGGCCGCCAGCAGCGCGCCCCGCACCACGAGCGCATCGGGGCGTCCCATCGACAGTCCGCCCGTGTGAATAAACAGCGTCTCGCCGCTGATTGCCTCGAGTTCGCGCCACAGCGTCTGGGCTCGCTGGACCAGCGGCACATAGCCGGGCGCGTTGTAGTAGGCGTGCCGCATGATGCGCGTGTAGCCGTGGGAGCTGCCCTGGTCGTGCGCCAGGTCGAACTGCTCCAGCGCCAGCACTCGCACGCCCCGGCGCGCCAGATGGAATGACGCGGCGCTGCCCATCGCCCCCACGCCTACTACGATGACGTCCCAATCAGACATGCGGCCAGCGTCTTCGTCGCTCACGCGCCGCCTGCATTGTGCGAAAGGCCCCGGCTATGAGCCAGCCGCTGCGAGTGGTGCTGCTCGGCACCGGCACGCCCGACCCGCGACCGCATCGCGGCGGGTCCTCGACCTACGTCGGCGTGGGCGATGCCGGCGTGGTGTTCGACCTGGGACCCGGGGCGACGCGAAATCTCGCGGCCGCGGGAATCGATCCCGTCACGATCGGCCATGTGTTCTTCACCCACCTGCACTTCGACCACTCCACCGACTACCCGCACTTCGCGCTGTCGCGCTGGGACCAGGGCGCCGGACCCGGCGACGACCTCAACGTCTACGGGCCGCGGCCGCTGGAGCGCATGACCGAGCGCCTGTTCGGCCATGACGGCGCCTTTGGGCCCGATCTCGTCGCGCGCACCAACCATCCCATGAGCTTGCAGGCCTACCGCAACCGCGGCGGAGAGATGCCCCGCCAACGGCCGCGCTTCGCGGTCCGGGAGCTCAAGGTGGGAGACACCGTCTCCGCCGATGGATGGACGGTTCGCGTGGGGCATGCGCTGCACGCCCAGCCCTATCTCACGTCGCTGGCCTACCGGCTCGACGCCGAGGCCGGATCGGTCGTGATCTCGGGGGACACGCGCCCATTGCCGGAGATCGTCGAGTTGGCGCGTGGGGCGCACACCCTGGTCCACATGGCCATGCAGGTCGACGCGGCGCGCGACCAGTGGCCCGACATCTACTCCGCGTGCACCACCGCCCGTGGCGCCGGCGAGATCGCCGCCGCGGCGGGCGTCCAGCGGCTGGTGCTGGTGCACGTCATGACCGAAGCCGACGACCCGGCGTACATGCAGGCGATGGTGGACGAAGCGCGCGAGGTCTTCGACGGCTGCGTCATCGGCGGCGCCGACGGGCTGTCGTTGACGTTTTCCGAGACCGACTAGCGCGCCCGGGCGACTTTCTCGAGGAGCCGGTCGGGCAGCGTGTCCCATGGACGTGGCTCCACGACCGCGAGCCCGTGGCGCGAGGCCTCCTCGGCAAGCCATTGGCCGAACATCCACTTGGCTTTGGACTCGGCTTGAAGCTCGTCTCGGCCTCGGCCCACCGCCCTGGTTCCGCGACGAGACGCCAGCGCGGTTCGAAGCGCTGACTCATCGGGCTCCACGATGAACGCGGCGCGTATCCAGGCCGCGCGTTCGAGCACTGGTGGGCGGGCAAGCAGCGACGGCACGATGCCATCACCCTCGATCACGATGGGCAGCTGCTGGTCGACGTGGTTCTCCACAATCGCCTCCAGCGCGGCGGACATGACGTGGCCGACATCTATCAGCGCTGCACACTGCTCCTCCGGCGTGCCTCGTCGGAAACCGGGCTGCGTGTCGAGGTAGAGCGCCTCCGTCCCGCTGGGCAGCGTGACCTCGGCCCGTTGGAACGCGAGTCGCAGGTCATCGACCATCAACCACGGCACGCCGAGTGCCCGGCCCAAGCGCTCCGCCGCGGTCGTCTTCCCGGCTGCCGAGTGCCCGCCGATGAGCAGTACGAGCCAGTCCACCGCGCTCCGCCCGCTAGGAAACCCCGGCGCGAGCTACCAGACCTCGTCCTTGGAGTAGAGGCTCTTGGCGGGTCCGATCAGCTTGGGATCGGGCTTGGGCACGCGCCGGTCGACGTCGGGGTCGTACTCCAGGCTCCGCAGCACGAAGCGCATGCAATTGAGGCGGGCGCGCCGCTTGTCGTCAGACTTGACCACCACCCAGGGCGACGCCTTCATGTCGGTACCGGCGAACATCAGCTTCTTTGCCTCGGTGAACTCGTCCCACAGGGGCAGCGACCGCATGTCCACGGGGCTCAGCTTCCACTGCTTGAGGCTGTCTTGGGCGCGGGACAGCACGCGCCGCAGTTGCTCCTCCTGGCTCACGGAAAACCAGAACTTGAACAGCCGCAGGCCCTCGTTGATCAACATTTGCTCGAACAAGACGGTGTCGCGCAGGAATCGCACCGTCTCGGCCGGCGTGCAGAACCCCATCACCGGCTCGACCACCGCCCGGTTGTACCAGGAGCGGTCGAAGAACACGATCTCCCCTTCCGACGGCAGGTGCTGCACGTAGCGCTGGAAGTACCACTGCCCGCGCTCCCGTTCGGAAGGGGCCGGCAGTGCAACCACCGTCGCGCCACGGGGATTGAGGTGCTCCATGAATCGCTTGATCGTGCCGCCCTTGCCCGCGGCGTCCCGCCCCTCGAACAGCAGCACGACGCGCTCCCCGGTCTCCTTGACCCATTTCTGCATTTTCAGCAGCTCGACCTGCAGCGCGGCCTTTCGGCGTTCGTAGGCACGCCGGCCCATCTTGGTGTCATAGGGATAGGAGTCGCTGATGATCTCGCGGCGGCCGGCGCGTTCTACCTTCCGCAAGATCCCCTTGGGAATCCCATCCGTGGGAAGCAGGAGACCAGTGTCGTCTCGCACTGCGGTCGCGGTTGCCATGGGAATACCCTATTTCCGTGTCCCACACCCGTCAATTTCCATTTCGAACCAAAATTTGAAAGGTCGAGTCGAGGCCGGTGCCATGCACCGCAGTGCCCGTCCCGGCCAGCGGCCGAGAGTGCCGCCGTGTCGGCGCCGGACCGGTCGAGCCGGCCCCTCCCGCGCTACAGCGCCGCCAACACCTCGCGCTGGCGCGCCAGCCGCTCCGATCGAGCCGCCGCGAAGCGCTTGATGCCGGCGTGGATCGAGTCGGCGTCGAGATTCGCCTCGGCGATCACGTCCGGCTCGGTGCCGCCGGTCAGCCACTGGTTGTCCCAGTCCGACCACAGCGAGTACTCGTCGGTTAGCGGACCCAGGTCGCGCACCGGCGGCATCCGCCGCGTGCCGGTGGATACCACCATCGCGTCATAGCGCGCTCCGGCCGGTATGAGGTGGTCGCGATAGGCCTGCGGCTGGCGTTGAAAGAGCTCCTCGCTCACCACGGCAACCACCCGCACGTTCACGCCCTCCGCTTCCAGCTGGGGCAGCACCCGCATCAGGTTGACCGTCGAATTCGAGCCCTGCACGAACACCGTGCCCTGCGGCTCGCTGCCCGCGTCCCAATCGCGAATCAGGTACATGCCCTTGGCCGCCGCCAGCGGATCTGAGTCGGCGAATCCGGCGCGGTCGGCCACTGGAAAGTCGGGCCGCGCCACTTCGATGGTGATCAGCCCGACCTTCGGGTCGCGGGCCGCCAGGGACGCCGCGGCGAAATATCCCGGCGCCACGTCGTTGTAGTCCCAGAAGCTCAGGTTGATGGCCTGATCCCGCGGAAACAGCTTCCACACCTGCGGCGCGAAGATGCCGAAATGCGTGCGGGCGTCGGCGGCGGTTTCCGGCCCGGAGTGCCCCGCCAAGATGTGCAGCACGCCCATGCGGAACGGGCTGTCCTGATTCTGCTGGCTCCAGACGCGAGCCGGCAGATACATCAGCGGCGTGAACGCGCCGTAGGTGCCGCTGAGCGCCCAGACGCCGGCGTGGCGATCGGGATCGAGCGACGCCGACTGGCTCACCAGTCCGATCGCCGACGAGGCGTTGCCGGCCTCCTCGATTGGCGCCTTCATGCGCGTGCCCAACGGATTGTCCACCGGGTCGTAGTGCCCCCAAATTGCGCCGTTCTCCACATTGATGGAGCTGGAAAGGTCGGCGGCCAGCGTGATGAACCGGTTGTCCGTGACGTAGTTGACCCACTTGATCAGCTCGGAGATGGCGCGCCGGGTTCCGGCAACCTCGCCCGGCTGCTTGGCCAGCGCGATCTCCACCGTCGCCGTCTCGCCCGTGATCTCGTTGGTGACCTCGACCGACTGCGGCTCCAGCGGAATGTTCTCCGGGCACAGCCGCTCGTCCATGAATGGATTGGCCGTCGGATCGATGCGCAGCGGCAGGTTGTCGTTCACCGAGTCGCCGATCTCGACCAGCCGGTCCGCCAGCCAGTTGCCCAGTCCGTTCTGGTTGAGCACCGACATCGCCACGTCGATATTCGTCTTGAATTGGATCAGCCGCTCGCGCTCGTCGGCCACGGGGCCGTCGCGGATGCCGTCGAACTCGACGCCGTAGCGCCGCTCGAACGTCTCGGCCAGCGCCACGAAGTACGGCTCGTTCATCTTCAGCTCATACGGGTGGCTGTGATAGCCGACGAGTTGGTCGCCGAATCCGGGCAGATGTCCGTTGTCGGCCGCCGGCCACCAGCCCTTGGTCGTCGTCCCGACGACGATGATCGGGCGGCGGTCGTTCGGGTCCCACTCTTCCATCGCCCGCAGGCCGGCCATGATCTGGTCGTAGTCGTTCCCGTCCTCCAGCGAGATCACGTTCCAGCCGTAGGACGTCCACTGGTCCTCGATCACGTAGCCCTGGGTCAGCGACGGGTCGATGACGCCCCCGACGAGCGAATCGTCGATGCCGGCGTTGTTGTACGAGAGCAGCACGCGCAGCCGCTTGCCCACCTGCTGCGCCAGCGCCTGGGTCTTCAGTTCCTGCGCGTGACCCTCGGTCATGGCGAACTCGCCCTCGAGCGCAATCACCTTGAGCGAGTCGTCGGCGCCGACGAAGTCCCAGAAGGCCGCCTTGCCCGCCGCCGTGGCGACGCCGATGCCGGACGGCCCGCCGTTGACGTCGTTGGTCAGGTCAGTGGTCTCGGAGTGGCCCGCCAGCGAGCGAATGCCGCGGATCTTGGCCTGCGCGAACAGCGGGTGATCCTCCAGCCCGTGGTCCTGCAGCAGCGTGTCCAGGGCGCCGCGGCCCCGACGGAATCCCAGCGCGTCGATCGGCAGCATGCCCACGTTGGGGTCGACGGCGTAGCGGTCGTCGCCCGTCGCCGCGTGCTTCTGCGCCATGGCCTCGCCCATAATCATCCAGAGGGCGTAGGCGGTGGGGATGTTGTGCCCCCCGGCCAGCATGAACCGGTCGCAGAACGGGTGCTTGGGCCGGCGGTAGTCATAGCGCAGCGCGCCGTTCTCGGGTCCGCCCAGGTGCAGCGCCACGTTGTACGGCGTATAGGCAAGCGGACCGCCAAAGTGCCCGGTCTGGGCGTAGTTGCCCAGCAGCACCAGGGTCATCGCGGTCATGAAGCCGACGTCTTCGATCCGCTCGCGGTCGTAGGTGGGGACCTCAACCGTCTGGTCGATCGCCACCGACTGCACCGCGCTTCCGCGGGCGGTAACGCTTTGGCTGCCGTTGCTGTGCGCCATCAATCGCTGCTCCTTGAGAGTCGAGGCTGGGGGAGGGGCATCGTCAGTTTTCCCCGAGTGCACCCGTCACGCCGCGAACCAGGCAGGTGGCCTCGAACGCGCCACGCGAAAGGCGCCTCAAAGAGTACCCGATGGTCCGCTGCCAAAGGGCGCGCAATCGCGAAACTCAACGCCATAGGCGGACGAGTCGAAAGGCACACAGATCTCAAGACTTCACGGACCTCGGCCAGCTTGTGCGGCGGCGCTATTCAGTCAACAGCAAATCCCGCAGACACACGGGATATAGCGGTCCGTCGAGCGGCTGGGTGAGGTCGATCCAAACGGCTTCGATGCGCTTGCCGCTTGACTCCATCCCATTGATCCCTTCGGCGCCGTAGAGCGACCGGTCCACCAACTGCGCCTCGAAGAGAAACTCGATCTGATGGGCCTGCTCGCCGTCACGCTCGAAGATGTTTTCGATCGTGGTCAGATGCCGCACCTGCTCGATTTCCGCCTCGATTTCCTCCATGATTTCGCGATTCACGGCTTGTTCCGCCCGTTCCCCAAATTCAATTCGGCCGCCCAATGGGCGGTAGTAGTGGTCGCCGTCGGGCGCGGTATATCGACGCACGAGCAGGCGCGGACCGTCGCGAATCACCGCCAGCGCCACCGGGCGAATGTGGGACTGGGACTTCCGCTTGTCAGGCATCAGTCCGCCATCCGATCAAGCCGGTCGGAACCGTGGCCAAAAGACACGGTGGCAGTCCCGCTGCCGGGACCCGCAGTGTCGCTGCGGCGAGTCGCGGGACACTTTGCCCGGGAGGCGCGGACCTGGATTCCGGCCTCCGCCGGAATGACGGACCAATATTCCCCACTACCCTATGGCGCGCCCTCCGGCGGAGGCGGCGGGCCGTCATTCAGGTAGTCCAGGCTGAGCGCCGCGCGCACCTGCTCCAGCAACGCCTCGCCCCGGCGTTTGGTCACCGCCGTGCCCGCCGCCAGCACGTCGCGCACGTCGTCGGGCCGCGCCGCCCATTGGGCTCGCTGGTCGCGGATCGGCGCCAGGAACGCGTTCATGGCGTCGAACAGCCGGTCCTTGACCTCGACGTCACCGACCCGTCCGGTCCGATAGCGGGCCTTGAGATCGTCCACTTCGTCCGTGTTCCGATTGAAGGCGTCGTGATACATGAACACCGGGTTGCCCTCAACCGTGCCTGGATCGGTGGCGCGCAGGCGCTTGGGGTCGGTGAACATGCTGCGCACCTTGGCCCGCAGCGTCTCCTCCGAGTCCTTGAGAAAGATGGCGTTGCCGGCCGAGGTGCCCATCTTGCCCTTGCCATCGATGCCCACCAGTCGCGGCACCGCGCCTACACGGCCCTCCGGCACCACGAACACGTCCCCGAACCGCCGGTTGAAGCGGATGGCGACGTCGCGCGTCATCTCGATGTGCGGCAGCTGGTCGTCGCCAACCGGCACCAGGTGCGCCAGCGGCAGCAGGATGTTGGCGATCTGCATGATGGGGTAGTTGAAGAAGGCCACGGGAACCGACTTGCTCGTCGCTTCAAGGTCCGCCAGCTCGGCTTTCAGCGTCGGATTGCGCTGCAAGTGGCCCAGCCCCAGAAACCAGCTCAGGTGCAGCGTGAGTTCGGCAAACTCCGGCACGCCGCTCTCGATGACGAAGTGCGAGATGTCCGGATCCAGCCCCACGCCCAGCCAATCCAGCGCCACCTCCCAAAGCCCCCAGCGAATCCAGGGCAGGTTGTCGGCGTAGTCCGAGACCTGGTAGTCCGCCAGCAGAAAGAACGACTCGTACTCGTCCTGCAGCTCCAGCCACTGCGAAAACGCCCCGGCGTAGTGGCCCACGTGGGACGGCCCCGAGGGGCGCAGCCCGGTCAGGATGCGGCGGCGTTCAGCGGCGGGGGCGTTGGCGGGCTCCGACATGCGGGGTGACCTCAACAGCAAACTGGGACAGCCTATAGTGCCACTGGCGCAACCGCCCGAACGCGCCGCGTGGCCTACCGGACCAGCTTGTTGACTCCGTTCAGTCCGGCGACCTTGTAAGCCTCGGCGAACGTCGGGTAGTTGAAGATCGTTTCCACGAAATAGTCGATGGTGCCCTCGAGCTGCATGACGGCCTGGCCGATGTGCAGCAGCTCGCTGGCCTGATTCCCGAAGATATGGACGCCCAGAACCTTGCGCGTGTTGGGATCGAACAGCAGCTTCAGAATTCCGAAGTCGTCGCCGATAATCGCGCCCCGCGCAATCTCCTTGTAGCGGGCGACGCCGCTCTCGTAGGCCGCCCCCTCCATCGTGAGCTGTTCTTCGGTCTTTCCGACCAGGGCGATCTCGGGAATGGTGTAGATGCCGATGGGCAACTCGTCGTCGATGCTGGGGCAATCCAAACCCAGGGCGTGGCGCGCGGCCAGGCGGCCCTGCTCGGCCGACGTGGACGCCAGCGCCGGCTGTCCGATCACGTCGCCCACGGCGTAGATGTGCTCCAACTCCGTCTGAAAGAACTTGTTGACCTTCACCCGTCCGCGGTCGTCGGCGGTCAAGCCGGCGGCGTCGAGATTCAGCAGACCCGTGGCGCCCCGACGGCCAATGGAGTACATCACCACGTCGCTCACGGTGCGCGCGCCGGTTTCGAGCACCGTGACCGGACGACCCCTGGCGTCGAACTCCACGGTTTCCACCCGATGCCCGAGGCGCATCGTGATGCCGTCCTCGCGCATGCGGAACTTGAGCGCTTCGCCAATCTCCTCGTCGACGATGTCGAGCAGTTCCTTGCGCCCGTCGATCAGCGTCACCGCCACGCCGAGCGTGGCAAAGATGCTGGCGTACTCCGTCCCGATAATTCCGCCGCCCACGACGGTCAGCGACTTCGGAATCCTCGGCAGATCCAGGATCCCGTCGCTGTCGACGACGCGCTCTTGGTCGAAGGGAATGTGCGCCGGCCGCGACGGGCTCGACCCGGTGGCCAAAATGACCTTGTCGGCGCTGACTTCGATGATGGAGTTCTCGGTATGGATCGCGAGCATGTGGGGGTCGACGAAATGCGCCACGCCGTTGAGCAGCTCCACGTCGTTGCGCAAGAACCCGTCGCGCACGACGTCCACCTCGGCCTGAACCACCTGCGCCGTGCGCAGCAGCAGGTCGTGCATGGTGACGTCGGCCATCACGCGGTAGGACTCGCCGTAGAACGACCGCTGGCCGATGCCGGTCACATGAATCACGGCCTCGCGCAGGGTCTTCGAAGGAATCGTGCCCCGATGAACCGCCTGGCCGCCGACGTAGCGTTGGCGATCGATCGCGGCGACGCGCTTGCCGCCCTTGGCGGCCTGGATCGCCGCGCGACGTCCCGCCGGCCCGGTGCCAATGACGACAATGTCGTAATGCGGCTTGTCGTTTAGCGTGCCGCCAGGGCCAGGGGGTTGGGTTGCCTGCATGCGCACAAACCGTTTGCCACAACAGTTCCGCGGGCATCGTAGCGTGACAATCAGCGCCGTATGTAGGGCTACGACCGTGACCGGATGGGTGAGCGCGCTTGTGTTGAGATACCGGAGCGGTGGACCGGATTCGCTGACGGCATGGCGCGCCGTGGCTGTGGCGGGCTTGGTGGCAATGCTGGTGAGCGGCGCCTGCGGCCCGGTTCACGACGACGAGATCTCCGTCTATGCCGCGGCCTCCCTCCGCGATGCGTTCACCGAAATCGCCCGCGAGTTCGAGGAAACCCGGCCAATCACGCGTGTGGTGCTCAACTTCGCCGGCTCGCAGGTGCTGCGGGCGCAGATTGAGCGTGGCGCTCCGGCCGACGTCTTCGCCTCGGCGGATGAGGTCCACGCACGGGAGTTGGAGGCGGCCAGTCTGTTGGCGACGTCACCGCGCGCGTTTGCCGCAAACGCGCTGGCGCTCGCCGTGCCGGCAGACAATCCACGAGGGCTCGGGACGATCGAGGAACTGACCTATGCGGACGTCCGGTTGGTCATGGGCGTCGCGGACGTGCCCGTCGGTCGCTACGCGCGCGCGGCGCTGCAGCGCTATGCCCTCGCCATCGGGAACGACGGGTTGGTGGGTGCCGTGCTCGACAATGTGGCCTCGTTCGAGACGAATGTCCGCCTGGTGGCGGCGAAGCTGGAGTTGGGCGTGGTGGATGCCGGATTCGTCTATCGCACCGATGTCCTCGCATCCGACGGCGCGCTGGTCGAGATTGCGCTTCCGCCCGCGGCGGTAGTCGCGGCGCCCTATCCCATCGCGGTGACGCAGCGCGCCGCCGGGCGCGCGGCGGCGACGGCCTTCACCGACTTCGTGCATTCGCCGGCCGGCCAGCGCATCCTGGAGGCGCACGGCTTCCAGACTTTCGGCTGAGGCTGATTCGGCAACCACCCATGCGGCGCGCGCAGACCTTTACCTGGGGCGGACTCGTCGTCGGGCTATCGGCGGCGATCCTCGTTGCTTTCATTGGCATCCCCGTTGGAGCCCTGATCGCGCGCGGCTTCATCGAAGGCGACGTACTCGAGGCGCTGCGCAGTCCGGTCGCCACCACCGCGCTGTGGCTGTCGCTGGCGACGTCGGCCATCGCCGTTGCCGTGGCCGTGGCGCTGGGAACGCCGGCCGCCTATTTGCTCGCGCGCCGGTCCTTCCCCGGGCGCAGCATTGTCGACACCCTGATCGATCTGCCGGTGGTGCTGCCGCCGGTCGTTGGTGGGCTGGCGCTGCTGGTGGCGCTGGGACGCAACGGCGTGATCGGCGGACCGTTTGACGCTGCCGGCGTCGACGTGGCCTTCACCACCGGCGCGGTCGTCCTGGCGCAGCTCTTCGTCGCCGTGCCGTTCTACATTCGCGCCGCGCGCGCGGGGTTCGAGAGCGTCGACCGTCGGCTCGAAGCCGTCTCCGCAACGCTTGGCGCCGGCGGATGGCGCACCTTCCGGCGGGTCACGGTGCCCCTGGCCCTGCCGTCGCTCATCGGCGGCGCGGTCATGTGCTGGGCCCGTGCCCTGGGCGAATTTGGCGCCACCATCATGTTCGCCGGCAACGTCTTTGGACGCACCCAGACGATGCCGCTGGCCATTCTCGAAGCCATTGAGACTGACGTGGACGCCGCGTTGGCCATCGCCATCGTCCTGATCGTCCTGGCATTCGCGGGGCTGCTGGTCTTCAAGGGACTGGCGCGGCTCGGAGGACGGGTCCTGTGATTCGGGCCGACATACGCACGACGGTCGGCGGCTTCGACCTCGCGGTCGACCTCGCCGTGGATCGAGAGATCACGGTGCTTTACGGCCACTCCGGCGCCGGCAAGACGCTCACGCTGGAGGCCATCGCCGGACTGCTGACTCCCCGCGAAGGCCGGATCACCCTGCACGACCGGCTCGTATTCGACAGCGCCGCCGGCGTCGACGTGCCACCGCAGCGCCGTGACCTCGGCTATCTGGTGCAGAGCTACGCGCTCTTCCCGCACCTGACGGTGGCGCAAAACATCGCCTATGGCCTGAGCCATGTCCGCCGCGCCGAGCGGCGCGAGCGGGTGGAGCGCTTTGCCCGCATGTTCGGCGTGGACGACCTGCTGCGCCGCCGTCCGGCGCGCATTTCCGGCGGCCAGGCCCAGCGCGTGGCCCTGGCGCGCGCGCTAGTGCGCGAGCCCCGGGTGCTGCTGTTGGACGAGCCCTTCGCGGCGGTCGACTCGAGCAACCGCCGCACCATGCGGCGGGAGCTTCGACAGCTCGCGCAACGCCTGGATCTGAGCGTGGTCATGGTCACCCACGACCTCACCGAGGCCTACAACGTGGGCGACCAACTGGCGGTCATCGACCGCGGACGCGTGCTGCAGGCGGGCCCGCGCGACGAGGTCTTCCACCGTCCCGCCTCGGCGCGCGCCGCCGAGCTGCTCGGGGTCCAGAACATCCTGCCGGGGCGGGTCGTGGGCGCCGACGGCGGCCGCGTCCACGTGGCGACCGGCCTCGGCATGGTCGAGGCGCAGGCCGAGTCACGCCCCGCGACCGACCACGTCCAGCTCGCCGTTCGCGCCGAGCAGATCATTCTCGAGCGACCCGACAGGCCCTCGACCCACCGCGAGAACCGCTTTCAAGTCACCATCATCGACGAGGCGGCTTTCGGTTTCTCGCACACGCTGGTCGTCCGCGCCGACGACGCCGCGTCCGGCGCACCAACCCTAGAAATCGACGTCCCGGCGCATCCCTACCAGGTGCTCAACGTCCCCGCCCACCGCGACTGGCGCATCCACATCCCACCCGAAGCGGTGCACGTTATCGGCGAATAGCCTAACTGTGGCTGCCGGCGGAATCTCGCGCTAGCTCGCCCCGTTCAACCGCGGCATCACCTCGTCCACCAGCAGCGTCATGGACTGCACCCACTGGTCGCGGGGTTGCCACTCGTGCGCCATGGCCAGCAGCACGCCGAACCCGCCCACGTCGTCGTACAGCTTCTGCAGCTTCGCGGTGACGTCGTCGGGACTGCCCACGATGAAGACGTTGTCCACTAGGTACTCCACCGTCACGTCCGAGTCTGGCATGTCCGTGTCAATCTTCATCGCGTCCAGCATGCGCACCTTCGGCATGATGTGCAGGAAGTAGTTGCGGAAGTCGCGTGCCAGCGTGCCTTCCAGGGCTTCCTTGCGCGCCTTCTCGGTGGTCTCGGCGATATAGACCTCGCGCGCGATGCGCCATTGCGAGCGGTCGGGCGTTCGGCCGGCCTCCAGCGCGCCCTCTTCCACAGACTCCCAGTGCGTCTTGATCACGCGCGTCGGCACCAGGTTGATGCTCATCGGAATCCACCCGCGAGCGCCCGCCAGCGTCAGCGTGCCGGAGTTCTCCGACACTCCCGCCACCCCGATCGGGGGATGCGGCTTCTGGTAGGGCTCCATGTGGACTCGCAGGCCGATCAGGTCGTCCGGCTCGGGAATGTTGAAGTCCCAGAACGCTGTTCTGTAGCGCCCCGGCTTCGGGTCGTTCCAGAGCATGAGCACGGTTTCGATGGCTTCCCGCGTCATGGCCCGGTGCTCGCCCGTCTTCGGGTCGAAGCCAAACACCTCGAAGTCGCCGGGAAATCCGCCCGACCCCACGCCCCACATGAAGCGGCCCTTGGCCATGTGGTCCAGCTGGGCGATTCGGTGGGCAATCATGAACGGGTTGTGGTTGGGCATGCAGGTCACGCCCGTCCCGAACTTCATGCGCTCGGTTTTCGCGAGCGCGTGGGCGATGAAGATGTCGGGCGCGGGGATGTTCTCCCACTGCGTCGTGAAGTGCTCGCCGATCCAGGCTTCGCTATAGCCCAGGTTCTCGAGCGTGATGAGCATGTCGAGATCGTCTTCCAGCGTTTCGGTGACGTTCGACCCCGGTGGGTGCAGGGGCATGGCGAACAGTCCGACGTCCATCGCAACCTCCGTCCCGTATAGGGTCGGTGCGGGATCACTCTGAGCCGCGATTGTCGGCCAGCAGCGGATACAGCGTCAACGCGGCGGCCGGTGACCGTGAGCGCCGCCGACCGCCGGCGCGCTCATTGCTACCGTGGACGGCGGGACCGCGCACGGTGCGATGTCGATGGCCGAGTGGGTAGCCGACCAGGGACAGCTGCTGCTGACCCTGCTCGAAGAGCATCAATACCTCGTGCTCGCCCTCGCCGTCGGCTTCGAGGCGGTCGGCGTGCCGCTGCCAATCTCTGCCGAGGTCGTCGTGGTCACGATGGGCTTTCAGGTCTACCGCGGCGAGGCCAACCCTTGGGCCGTCATGGGCACGGTGGTGGCGTCCGCCACGGCGGGCGTGAGCGTGCAGTATTGGATCGCGCGCGGCATCGGCCGACCCCTGCTCGATCGCTACGGACGAATCCTGCGGATTCGCCCCGCGCACCTTGAGCGCCTCGAGCGCTGGTTCGCCCGGCGCGCCTTTCCGGTGGTTGTGGTCGGCCGCGTTGTACCGGCCGTGCGCCTCATCATTCCCGTCGTGGCCGGGGTCGCGCGGGGCGACTTTCGCCGCTTCGTGCCCGCCGCGGCCGCCGGAATCTCGCTCTGGGCCCTGCTCTACATGGGCATTGGCTGGGCCTTCGGCGACACCGTCGAGCACGTATTCACGAACGTGCTGGCGGACCCGACGCTCGCGGCGATCGTGGCCGGCGCCGTCGGTGGCTTACTCGCAGTCCTCGTCGTGCTCCGCTTCCGCCGTCGCCTGGCCCCGCTTGTCGCCGGCCCCTGGGCGCGCCTCAGCGAGCGAATCGGGCGGCGCCGAAACTAGCTCCCCGCCGCTAGTCGAGCACCGCCGTCGCCTCGATCTCCACCAGGCCGCCCGGGAGCGCCAGTTCCACGCCCACTGTCGACCGCGCGGGCTTCGTGTCGCCGAAGTACTCGATGTAGACCTCGTTCATGCCCGAGAAGTTGGCGATGTCGGTGATGAATACCGTCACCTTAACCACATCTTCGAGCGTCGCCCCGGCGGCTTCCAGCGCGGTCTTGACGTTCTCGAGCGTCTGCCGCGTCTGCGAGGTGATGTCGTCGCCCACGAGCTTGCCGTTGGCGTCGAGGCCCAGCATGCCGGCGGTCGTCACTACGTTGTTCTTGCGGACCACGAGCGTGTACGGGGCGATGGGCGCGGACATGCTGTCCGGGTTGATGCGCTGGATTCCCATGGGCGTTTCTTCCTCAGTTCGACACGGTTCCCGAGGGTACACGGCGGGATGGCGCACGGCCGCCCAGGAAACTCTTGCTCAACCCCTCCGTCATTCCGGCGGAGACCGGAATCCAGCGCCCGCCTAACCTATTCGCCCGCGAGTAGGGGCGGTTCGCGAACCGCCCCTACCTGATTTGAATACGCCTCCCCACGCGCGACGGCTACCATGGCGTCCCCCGTCAGTGGAGGACCTGCCGATGTACGACCTCCTGATATCCGGCGGCACCGTCGTCGATCCCGCGCAGGGCCTCAACCACCGCCGCGACGTGGCGATTTCGGGCGGCCACGTGCGCGCGGTCGCCGAGCGCATCGACCCCGCAAAGGCTCACCACGTCCTCGGTGCCTCGGGCCTCCTGGTCACGCCTGGCCTCGTCGACGTCCACGTGCACGTCTACGACGGCGTGAGCCATTACGGCGTCGACGCCGACACCTACGTCCTGCCCAGCGGCGTCACCACCGCCATCGACGCCGGATCGGCCGGCGCCGACACCTTCGAAGGTCTCAGGCGCTACGTGATCGAGGTCTCCGAAACGCGCCTCAAGGCCTGTCTCAACATCTCGACGACGGGCATGGTCTCGCCGGTGGTGGGCGAGCTCGAGGACATCCGGCTCATCGACCCCAAGAGGGCCATCGAGGTCTGCGAGCGCCACAGCGACGTGATCGTCGGCGTCAAGGCCCGGATCAGCGAGAACCTCGCCGGGAACAACGCGCTGCCCGCGCTGCACCGCGCCCGCGAGGCGGCGGACGCCGTGGGGCTGCCGATCATGATCCACCCCAACGCGCCCGTCTGCACGCTGGACGACATCCTCCGCGAGATGAAGGCCGGCGACTTGCTGACCCACTGCTATCACGGGTTGGACGAGGGAATCCTGGACGACGACGGCCGCGTGCGCGCCTCGGTTCGCGACGCCGTGAATCGCGGTGTCCACCTCGATGTGGGGCACGGCCAGGGCAGCTTCTCCTGGAGCGTGGCCGAGTCGGCAATGGCGCAGGACCTGATCCCAAGCACGATCAGCAGCGATCTGCACGCCTACAACTTCGACGGTCCCGTCTTCGACCTGGCCACGACCCTCAGCAAGTTCCTGCACCTGGGCCTGGACCTGCCCGACGCCCTGCGCCGCTGCACCGTCACGCCGGCGGAAATCCTGGGCATGCAGGGCCAGATCGGCACCCTTGCCGTCGGCGCCCACGCCGACGCCGCCCTGTTCCGCGAGGAGATCGGCGCCCACACCTTCGAGGACGCCCACGCCCAAACCCGCATCGGCGAGCGCCGCCTGGTGCCCGTCAAGGTCGTCAAGGGCGGCAAGGTCATCGACGCCGTCGCCCGCGGCTGGCACGGCCACCATCATCACCATCACTAGGCGAGTCGTTCCGGCGGCTCACGACCAATCGCGCGAGGGCGGCGCGCCCAGCCCGTCGCTTGTGGCGGGCTGGCAGGTGTGGGCCATCACCTGCACCGCCCCGTGCTCGTCCTGCATCTCGCCGTAGACCAGCATTACCGGCGAATCCAGGATCGCGCGCTGGTAGCGGGTGAAAACCGACGGGCGAATGATGATATTCACCAGCCCGGTTTCATCCTCCAGCGACAGGAAGGTGTAGCCGCGCGCGGTGGGCGGGTGCTGCCGGTTGATGACGATGCCGGCCACGGTGACCATGACTCCGGTGCGGGCCTGCTCGCGCAGGGCGTCGGGAACGCCGCTGTCACCCAGCCCCTGGAACTGCCGCCCGCTGCTCTGCCCGTCGTAGTGATTCCCGGTGCGGCGGGCGCGCTCGCCGTAGCGCCCCGCCGTGGGTGGATGCAGCGAGCGGCCCCGACCGCGGCGCGGGCGTGGGATCGGTGGCCGCACGCCAGCCGGAATTGAAACCCGGGGGATGCGAGCGCGCCGTGATAGCTGTGCGGCGCCGTCCGAGGGTGCGCGTCGCTTCTCGGCCAGCTCCAGTAGGTCGGCGGCGCGCAGCACGCCGGCTTGCGCCAGCGCCGGCCGCAGGAACTCCAGACCGCGCCAGCGGGTCGAGAGGCCGGTGGCGGCGAAGTCCATCCGCACCTGCACCAGCGCGTCGGCCGGCGGCAGCGCCACCGGCTCCTCCAGCTCCGCCACCAGGTTCGGCAGCTCCCCGCCGTGGGCCGCCGGCGCATGGGCCTGCACCTGCCAGAGCGCCGCGCGCCGGTTCAGCCCCAGCCCCCGAAAGGCCCCGGCCGTGGCCAACGCTTCCAGGACGTTGATCGGCAACCGCGTCCGGCGGCAGAAGTCTTCCAGCGAGCGATACGGCCCGCGGGCCAACGCCTCATCCAGGCGCTCACGGTGGGCCTCGCCCAGGCCCTCCACGTCCTGATAGCCCATGCGCACCGCGCCGTCCGGCTCCACCGTGCACTCGAAGCGGCTGTACCGGATATCCACGGCACGCACCGTCACCCCGTGCCGCTGCGCGTCGCCCACCAGCGTGTGCGGGCTGTAGAAGCCCATCGGCTGGCTGTTGAGAATCGCGCAGGTGAACTCCGCGTGGTGATGCACCTTCAGCCACGCCGAGACGTACACCAGCAGCGCGAAGGCGCAGGAATGCGCCTCGGGAAATCCATAGCCCGCGTAGCCTTCGATCTGGGCATAGATCTGCTCCGCCGTCGCCGCGGGGATGCCGCTGCGGGTCATGCCCTGCATCAGGTCGTCCTGCAGCGCCTGGATATGCGCCAGCGAGCGCTTGCGGCTCATCGCGCGCCGCAGCGCGTCGGCCTTGGTTGCCGAGAACCCGGCCGCCACCATGGCGATCTGGAGGCACTGCTCCTGGAAGATCGGCAGACCCAGCGTGCGCTGCAGCACCGATGCCAGGCCCGGCCACACGGGATCGTCGGCCTCCTGCCCGATGCGGCGCAGGATCCAGCGCCGGTGCATCTTGGTGGTCATCGGCCCGGGCCGGATGATCGCCACCTGCACCACCAGGTCATAGAAGCACCGCGGCCGCGTCTGCGGCAGCACGTGCATCTGGGCGCGGCTTTCCACCTGGAACATGCCGATGGTGTCGGCCGCGCAGATCGCGTCGTAGACCGTGGGGTCGTCGAAGCTGAAGTCCGCCAGCGCCAGGCGCCCGCCGTGCCGCCGTTCGATGAGCCGGAAGGCCCGCTGGATCAGCGTCAGCATGCCTAGCCCCAGCAGGTCGATCTTCAGCAGGCCGGCGTCGGCGCAGTCGTCCTTGTCCCACTGCGCCACGGTGCGCCCCTCCATCGTCGCCGGCTCGATCGGCACCGACGCATCCAGCGGGTGCGAGGCGATGATCATGCCCCCGGTGTGAATGCCTAGGTGCCGGGGAAAGTCGACGATCTGCCGGCTCAGCTCCAGCAGCTCGCGGCCCACGCGGTTGGAGACCTCGCGCGGCACGTCGCCGCCCGCCTGGTCCGGGTGCGGCATCTCCACGCTGGGATGCCATTGCAGCCGCTCCGCCAACCGGTCCACCTGGGCCGGCGGCAGCCCCAGCGCCTTGCCCACGTCGCGGATGGCCGACCGCCCGCGAAAGCAGATGACGTTCGCCACCATGGCCGCGCGGCGGCGACCGTAGCGCTCGTAGACGTACTGGATCACCCGCTCGCGCTCCTGGTGCTCGATGTCCAGGTCGATGTCGGGCGGCTCGTCCCGGTCCGGGGACATGAACCGCTCGAACATCAGCCCGGCGGCGATGGGATCGACCATCGAGATGCCGAGGGCGTAGCAGAGGATCGAGCCGGGCGCCGAGCCGCGAGTGTTGACCAGGATGTCGTGGCGGTGACAGAAGTCCACCAGGTCGCGGACGGTGAGGAAATAGCCCGCCAGCCGCAGGTCCTTGACGTACCGCAGCTCCCGCCGCACGCGCTCACGCACCGTCTCGCCGAGGTCGGGATAGCGCCGCCGCGCGCCCTCCCAGACCAAGCGCTCCATGTAGCCGTATTCGGACTCGCCGTCGGGCGTGGGAAACGTGGGCAAGCCGTAGTCGAGCTTGCGGCTCAGGTCGAAGTCGCACATCTCGGCAATGCGCAGGGTGTTGCCGACCGCCTCGGGGACGCCGTCAAAGAGCCGCGCCATTGCATCGGCGGACTTGAGCGCAAACTCGTGGTTGGGCCGCAGCCGCCGCCCCGCCGTTTCCAGCGTGGCGGTGTGCTTGATGCAGACCAGCACGTCCTGCAGCCGTGCACGGGATTGGTCGTGGTAGTGGACGTTGTTGGTGGCGACCAACGGCAGGCCGGTGCGCCGCGCGACCTCGAGCAGTCCGGCGCTGGCCAGATGCTCCGCCTCGAGACGATGGTCCTGGAGCTCGAGGAAGAAGCCGCCGGGCTCGAACAGCTCGGCATAGGTGCCCGCCAGCTCGACGGCCTGGCGGTCGTCGCCGCGCAGCCCCGCGGTTGGAATCGCGCCCCGCAGGCAGCCCGACAGTCCAACCAGGCCGCGCGTGTGCCGCGCCAGGGTGTCGAGATCGAGCTCCGCCGTTCCCTTGGGCCGGTCGCGGTGCGCCGCCGTGGCCAGCCGGCAGATGTTGGCGTAGCCCTCCCGGTCGCGCGCCAGCAGGGTGAGGTGGCGGCCCTCGGTCATGCTCGCTTCCATGCCCACGATGGGATGCAGGCCGTGCTCGCGCGCCGCGTGGGAGAACCGCACCGCGCCGTAGACCCCGTCGTGATCCGTGATCGCCAGCGCCGTCAGCCCAAGCTCGGCGGCACGCGCCGCCATTTCCTCGGGATGCGATGCACCATCGAGAAACGAGAAGTTGCTGTGCGCGTGCAGCTCGGCGTAGGCGGGCTGGGTCAATCGAGCGCTCCCTGGGCAAACCAGCGACCCTGGGCGCGGTCGTGGTAGAGCACCAGGCCGCGGCCGTCGTCCAACTGCACGTGCAGGTAGTCCCGGTCGACGGGTTCCGCCCACCACTCCGTCTGCACCCGCTGCGGCCCGTAGCTGGCGACGACTTTCCTGGTCGCGCCTTCCAGCGTCACCCAGCGCGCGTCCTTGTCTTGGCCGAGGCGCACCGGGCGGGGCGGAGCGAAGAGCCGCGTGAGCCCGCGCGCGCCCACCAGGCCGGTCAGCCACACCGCCGGGGGCGGGAACCCGTCGCGCGTGGGATTTGTCTCGACGTAGGCGTCAAGCCGGCGGGCGGCCGTCTCGAGCGTGAAGGCGTCGGGACAAAGCGCCATGCGGAACAGCGCGGCGTCGCCCAACTGCGCCCGCAGCCGGCTGATCGCGTGGTTGGCGCGCGCCACGCGCTCCGATCGGTTGCCGAGCAACGACCGCTGCGTACCGACGCCCGGCGCCAGGTGCCGCACGTCCAGACTGATGCGCACCACGCCGGGCTGGTGGGATGAAATCTCCGGCATCACCGCGCCGGCTTGAGCCGTGTCGGCCCACGCCTCGAAGCGCCAGCGGGCCGCGTCACGAAAGGTGGCGGCCGCGGCGGACGGCTCGGGCAACGGCAGCGCGAACTGTTGCACCGTGCCGTCGGCGCGCTCGATCCGGCCGCCGACCTGCTGCGCCATCCGGTCCCGCTGGGCCAGGCGCGCAGCCAGGCGCTGCGCCAGGGCCTGCAGGGCGAAGGCCAGGCGGTCCACGTTGTGCTCTTCCCACTCGAAGTCGACCGCTTCGTGCAGCACGAGCGGCCGCTTCCGTCCGCGCAGCGGCCTGAGCTCCTCGCCGCGGGCTAGCCGCCTTGCTTGCGCGCCTTCGACCCCGTAGCGAGTCCGCACGGCGTTGGCCGGCAGACCGGCGAACGCACCGATCGTGGCGATGCCCAGCGTCTCCAGGGTGGCCAGCGTCCGCTCGTCCAGCGGCAGCCGCTCCACGGGCTGCGCGGCCAGGTAGGCCCGGTCGGAGGTGGCGACGACGGTGACGCCTTCGGCGCCCGCCGTGCGCGCCGCCACCTCAGCTGCCAGGCGTCCCGTCGCCAGCCCGATGTGGGCCGCGTGCCCCGTCGTCGCCACGATGTCGCGGCGCACCCGCGCGCCCAGCGCCGCGTCGGGGCCGTAGAGCGGCTCCAGGCCCGCCGCGTCGGCAAACGCCAGCCCCACGCCGGCGTCCTCCACCAGCGGGGAAAAGCGGTCCAGCACGTCCAGCACCGCCGCGAACGCGCGGGTGTAGCGCGGCGGATCGTCGGGCACGAAGACGCCCCGCGGGCAGCGCTGTGCCGCCTCCTTGACCGCCATTCCCAGCCGCAGCCCCGCGCCGTGGGCGGCGTCGGAAACCTCGATCAGCCGTCGCTGGTTAGCTTGCCGCGCGTAGATCGCCAGCGGCTGCGCCGACCATTCCGGGTGCGTCTGCGCTTCCACCGTGGTTCGGAAGCGCGGCATCCAGAGGCAAAGCGTCTTGCGGTCCACCGGACCTCCTGAGAAACGGACAGTCGATGACGAGGCGCCGCACGCCCGTGCCGCTGCGCGACTTCAGCACCCGGACCTCCAGCGCCAGCCCGATCGGCGCCTGGGTCAGGCGGCTGCGCTGCCAGCGCCAGCCGCGGCAGGCCACGCCGAGCCGCAAGGAGGCCAGATAGGGCAACCCGGTGACGCGCCGCCTGCCGGACGCCGTCACCACCACCAGCCCCGCCGCCCCGCGCCCCGCCAGGTCGGCCAGGTGCGACCAGCGATTGACGGGCGGCCGCGTGGCCTCCAGGTCCAGCAGAAGAGCCTCGAAGGCGTTGCTGCGCAGCAGCGTGGCGGTCGCCTGCAACGCCGCGTCGGCGTCCGGCGGACGCACCACCACCAGGCGCGACAGATCGAGGCTCAGGGCCGCGCCCGCGGAGGGAGCGAACGTGCCGGGCAGGTCGACGTAGGCCGCCAACCCGCCGTGATCGAGCGCGGCGGCCAGCGTCCGCAACCCCAACGTCAGCGCCCCGCCGCCGCGCGGGCCGGTGAGCTCGCTCACCAGACCACGGGGAATCCCTGCGAACCCGGTGGCCTGGTCCAGCGCGGGGATGCCGGTGGCAAAGCCGGCCTCCGGCGGATTGACGCCGAACAGGCGCCCGGCGGCGTGCAGCCCCAAGCGCTGCTCGATGTCGCGGACCGCGCGCCGCAGAGCGGCGGGACGGTCGGTCTCGGCTTGAGGCAGGGCTGAACCCTAGGTAGGACGGGACGCCACTATACCAAACAAAAACCGAACAGAGATAGAACGGCCCCAAGCAGAGATGGGCCAATTTGAATCCGTCATTCCGGCGGAAGCCGGAATCCAGTCCGGTCGGACCCTAGAAAGCTGAGCGCCGCCCTACTCGTACCGCAGCGCCTCGATCGGCCGCAGCCGCGCGGCACGGTTCGCCGGGTAGATGCCGAACACCAGGCCGATGGCCACCGACACCGCCAGCGCCAGAACCACCGGCTCGGGCGTCAGGTGGCCCTCCAGCGCGCGGCCGCCGAAGCTCACGCCGCCCATGTAGGTCGCCAGCAGGCCGCCGATGACCGCGCCCGCGATGCCGCCGCCCAGGCTTACCAACACGGCCTCGATCAGGAACTGCACCAGGATGTCCCGGCGGCGTGCGCCGATGGCCTTGCGGATGCCGATCTCGCGCGTTCGCTCGGTCACGGAGACCAGCATGATGTTCATGATCCCGATGCCGCCGACCAGCAGCGAGATGCCCGCGATCGCGCCCAGGAACAGCGTCAGCGTGCCGGTAACCTCGCCCAGCGCCTCGATGATGTCCTGCTGCGTGCGGATGGTGAAGTCGTCCTCGGTGACGTCGTGCCGCAGACGGAGCAGCGCGCTCACCTCGTTGGTGACCGCCTCGATCGTCGCCTCGTCCTCGTCGGCGAGCGTCACGCTGATCTCGGACACGATGTCGTCGCCGGCCAGCGTGCGCGACGGGCTGATCCGTGTCTGCAGCGTGGTCAGCGGCACCAGCGCTTGATTGTCGCGGCTTTGGAACGTCGCTTGGCCCGATTCCTCCATCACGGCGATCACGGTGAACGTCTGGTTGTTGAGCCGCACCGTGGCGCCGATGGGGTTCTGTCCCGGGAACAGCTCGGTCGCGATCGTCTGCCCCAGGGCGATCACGCGGGCGCGTCGCCGCAGGTCATCGTCGCTGATGAAGCGCCCGACCTGCGGTTGGAAGGTGCGTACCTCGGCGTAGCTCGGGGTGACGCCAATAATCTGGGTCGAGAACGCGTTGCCGCCCGCCACCAGCGAGGCGTTCGTGTTGCGGGTGGGGGCGATGTCCACGATGCCCGGAATGGTCGCCTCGCGGATGGCCTCGGCGTCCTCGAACGTCAGCGTCGGCGAGGTGGCGCTCACGTCCACGAACCTGCCGCCGGTCGCCGACTGCACGCCGGGGCTGATAAAGAGCAGGTTGGAGCCGGTGCCCCGGATATTCGCCTCGATCGAGGCCTGCGCGCCGGCGCCCAGCGACATCAGCGCGATCACCGCCGCCACGCCGATCACCATGCCCAGCACCGTCAGGCTGGTGCGCAGCTTGTTGGCGGCCAGCGCCCGGAAGGCCAGGCGCACGCCGTCGGCCAGGCTCATACGGCCGAGCTCTCGCGTGCGGTGCGGTCGTCGCCGGCAATTGCCCCGTCAACCATACGGATCACTCGTTGCGTCCGCGCTGCCACGTCGGCCTCGTGCGTGACGATCAGCGTAGTGATGCCTCGCTCCTGATTCAGGAGGACGAGCAGCTCCATGATCTCGTTGGCCGTGGCCGTGTCCAGATTTCCGGTTGGCTCGTCGGCCAGGACCATGCTGGGATTGCCCACCAACGCGCGCGCAATCGCCACGCGCTGCTGCTGGCCGCCGGAGAGCTCTGACGGCTTGTGGTGCATGCGGTCTTCCAGGCCGACTACGGCCAGTGCCTCTTCCGCGCGTTGCCGTCGCTGGCGGTCGCGGGCATAGAGCAACGGCATTTCGACCTGCTCCAGTGCCGACATGCGCGCCAGCAGGTTGAACGATTGGAAGACGAAGCCGATCTTGCGATTGCGGATGGCCGCCAACGCGTCGTCGGAAAGGTCTCCCACCAACTCCCCGTCGAGGAAGTAGCTGCCTTCCGTGGGCGCATCCAGGCACCCCAGCAGATTGAGCAAGGTCGACTTGCCCGAGCCCGAGTGGCCCATGATGGCGACCATCTCGCCCTTGTCGATGTCAAAGGAGACGCCGCGCAGGGCGTGCACGTCGATCGACCCCATGTGGTACGTCTTGACGAGGTCCTCGACGCGCACGACCGGCGTCGAATCGCCATTCTCCTGGGGACCGCCGTCCACTAGCCGCCGCCCCCGCCCGGACCGCCGCCGCCAATACCGCGGAAGCCGCCACCGCCACCGAACTGCCCCGGCCTGAACTGACCCGGCGTGAAGCCGGCGGGCAGCTCCGGAAGCTGGAAACCGGCTATGGCCGCGCCGGTGATGACGACGGCCTCGCCCTCAACCAGACCATTGAGCACCTCTGCGAACAGCTCATCCTGCAGCCCGACCGTCACGGGCTGCTGCTGGATCACGCCGTCCGGGCCGAGCACGCTCACGAACGACCGGGGCCCAACCGTCTGGACGGCTTGCCGAGGGATGGCCAGGGTGCCGGTGGACTCGGCCAGCACGATCGAAACGTCGGCGGTCAGTCCGCTGAGCAGGCGAGGATCGGGCGACGTGAAGCCGATCTGGACCGGATAGGTCACCAGTCCCTGCGACGCTTCGCCTTGCTGACCGCGATTGATCACAGTGCCTGTGTAGACGATGCCGTTCAGTGCCTCGAACTCGAGCGTCACCGCCTGGCCCAGCTTGACGAGCCCGATGTCGGACTCATCGACGTTCACGAGCACATGGATCGATGCCGCCTCGGCGAGGGTGACCACGGTCGCCGGCGCCTGCAGTCCGACTTGCCCGTTCACATCGAGCACGACACCGGCGAATGGCGCCACGATCAGCGCATCGGCCAGGTCGTCCTGGGCGGCTGCCAGACGCCGTTCGGCGTCCGTCACCGCCAACTCGCTTTGCTCAACATCCAGGGCGTCCGGCGGCGCCTGCACGTCGGCGAGCCCCAATTCGGCCCTGCGCACGGCGTGTTCCGCCCGAAGAATCTCCAGCGTGGTGGGTCCTTGCTGCAGCTCCTCAAGCCGGGCCTGGGCGTCGACCAACGACAACTCCGCCGCCATCACGGCCTGTTCGGCGATCCGGACGTCGGTTGGATCGGCCGCGGCGCGCAACTCTTCGAGGCGGAGCCTGGCCGCCTCGAGCGACAGCTGCGCCGACGTCAGGCCGGCTTGCTCACGCAGCAGCTCGGCGGCGTCCGGATCGGCGAAGAGGTCCTGCAGTCGAGCCTCGGCGGCGCTGAGGTTGTGCGAGGCGACCACGATGGCGCTCTCCCGCGCGTCGACGTCGCTGGCGGAGGCTCCGGCGAGAAGATCGGCCAACTCCGTCTCGGCGTCCGCAATTGCTTGGTGGGCCTCGGCAACCGCGGCTTCTTGCACGGCGATGTCCACGGCGCTCGGACCCTCGGTCAGCTCGGCCAGCCGCTCCTGGGCGGCTGCCAGAGCCGCCCTTGCGGTCCTGACGGCGGCTTGCTGGGTGGCGATCTCGGTGGCCGACGCTCCCTCGATCAGGGTGCGCTGGTCGTCCTCGGCAGCGCGAAGCGTGCCTTCGGCTAGGGCAATGTTTGCCCGGGCCTCGGCGAGGTCGGCTTCGGTTGGGGATTCCTGCAGTTCCGCCAGTTGTCGCTGCGCGGCGGCAAGTCCGCGCTCGCCGGCGGCAATGGCTTCGTTGAGGGCAAGATAGTCGGGACCGGCCCGCGCCTCGTCGAGTTGCCGGCGAGCCGACTCAAAGCTGGCTTCGGCGGACCGCACTCGAGCCGCGGCCGCTTCAACCGCCTGCTCCGAGGAGCCGTCGTACTTCGACTCGGCGTGAGCCTCGTGTGCCGAAAGCAACGTGGCCCTGGCGGACTCGTAGCTCGATTCGGCGGCGGCGATAACCGGAATCTGGTTGGCGGGCGCCTCGTTCAGGGCTCGTCTGGCGCTGTCCAGGGTGGCCTGCGCCGCGGCGACCTGGTCGCGCGCGTCCTGGAGTTGCGCCTCCGTTGGTCCGTTGATCAACGAATCCAATGCTGATTGCGCTTGCAGCAGCCCGGCGTGCGCGCTCTGGACGGCGTTCTCGGCGTCGGCGATTTCCTCCGCCGTCGGATCGGCAGTTAGCGACGCCAGCTCCTCCTGGGCCTCACCGAGCGCGGCGCGGGCGGCCACCACGCTCGCGGAGGCCTCGTCGATGTCGGCCTGCGTCGCGCCTTCGCGCAGCGTGGCCAGCTGGTCTTCGGCCTCGGCGAATGCCGTTCGCGCCGACCGCACCTTGAGCTCCGCGTTGGCCACGTCGCTCGTGCTTGGGTCTTCTAGCAGCCTCGGCCCCCCCCCCGATGGGGGGGGGGGGGGGGGGGGCGCGGGCGGCCCCCCCCCCGGGGGGGCGGGCCCCGCGGGGGGGGGGGGGGGTTGGACCCCCCCCAC
>JAPPNP010000025.1:75831-85169 GCA_028873795.1 Chloroflexota bacterium
TTTTTTTTTTTTAAATCCTCGTGGGTTTTTTGTTCTACCCCCCCCCCCCCCCGCCCCTCGGGCCCCCCCCCGAGGCTGGAGCGCGCGGACTCCAGCGCGCCTTCGGCGTCGGCCATCGCGGCGATGGAAGGCTCTTCCAGCAGCACCTGCAGGCCCAACTCAGCGCTCGCCAGGCTGGCTTGCGCCGAGGCAATCGAGCTCTCGGCCTCGAGCAGATCGAGAGCCGACGGTCCCGCCTGAAGGTCCTCCAGGTCCTGCACGGCGCGGTCGTGGCTCATCTGCGCCGAAATCACCGCCGCCTCGGCGGCCGCGATATCCGACGCGCTCACTGGGGTCCGAAGATCGTCGAGTGACGCCTGTGCCTCCTGCGCGTCCAGCTCGGCGCGCTCGACGTCGGCGGCGTCGGCCGGCCGGAGCAGCTTGGCGAGCTGCAACTCGGCTTGTTGCAGGTCGGAAGCGGCGTCGTCCACGGCTCGTTCGAGATCGATGACGTCGAGCTGGGCCAGCACGGTGCCCGCCGGAACCAGTTGCCCCGCTTCGACGCTCAGGTCCCGCAAAATGCCGGACTGCCCAAATCCAAGCGCCACCGTGTTGCCGTACTCCACGTTGCCGATCACGGCGAGGGTGCTGACCAGGTCTCGGCGCTCGACCGCAGCGGTGACCGGCGGCGCCTCTTCTTGGACCTGAAAGACCTCGAGCCGAATGATCAGAAAGGCGGCCACGCCGCCCGCGACGGCCACGACGAGCAGCGCCGCGATGGCCCTGCGAAGCAGACTTGACATGGCGGGCCTCAATCTCATGGCCGCACGTGCACCACGGCCACGGCGAATCTAGGCTTGGCCCTGTCGTCATCCGGTTGACCGGCTGTGCAGATTTCGTGGATTTTGGTCCGAAAGACAGACCTTGAGTGCACGACAACCCTGTAGGAGGCGAGTCCATGGAAACGCGACGACTCGGCCGCACGGAGCACATGAGCTCCGTGGTCACCTTTGGCGCCATCGCCGTGGGACGCGGGGTGGATCAGGCGGAGGCCGACGCCGCCGTTGATCTCGTCCTCAGCCGCGGCGTCAATCACATCGACGTGGCGCCCGGCTACGGTCAGGCCATGGAACGCCTGGCGCCCTCCATGCCGGCCATTCGCGACCAGGTGTTCCTCGGCGCCAAAACCGGCGAGCGCAGCTACAAGGACGCCTGGGCCAGCATTCGCTCCTGCCACCAGCGTCTGGGCGTCGAGGAGTTCGACCTCTTCCAGCTCCACAGCGTCAGCACGTTCAAAGACCTGGATGCGGTAACGGCCGACGACGGCGCGCTACAGGCGCTCATCGAGATGCGCGAGCGGGGACTCACGCGTTTCCTCGGCATCACCGGGCACGGACCCGACGCGCCGTGTGTCCACCTGGAAGCGCTGCGTCGCTTCGACTTCGACACCATCATGTTTCCGATATCGCCCGCCATCTATCGCAACGCGGCCTACCGTCGGGACGCCGAGGCGCTCCTGGCGGAAGCTGCCACACGTGACGTTGGCGTGCAGGCCATCAAGATGCTGGCCCGCGGCGGCTGGGGCGGGCGCGAGCGCGAAATCAACGTCTGGTACGACCCGCACCGCGAGCAGCCGGACATCGACCGCTCGCTCTGGTTCGTGCTCTCCCAACCGGTGCACACCGCGCCCAGCACCGGCGATCTGCGCCTCTTGCCCCGGATTCTGGATGCCGCCGAGCGCTTCCGCCCGCAAACCGAGGCCGAGCAGACGGAAGCCATCGCCGCCCAGCGCCCGCCCCTGCCCGAGCCGAGACTCGCCATCGACCCCGCGGCTTAGGTCCCCTGTGCCGCGGGCGGCGTGAGCTCGGCTTCGCTGTCGTCGGTGGCGTACATGATCGGTTCGATGGCTTCGCGCAACGCCTCGCCGGTCGGCAGTTCAGGTGCGCCCTCGGGACGCTCAATGGCCGCGGCATTGGACTCGATGGTCCCTACGATCTCGTCGATGGCGGCATCCACGTCCTGTCCCGCCACGAACAGGAGCGACGCGTACGATTGGCCGCCGGCGCGCGCCTCGCGCACCTCGGCGGGGTCACGTCCGGTGCGCTCCGCGACAACGTTGACGATCGCCTGACCCATGCCGACGAACTGTCTGGCTCCACTCGGCGCGACTGGCGCCTCACCGTCTATCAGCGCATTCACCGCGGAGCGCAGCGCGGCGCGCGGATCGAAGCCGCCGCCAGCCCCGCCGCCAAACCCGGCACTACCAGCACCCGCGTTTCCAGCTCTGCCACCAGCAAATCCACCACCGCCGAACCCGCCGCCTCCAGCATCGGCACCGCCGGCCTGACCACCCCGCCCACCGGCGAATCCGGACAGGATCTGGTCCACGGCTTGATCGACGACCGTTTCGCGGTCGACGCCCTCAGCCTCGATTATTTCGGCCAGGGTCATGCCGGAGTCCTGGAGCGCCTGCACCTCTTCCACCGACTTCTCGGCGGCCTCCGCCACAGCGGCGGCCACGGCGTCGGCCAGCCCCGAGCCGCCGAATCGGCCCCCAAGAAATCCCGCGCCGCCCGGACGAGCGCCGGGACCGCCGCCCGCTGCGGGGCGTTCGACCTCGCCCGCTGACTGAATCGCAGGTCTCGCCGTCGGCGAAGTAGCACTCGCCGCGTCACGCGGGACCGCCGTCGGTTCCACCGTGGCTGCCGCCGCCGGGGTGACGTGAGTCGCGGTACCGGTTGATTCACCCGAATCACCGCACGCGGCCATGAGCAGGGCGGCCATGGCAGCCGTGACGGCTATCGCGGCAGCCCCACCCATCAATCCCGGACGCATTGCGAGGCCTACTCCAAGCATTTCGCCCGAGTCTCGGCATACGGGGTCGAGATGCCGTCCACAGCCTTTGCAGATTCGATGCAGTCCACGAGTCGCCACGTCGCTGAGCTCACGCGGGTTGCGTCGCCATGCACCGCCCATCTACCGTTTCGAGGGCTGGCTCACGCCTTCATTGACAGGAGCGCTCCATGGCGGTGATGCGCGGGCGGTTTGCGGTCGTTGAAGCGCTGCGCGCCGAGGGTGTCCGCTATGTCTTCGGCAATCCCGGCACCACCGAGAGCCCGCTGATGGACGCGCTGGAACGCGCGCCCGACCTCAAATACATCCTGGCCGCGCAGGAAGGCGTCGCCATGGGCATGGCGGACGGATTTGCCCGGGCCTCGGGAGACGTCCCCTTCGTCAACCTGCACATCGACACCGGTCTCTCGAACGGGCTCAGCCTGCTCTTCAACGCCTACGCTGGCGGGACCCCGCTGGTGCTCTCGTCGGTGAATGCCAGCCTGTCGAAGATGGCCGACTATCGCACCGACCTGGCCGGGCTCACCGCGCAGTTCACCAAGTGGGGCGCCGAAGTCACGCATGCGGACCAGATTCCATCCGTGATGCGGCGCGCCTTTACTGAGGCTCGAACGCCGCCCACCGGGCCCACCTTCGTCGGCTTCGCGCCCGAGTCGCTCGATAGCGAAGCCGAGATATCGATCGCGCCGCGCAGCGACACCTTCGTCCACGCGGGACCCGACCCCCGCGCCGTCGAGTCGGCGTCGGCGGCGCTTGCCGAGGCGCGGCGCCCCCTGATGGTCGTCGGCGACCGCGTGGCGCAGTTCGACGCCGTGGATGCTGCCGTCGCCGTAGCGGATCGCCTGGGCGCGCGCGTCTACGGCGCCGGATACGCCGAAATGACCTTCCCCACGGGCCATCCGCAATGGATCGGTCAGCTGCCGCCCTATGCCCGGCTCTACCCGGAGCAACTGCGCGCGGCGGACGTGGTGCTGGCGGTGGGCTGCAAGGTCTTTCACGACTTCTTCGACCTTCCGACGGACGTGCTGGCGCCCGACGCCACCCTCATCCACCTGGACTGCAACGCCAGCGAGATCAATCGCTCCCAGCCCACCGACCTGGGCATCCTGTGCGATCCGCGCGCCGGGCTGGAGGCGCTCGCGGAGGCGCTCGACGCGGCCTTCGACTCAGCCCGAACTGAATCCGCCCGCGACCGCGCCCAAGGCATTGGGGCTGAAACGGCCGCCAAACGCGCCGCCACGCAAGCGGCCTTGCGCGAGTGCCGCTCAAGCCGCCCCATGCCGCCGCTGCGCATGATGCACGAGCTGGCGCAGGCGGCCCCCGACGACACAGTCATCGTGGACGACTCGATCAGCGCGCGCCCGATACTTCATGAGGCCTTCGAGTTCAGCCGTCCTGGCAGCATGCACTCCGAGCGCGCCGGCGGCGCCATCGGCTGGGGCATGGGCGCCGCGCTGGGCGTCAAGCTCGCCGAGCCGGACCGCCCGGTGCTCGGCATCATCGGGGACGGCAGCGCCATGCTCTCGGCCCAGGCTCTCTGGACGGCCAGCGCCTACCGGATCCCCGCGGTCTATGCCATCTGCAACAACGGCGGCTACCGCGTGCTCAAGGTGAACCTGCACGCCTATTTCGAGGAAGTGCTGGGCGAGCCGGACCGACCGACGAGCTATCTCGGGATGGACCTGCCGCAGGAGTTCGACCTGGGCGCGATCGCCGCGGCCATGGGCGTGGCGTCCGAGCGGATCGAAGAACCCGACCGCATCGGCCCGGCGTTCCAGCGCGCCCTGGAGTCCGGCAAGCCGGCGCTGCTCGACATCATCATCGACGGGGCGCTGTAGCCGCCTCCACGTCCGGCGCCAGCACCACCTTGCCGATGGTTTCTCGCGCTTCGATCATGCGGTGCGCGTCCGCCGCCTGCTCCAGCGGCAGCACGGCAGCCACGACGGGCCGCAGCGCGCCAGCCTCGGCCAGCCGGAGCAGGTCGTCCATGATCTCGGGAGCGTGCGCCGCGGCGTTGCTCGCCCCGCCCCAGCCAATCAGCCGGATGTTCTTGGTCCAGAAGGGATAGAAGTCCACCGTGCCGACGCCGGTGAAGCTGTTGGATCCGAAGCTGACCATGCGCCCGCCCTCGGCCAGGCACTCCAGGCTACGGGTGAACACATCGCCGCCGACGGACTCCCACACCACGTCGACGCCGCGGCCGTCGCTTGCCGCCAGCACCGCCGGCACGAAGTCCTCGGCGCGATAGTCAATCACCACGTCGGCGCCAAGCTCGCGCACCAGCGCCACCTTGGCCGGGCCTCCGGCGGTAGCGATAACCCGCGCGCCGAACGCCTTGGCCAACTGCACCGCCAGCACGCCCGTCCCGCCCGCCGCGGCGTGGATCAGCACCGTTTCGCCGGCCGTCAGACCCGCGGCGACCCGCAGCGTGTGATAGGCCACCGGCGCGTAGTTGAAGGCGGCGGATTCGGCTGCCGTGAACTCCTCGGGAACCGCCGTCGGGCCGGCCGACCCTTCGGGATCGGCGCGCAGGGCCGCGGCGTCCACCACGCCGTATTCGACATACGAGCCGGGACGCAGGCCGCCGACGAGGTGACGCGACCCGAGCGCAATATCACCGGCCTCGGAGCCGACCGCCGCCACCTCACCGCACACCGTGCCGCCGCGCACGTAGGGCGGGGCAGTGAGGCCATAGCCGGGCTCCCGCGCCGAGCCGATGCGCCCGCTGCCGCCCTTCCGAATGTGCAGTTGGACATAGTCGACCGACACGGCCAGCACGCGCAGCAGCACTTCGTCCGGACCGGGTTGAGGGACGGGAAGTTGCGCGGGGACCAGGACGTCCGGCGGACCGAACGTGTGATGCACCACCGCGCGCATTCGGCTGGGCATCGACACGGTTCCTAGCTCCGGATTGGCCACGGGCGATCGGCGCGACCGATCGTTCGGACGTGCCGACGACGGCAAGATGGACCTACCATTGCCTGCATTGGTCTCCTGGGTGAACCCCCATCGACACTTCGGACGCCAACCCGCCGCGGGTGCTCGTGGTTGACGATGAACCGAGCCTGCGCGCGGCCCTGACCTACAACCTACGCCGGGAGCACTACGCTGTCGAGACTGCCAGCGACGGGGAGGAGGCGCTGGACCTGGCCCTCACGTCCGACCCCGATCTGATCATCCTGGACCTCATGTTGCCGGGCATGGATGGCCTGGACGTCTGCCGGCAGATCCGTCGCCGCAGCTCCGTTCCCATCCTCATGCTGACGGCCAGAGACGACGAGATCGATCGGGTCGTCGGCCTCGAAATCGGCGCCGACGACTATCTGACCAAGCCCTTCTCGATGCGCGAGCTCATCGCGCGCACCCGCGCCATGCTCCGGCGCCGGCAGTTGCTCCGCGCGGAAATGGCGGCGTCCCAGCAGGATTCCCACGTGCTCGAGGGAGCCGGCGTGCGCCTCTCAATCCCCGATCGCAGCGTCGAGGTCGACGGTCGGCCGGTGCAGCTCAAGCCCAAGGAGTTCGAGTTGCTGGCCTTTCTGATGCGACACGCCGGTCACGTCTTTTCCGCCGAGCGGCTCATCGAGCGCGTCTGGGGCTACGCGCCGACCAGCGACGCGCGCACTGTGGCGGTTCACGTGCGCAGTCTCCGCACGCGGATCGAGGACGACCCGTCGAAGCCGCGCCGGATTCAGACGCTTCGCGGCGTCGGCTACAGGTTCGCTCCCTAGGAGACGACGTCATGGGACTCCGCGCTCGGCTCGTGCTCGCCGGCGCGAGTGGTGTGCTCGGCGGAGTGCTGACCGTATGGATCGCGCTGGCCGTGGGCGGCGAAGGTCCGCCAGGTCTCGCGGCGTGGGCCGTGGCGGGACTCGCCATCGGCATTGCTGTTGGCGCCGCGCTCACGCTGCTTGCCATGCATGTTCCGATGCGCACGGTCGCGGCCGTGCGGGATGGCCTCGCGCGAGCCACCGGCGGGGAGGCTGCGCCGCCCCTGCCGGCGGAGGGAGCCGGCACCGCCGAGCTGGTGCGGGTGTTCAACGACGCCGCGCTGCTCCTCGACATCCAGCTTCGCGCCATTCGACAGAGTCACGCGCAATTGCGGACGGTCCTCAACGCCATGGCCGACGGCGTCGTCATCGTGGATGACGAGGAGGCCGTGGCGCTCATGAATCCCGCGGCCGGCTCGCTCCTCGGCGTCGAATCCGAAAACGCGCCGGGGCGCTCGCTCCCGGACGCCCTGCGCGACCACGAGCTTGTGGCAGTCTGCCAGCGCGCCCGAACCGCCGACGACACCGTGGCCGAGTCAGTGGTCGCCGTCGGACCGCAGGGACGGTCCGTCCAAGTCGTCGCCACTCCCATTCGCCTGGGCGATATGCGCCACATCGTCCTGGTGCTGCACGACCTCACGGAAGTCCGGGCGACGGCGGCGGCGCGGCGAGACTTCGTCGCCAACGTGTCGCACGAGCTGCGCACGCCGGTCACGTCGCTGCGCGCCCTGGTCGAGTCGTTGCAGGCCGGCGCGGCGGATGATCCCGAGCTGCGCACGGACTTTCTGCGGCGCATCGAAGGCGAGATCGATCGGCTGGCCGCCATGACCGCGGAGCTGCTCGACCTTGCGGCCGCCGAGGCTGGACGTATGTCCCGGCATTTCGAGCGGGTCAACCTGGGCGACCTCGTCCGGCAATCCGCCGAGCGGCTGCGCCCCCAGGCCGAGCGCGGCGGCGTTGTGCTCGACGTCGACTCTCCCGGCGGCGTGCTCACCGTCAGCGCCGACCCGGCGCAGGCCGACCGCATGGTGGTCAATCTGGTGCATAACGCCATCAAATTCACGCCGCCGGGCGGTCAGGTGCGCGTGAGCGTCCAGGCCGAAAACGGCGATGCGGTCGTTCGTGTGCACGACACCGGAGTGGGGATCGAGCCGGAGGAGCTTCCCCGCGTTTTCGAGCGCTTCTACAAGGCCGATCCGTCACGTGCCGGCGAGGGCGCCGGGCTCGGGCTGGCCATCGCCAAGCACACGGCCCTGCAGCACGGCGGCCGGATCTGGGCCGAGTCCGACGGACCCGATCGCGGGTCGGTGTTCGCCGTGGCCCTGCCGGTCGCCACCGAGAATTAATCGAACTCTTAGCTCCCGCTTAATCGCCGTTTAAGGTTTGCGGGCGTGGCTTTAGCTCGGCTCCGTACCTTGTTCTCGGCGGCTCACATGGAGCCGTGCAAGCCCCGGGAGTGAGAGGCGCGAGTGGCCAAGCTGACGCGACGTCAGGCGATTCGAGTTGTCGGAGCTGGAGTGCTCGGCGCGGGCGCCGCGGCGCTTCTGTCCGCCTGCGGCGAGCCGGGCGACGCGACCGAGGAGGTCCAGAGGGCCGCAACCCGAGAGGCCGTCGCCACGAAGATCGTCTCGGTTCCGGCGCCGGCGGGCCCCATGACGGGAATGATCCTGGCGGACGGGTCGAGCACCGTGGGTCCCGTAACGCAAGCCGTGGCGGAAGAGTTCCGCAGCCAGTTCCCCGACGTGCGGGTGCCCGTGGGCATTTCCGGCAGCGGCGCGGGCTTCAAGAAGTTCTGCGCGGGTGAGACTGACATTACCAACGCCTCGCGGCCCATCAAGGCGTCCGAAATCGAGACCTGCCAGTCGAACGGCATCGACTTCGTGGAAGTGCCGGTGGCCTTCGACGGCCTGGCGGTGTTGGCGAACCCGGGCAATGACTTCGTCGACTGCTTGACGGTCGCGGAGTTGCAGAAGATTTGGGAGCCGGCCGCCGAGGACACGATCACCAGTTGGGCGCAGGTGCGCGACGGCTTCCCGGACGAGCCGCTGATCCTCTACGGGCCGGGCGTGGACTCGGGAACCTACGACTATTTCACCGACGCGATCGTGGGCGAGGAAGGCGCCAGCCGGGGCGACTTCACGCCGAGCGAAGACGACAACGTGCTGGTGCAAGGGATCGCGGGCGACCGCAGCGCGACCGGATTCTTCGGCCTGGCGTACTACGCGGCGAACCAGGACAAGCTGAAGCTGGTGTCGGTGGACGGCGGCGATGGCTGCGTGTCGCCGACGCCCGAAACGGTGAACACGGGCACCTACCAGCCACTGTCGCGGCCGCTATTCATCTACATCTCGGTGCCGGCCGCGGAGCGCCCGGAAGTGCAGACGTTCATTGAGTTCTACCTCAAGAACGCGGGCACGCTGGCCGGCGACGTGGGCTACGTGGAGCTGCCGCCGAACATCTACGACCTGGCGCTGGCCCGGTTCAACAACCGCGTCACGGGTTCGATCTTCGAGGGCGAGGGCGCCAAGGTCGGCGTCTCGCTCGAAGACCTGCTCAGCTAACCCATCCCCCCGAGCGCTGTGGAAGCCCTCCCCACCCTGCTCCCAGCGCGCCCGCGCCCAGGCCCTTCAGGCGGAGGGGGGCCGGCCCCCCGGGGGTTTGGGGCGGGGGGGCCCAAAAACACAACCCCCAAGGTTGGGCGCGGCCGGCAGGGACGGGACCCCCCCCCCCCGGCCGGGA
>JAPPNP010000025.1:85179-116536 GCA_028873795.1 Chloroflexota bacterium
CTTGAACCCAAACCCCACCCCCCCCCGGGGTGTCTACCCCCCCCCCCCCCGCCCCCCCGCGCGCGGGCCCCCGCCCGCGCGGATGTACGGGAGCCGGCCAGCCGGGACTTTGGCGCGGTGGTGACGAAAGACCTCTCCCGCATGCTTGGCGCGCGCCTGACTGGACGGAGACCCGCCGCGCAGGACGTGAACACCACTTCGGGCGCTCCCGACGCTCACTCGCAATTCGTGCCTCGCCGCCGCCGCGCCCTCATCGAGCGCGGCATCCACGCGGTGCTGTTCCTGTGCGCCGCGGTCTCAATCCTGACGACCGCCGGCATCATCTTCACGCTGCTCGGCGAGACGCTGGCGTTCTTCCGCGACGTCCCGATCATCGACTTCCTCACCGGAACGCGGTGGACGCCGCTGTTCGTGTCGCAGTCATTTGGCGTCCTGCCGTTGGTCAACGGCACCCTCGTGGTGGCGTTGGTCGCGGTCGTCGTGGCCGTGCCCATCGGCCTGATGAGCGCCATCTTCCTCAGCGAATACGCACCCGCCCGGGTGCGGGCCGCCATCAAGCCGATTCTGGAGGTCTTGGCCGGAATTCCCACGGTCGTTTACGGCTACTTCGCGCTGCTCTTCGTGACACCCATCCTGCGGGACATATTTCCGCAGACGCAGGTCTTCAACGTGTTGAGCGCGGGCATCGTCATGGGATTCATGATCCTGCCGATGATGGCGTCGATCAGCGAGGACGCGCTGCGCGTCGTGCCGCGCTCCCTGCGCGAAGGGGCGTTTGCCCTTGGCGCCACCAAGTTCCAGGTGACGGTTCGGGTGGTCGTGCCGGCGGCGCTATCCGGCATCCTCGCCGCGATCATCTTGTCCGTGTCGCGGGCCATTGGCGAGACGATGATCGTGGCCATCGCCGCCGGGCTGCAGCCCAAGGTCGGCTTCGACCTGCTGTCCTCGATGGAGACGATGACGGCCTATATCGTGCAGGTCAGCCTGGGCGACACGCCGCAGGACACCATCGAGTACCGCACGCTATTCGCCGTCGGCACCCTCTTGTTCCTTATGACGTTCGTGATGAACATCCTGAGCGACTGGATCGTGCGCCGCTATCGCGAGGTGTATGAATGACGCAGGACGCGGCGTCCCGCTGGCGCCCGCGCGTCAGGGAACGCAACGCCATTGGGCGAGGCTTCGCCGCACTGACCATCGTGTCCACGCTGCTTGGCATCGCCGTGCTCGTGGCCCTGCTGGTCGACGTATTTGGCGACGGCGGATCGCAAGTCGACGGCCACTTCCTGACGAGCTATCCGTCGCGCTTCCCCGAGGACGCCGGCCTGCGCTCCGCCCTCCTGGGCACGCTGTGGCTGCTGGTTCTGACGACCATCATTGCTTTCCCGCTTGGCGTCGGGGCCGCCATCTACCTCGAGGAATACGCGCCCGACACCTGGCTGACCCGGTTCATTCAGCTCAACATCGCCAACCTGGCCGGGGTGCCGTCGGTCGTCTACGGCCTGCTCGGCCTGGGGCTCTTCGTCCGGTGGTTTGCGCTCGGCCGCAGTCTGCTCGCGGGCGCCATGACGATGGCGCTCTTGATTCTGCCGCTAATCATCGTCGCCTCGCGTGAGGCGATCCGCGCGGTGCCGGACAGCCAGCGCGAAGCGTCCTACGCCCTGGGCGCCACCAAGTGGCAGACGGTGTTCCGTACCGTTTTGCCGGCGGCGGGCGGCGGCATCCTCACCGGGACGATCCTGGCGCTGGCTCGGGCAATCGGTGAGACTGCCCCCCTGATCACGATTGGGGCGTTGACCTATATCGCATTTGACCCGACCGGGCCGATGGACCTGTTCACCGTCCTCCCAATCCAGATTTTCAACTGGGTCTCGCTGCCGCAGGAGGGCTTCAGCGAACTGGCGGCCGGTGGGATCGTGATTCTGCTCATCGTCCTGCTGCTCGCCAACTCGATCGCGCTCTTTGTCCGATTCCGATTGCAGCGGAGGTTCGACTGATGGAGGCAGGGACCGCGGGCACACGTCGACCCGATGTCGCATTGGACCTATCGGCCAACGATTCCGCGTCCGCGAACGGCCCCGTCAAGCCCGACGTTCTGGTCACCGAGAACCTGAAGTTCTGGTACGGAAGCATGATGGCGCTGTCGGGCATCTCGCTCAACATTCCGCAGCATGAGGTAATGGCCATCATCGGTCCGTCCGGCTGCGGCAAGAGCACCTACCTGCGCTGCCTGAACCGCATGAACGACCTCATTTCGAGTGCGCGTGTCGAAGGGCGCGTCATCTTCGATGGCAAGAACATCTACGCCCGCAACGTCGACGCAGTGCAGATGCGGCGTCGCATCGGCATGGTGTTCCAAAAGCCAAACCCGTTCCCCAAGTCCATCTACGACAACATTGCCTATGGGCCCAAGGTCAATGGATACCGCGGCTCGATGGACGATCTGGTCGAGCATTCCCTGCGGCAGGCGGCGCTCTGGGACGAAGTCAAGGACGATCTCAAGAAGAGCGGACTCGAGCTATCCGGCGGTCAGCAGCAGCGGCTGTGCATTGCGCGCGCGCTGGCCGTCGAGCCGGACGTGATTCTCATGGACGAACCCTGCTCGGCCCTGGACCCCATCGCGACCACCCGCATCGAAGACCTGATCCGCGAGCTGCGCGAGAACTACACCATCGTCATCGTCACCCACAACATGCAGCAGGCCGCCCGCGTTTCCGACCGCACGGCCTTTTTTATGCTCGACGAGGACGGCGCCGGGTCGCTCGTGGAGGTGGACGAGACCCAGCGTCTCTTCACCACCCCGTCCGACCAACGCACTGAGGACTACATTACCGGTCGCTTCGGCTAGGGAGGAAGGCGCTTATGCCGCGCCAGGAATATGTCCAACGTCTGAACGAACTCCAGGATGAAATCCTGCTCGTCGGATCGATGGTCGATAAGGCGGTCCAGCGCGCCCTGGAAGCCCTGCGGACTCGGGACGCCGCGGCAGCCCAGGCGGTGATCGATGCCGACGACGAGATCGATGCGCGGCAGATTCAACTCGAGGAGCACGCCATCGACATCATGGCCACGCAGCAACCGATGGCCAGCGACCTGCGCCAGCTCGTCACCGTCCTCCACGTGGCCGACGAGCTCGAGCGCATCGGTGACTACGCGGAGGGCATCGCCAAGATCACGCTGATCATGGGCGAGCAGCCGCCCATCAAGCCGCTGATCGACATTCCCCGCATGGCGGATATCGCCTGCGAGATGATGCGGGCGAGCCTCGACGCGCTGGTGGCCCGTGACACCGAGGCCGCGTCGGCCGTGTGGCAGCGAGACGACGAGGTAGACGAGCTGTACGAGCAGGTCTACCGAGAACTTCTCACCCATATGATCGCGGATCCGAAGAAGATCGAGCGTGCCACCTATCTGATTTGGGTCGCCCACAACATCGAGCGCATCGCGGACCGCGCTACGAACATCGCCGAGCGGGTGATCTTCGTCAGCACGGGCCAGATTCCCACCCGCGAGGAGTGGTGGGACAAGCGCCTCACCGAGCGCAGCAACGGCGCCCGCGACGGCGCCGACGGCGGCAGGATTCCACCCGTCGGGGTCTAGCGGCGGCGCGACGCGATGGCTGCCCCGCGGGTGCTGTTGGTCTGCCGGCGCCGCCGCTCTCCGTCATTCCCGCGAAGAGCCTGCCTCGTACTTGATACGGGGCGGGAATCCACCCCTCATTGAACCTGGGGGCGGCAAGGATGTGCCCGGTCATCCCCAAGCCCGGCTAGGTTTTGCAAGGGTCTCCGAAGGCGTGAATCTATGAATCCCCGGATACGCTACCGGACCGGACACCTTCCAACCCGCGAACCGTGATGACGATTCTGCTCTGGCTTGGCGCCGCCCTCTCACTCGCCGCCCTGGGCGCGTGGCTCGTGCTGCTGCTCGCGCGCGGCGGATTCTGGCGCACGGACGTGCGCCTCCCAGTCTCTGACGCCGCCGCCCAGCCGTCCGAGTGGCCGTCGCTGGCCATCGTCGTACCGGCGCGCAACGAGAGCGAAGTGCTGCCCCACACGTTGCCGGCGTTGCTGGCGCAGGACTATCCCGGAGAGCTGCACGTCTATCTGGTCGACGACGAAAGCGACGACGCCACCGCGGACTTCGCGCGCACCCTTGCCGACCAGGTCGACGACGCCGACCGCCTGACGGTCATTCGCAACAAGCCACGGCCGGCCGGATGGATGGGCAAGACTTGGGCAATGCACGCCGGTGTGAACGCGGCGTTGGGCAGTCGTCCAGAGTTCATCTTGCTCACGGACGCCGACATTCGGCATCCACCCAACTCGGCCCGGACCCTGCTGGCCGCGGCCCGGGCGAACGACTTCGACCTCGTCTCCCAGATGGCCATGCTCCGCGTCGCCTCACGCTGGGATCACCTGCTCATACCGGCATTCGTCATGTTCTTCGGCATGATCTTTCCCTTTCGCTGGTCGAACGATCCCAAGCGCGGAACCGCGGCGGCGGCGGGCGGCTGCGTGCTCGTTCGCGCCGACGCGCTGGCGCGCGCCGGAGGCGTCGCGTCGATTGCCGGAGCCGTTATCGACGACTGCGCCCTGGCCCGTCGCATCAAGGATCACGGACGACCGCACGGCGGACGCACCTGGCTGGGCCTCTCGCGCGAGGTGCGCAGCGTGCGCCGCTACCGGGGACTCGCCGAGATCTGGTCGATGGTTGCGCGCTCCGCGTTTGCCCAACTCGACCATTCCGCTTGGCGTCTGGTCGGCACGGTGATCGGGCTGCTGCTGGTGTTCGTGTGGCCGCCGGTCGCCACCATCCTCGGCGCGGTCGCTCTCGCGAGCGGTGCGGCGATCGCTCCGGCGGCCTTGCTTCTGGCGTCGGGCCTGGCGGCGTGGGGGCTCATGACCGCATCGCAGGTTCCAATGTTGCGCTGGTATGGCACCCCCGCACCCGTAGGGCTCGCGCTGCCCTTCACCGCCGCCCTGTACACGCTCATGACGATCGATTCGGCCAGGCTTCACTGGTCGGGCGAAGGTGGGCGCTGGCGGGGCCGTCGGGTGGGCGGGCGCTAGAATCTAGCGCTCGCCGTCGGGAGCGGTCGCATCGTCAAACTCGGCTACAGCACCTGGGGCATGGCCGACGTCCCCATCGAGATCGCCGTGCCGCGCCTGGCGCGGATGGGCTACACGGGCCTCGAGCTCACCATCCTTCCGGGCTACACCACGGCCTTGGAGCGCCTGGACGACGCGGCCCGCCAACGTATCCCGGCCTTGCTGCGCGAGCACGGCATGTCGCTCACGGCGCTCGCCGCACACTCGCGGCTCCTGGACCCGCCCGAGTACGTGGCCAGCATCACGCGCCTGCGCGAGGCCGTACACCTGGCCGTCGCGCTCGACCCCGACCACCCGCCGCCCATCAATACGCTGCCCGGCGGAGTTCCAAATGATTGGGACGCCGTGCGGCATCGGGTCGTCGACGAGTACGCCCGGCTCGGCGAGTACGCCGCGCCCCACGGCGTGTCGCTGGCCATCGAGCCCCACGTCGGCGCGGCGCTCAGCCGTCCCGACCAGGCCGTGTGGCTCATCGAGCAGATCGGACGGCCAAACGTCGGTCTCAATGTCGACTACAGCCACTTCCAAGCCATCGGCATGAGCGTGGCGGAGGCCGTGCCTCCGCTGGCGCCGCATGCGCTGCACACGCACATCAAAGGCGTGAGTGGCCGCTGGCCCGAGCACGCCTTCCTCACGCCCGGCGAAGACGACTTCGATCACGCCACGTACCTGGGGACCATGCATGAATGCGGCTATCGCGGCTACGAAACCGTCGAGATCTCGAAGATGGTCGTGGCTCGCCCCGACTATGAACCCTTCGCGCATGCGCAGCTCGCCTATGACACCCTGGCCGATGCGGCGCGGCGGGCCGGCATCGGCTAACCGCCCCGGAGGTCATCGAGATCGCCCAGCCGGCGCCGTGGCTCCGGTGGGCGGGATCGCCACGGATTCGTGGCGTATGAACCGGATGTCACGGTGCTGAGGGCCGGCCCCATGGCCGCGGTCACCATTCTGGTCCTCATGGTGGCGGCGGTGGTCGTCCTGACCCTGCTGCCGGCGGCCGCCGGCCAGGCTTCACCCGCGAGCCCGCCGCCGACTACTCCCGCGCCGGAGATCCAGGCGGAAGCGCCGACGGATCCCGACGTCTCAGCGGCGCCGGTCAAACCGTTTCCGAAAATCGAGCGCGGCCCCATCGGCATGGGCGTGTCCTTTGCCTTGCTGCTCTACCTGGTCGACGCGGACGGTCTCCTGAGCGCCTTGGAGCCGGCCGTGACCTACCTGGACTACGAGGCGGGCCGTGCGGCCCATGGCGACGTCAGCACGCTGCGAGCTATTGCCGCCGCGGGCGCCGCCGGCGAGGTCTTCACGGTGGCCAACACCAACTTCATGGAGTTCCGGCTGCCGCGCCGCGGGGTGTTCTACAACCGCTGGCTGCGCGACCTGCTATCCGAGGGCCGCGACGCGCAGGCCGCGCTCATCGAGCGCCAGTTGACGGGTGCTTTCGACGAAGCGCCCACGAGCGATACCCATACCGAGCTGGCCGCCATGTTTCGGACGGCCGCCCGCTTTCGCAACGACCTCGCGGCGCGGCCCTAGCCGCCTGCTCGCGCAGACTGCCGGCCCGTGGTTTCATACCGCAACGTTCCAGTACGCGAGACCCGAAAATGAAGCGATCGGCCAAGCCCGAAGGCAAGTTCAACGTCGTCATCGAAGAGGTCCCGATTCCCGAGCCCGGACCGGAGCAGGTTCGCATCAGGTCGGTCACCAGCCTGATCAGCCGCGGCTCGGAGATCGGCGCCCGCTATACGCGTGAGCACGCCGTGAATCCGGAGTCCATGGGCTATTCGCTCGCCGGCGTGGTGGACGCGGTCGGGGCCGAGGTCACGCACCTGCGGCCCGGCGACCGCGTGGTGTCGCTCGCGCCGCACGCCGAATACGTGGTGCGCGACGCGGTGTACGCCAGGCCCGACGCGCAGAATCAGGTCTACCCGATCGCCGACGGCGTGAGCTTCGAGCAGGCCACCTACTGGCCGCTGCTCGCCGGAGGCGTGACGTGGGTGGACATCGAGGAGCTGGCCCGCGACGACCTTGTGGTGGTGGTCGGCCAGGGTCTCGTCGGCAGCCTGATCATGCAGGTGCAGAAGCTCAACGGCACCGGCACGATCGTGGCCATCGACACGCTGGACCTGCGCTGTGAGATGGCCGCCAAGCTGGGCGCCGACGTCGTGATCAACGCGGCCAAGGAGGACGCGGTCGCGGCGGTGCGGCGTCTGTCGAACGGCGTGGGCGCCGACACGGTGGTCTACGCCGTGGGCGGCTCGGCGGGGCCCAAGGCGTTCGGCCCGGCGATGGACATGGTCGCCCGCGGCGGCACGCTGCATCTGGTCGGGCTCTACGAAGACCAACCGTTGCCTTTGACCTCGGGCGCGGCCCAGGGACGGCGAATTATCGGCGGTTACTACCGGCGCGGCCCCGACGCAGCCTCGGCAAGGCGCGGCATGGACTTGCTCGCATCTGGGCAAGTTGCCCCCGAGCGCATGACGACTCACCGCTATCCGTTCGAGCAGGTCGCCGACGCGTTCGACCTCCTTTACAACCGCATCGGCGAGACGCTGGGCGTGGTGTTGGAGTTCGACTACAGGGGGTAGTTGGCTACGCGTCGGTGCCGGCGCCGGCGCCCGTTTCCTCTCCCGTGGGGCGAGGGCTGGGGTGAGGGGATTGTCCCCACCGTCATTCCGGCGGAGGCCGGAATCCAGTCCGGTCGATGTTGGAGACTCGCCCCTACCGGACCTGGCCGAGGGTCCGCGTAGACTTTGGCAACTAAACGCCCTCGACCGAGTAGGTGGAGTCCCGCCATGCTGACCCTGCGCACACAGGCCAAGTCCCTGTCACCGGAGGTGTGGCGAGCCGTGGGCGCCGGACTTGCCGTCGCCGTGCTGTTCTTCGTCGTCGTCGGGCTCGTCACTGGGGCCATCGACACGCCGGTGCTCGAGCGACAGACGCCGCTGTTGGCGATCGATTACCCCATCTGGGTGGTCAACGCGGCTTTGCTCGGCGCGCTGACGGGGCTAAGCGTCTATGCACGGTCACGCCGCATCACCCAGAGCGGCACGGCCATCTTCAGCGGGGGATTCCTGGCGGCATTCGCGGTGTCGTGTCCGCTGTGCAACGGCCTGCTGGTGGCCGCCTTCGGCACCGCTGGCGTGCTGAACGTCATCGAGCCGGCGCGACCGTTCATCAACGTGGCCACCATGGTGATTCTCACCGCGCTGCTCATCAGGCGCTGGCGCACCTTCCGCGCCGACTGCGACGCCTGCGAAGTGGCGCCGACGGCCGCGACGGAGTCACCACCGCGCTAGCTGCTGCTCGGTGGCCCACGCCCGGTGGCCCATGCTGCGCGCAGCATGGGAGCCCGATGACTTCCCGATCCCGCGCTGCGCGCAGCGCGGGCCACCGAAGGCTGCGGCAGCCACAAGGGCTGCCCCTACAGTCCTCGCCTTCTGTAGGGGCGCCGCTGGTGAGCGCCCGCGGCGCCGGTCAACACGGGTCCGGCTCGTAGCCCAAGTCTTTCAAGCGCCGCCGCGCGAGCTTCAACTCCCGAACACTGAACAGGGTGTTCCATCGCTCCTGCAGCATCAGGGCTTCAACGGACTTATCGAGGCGCCCCTGTTTGCCGAGCTCAACTAGCCCCGATCGAACCGGAGAAATGCCGAGCAGTTGCTTCGCCGCGAAGACCCCGCCATATCGGCGCATCGCTTGCAGGAGGAACTCTGGAAAGTCGCGGGACTTGATATCGGCGTACACGCGATTCTCGAGGGCTCGATGAAACTCGTCCTCAAGGCGAGCGGTCACTGATCGCTTCTCTCACCATGCCCAGCAGCTTGGAAAGCATACTCACGTCTGTTCCCACGCTGCTCGGTGGCCCGGTGCACGGTGGCCCATGCTGCGTGCAGCATGGGAGCTGAAATCGCGCTCGGTTCGGTCCCCTCTCCCCACTGTGGGAGAGGGATAAGGTGAGGGGAATGACCAATCCCGCGCCGCACACCGCGCGAGCCACCGAAGACTGCGGGCAGCCACTAGGGCTGCCCCTGCGGGATATGAGCATCCATGTAGGGGCGCCCCTGGTGGGCGCCCGAGTCCGTCCTCAATACCGGTCCGGCTCGTAGCAGTACGCGTCGCCGCGGGGAAATAGGGCCGTCAGCCACGGCACATCCTCCTGCGCGATGCCGGCTCGCTCGACTTCGGCGACTTCGGCGGCGGACCAGTACCCGAAGAGAAGCTGGGTCAGGCGCTCGTGGGGCAGGGTCAGCGTGCGTTCCGGCCCAGGGCCCCCAAGCTCGACGGCGGTCGTTCCCAGCGCCGTCGTGATACGCAGACGGGATGGGGCCCTGAGTCCGTGCGCCACGGCCCGCGCGCGCAACGCGGGCTCGATGGCGCCGAGCACCGAGTCCTGGTCGAGGAGGCACAGCATATAGCCGGCATCGAGAGGCCGGATGGACTCGAGCCGGCATTCCATCCGCCGCACGTGGGAGCCGAGGCCGAACTCGGGATGCAGCTCGAAACGTATGGTTGAGGCCTGCCGCTTCACGGCCTCGGCGGCCGCATGCGCAACCAGCGACGGCGCAACCGCGGACTCCGTGAACCCGCCGTCGATCGCCTCGGCCCCGCCGGCGTCCTCGCGCAGCGCTAGGTACCCCACAGATTCGCCAGCCGCGTCCTCGGCGATCCACAAGCCCGTGGTACCCAAGATCGTCGAGCCGTGGCGCAGGCCGATCCAGTCGGCGGGATCGCGCACGACCGATCCGTCGAGATCGGCGTTGACGGCGTTGTACATCTCGGCGACCTCCGGCAGATCGGCGGCGGTCGCGAGCCGCAACCGGTGGCCGCCGACCGCTTGCGCTGCGACGTCCGTGTCCACCTCCAGCGCGAAGTCGCAGCCGATCGTGGCGTAGCCGAACTGCCCGTAGAACCCCGGAATGCCGAACAGCGCGACCGTTGAATACCCGGCGTCGACCAAGACCTCGTGGACGTGCGCCATGAGCGCGCTGGCGTAGCCGCGACGCCGGTGGCCTTCCTCGGTGAAGACGTTGGCGATGCCGGCTGTGCGCAGCGTCGCGCCGGCCAGTCTCACCGGCGCCGCCATGACTTCCAGCGAGCACACCAACTCACCGTCACGCTCGGCCCAGATGTCCGTGCGCCCGGGCTTCGGCGACGGCGCCTGGTGGAAGCGCAGGCCGCTCATGGCCGGGCTATGCGGTCAGCTTGGCCCGCGCGCGTTGCAGACGCACCAGGCACCGCTCGCGACCGAGCACCGCCATGGTCTCGAACAGCGGCGGCGTGGCGCGCCGTCCCGTCACGGCGATGCGGATTGGCATGAACAGGTCGCCTGTCTTCCAACCTAGGCGCTCGGCCAGCCCCCGCAGCATGACCTCGATCGCCCCAATGGTGAACTCGGGCAGCTCGCGCACCAGGCCTTCGACGGTCGTTAGCGCCGCGGCGGTTTCGGCGCGGTCGTGGCGCTTGAATCTGATCAGCTCGACGTCGGGATCGAGGTTGTCGTCGAAGAAAAATCCCATCATGTCCGGCACGTCGACCAGGTGGCCGATTCGCTCCTGCTCGAGCGTCAGCGCCTGCTGGAAGTAGCCCAGCTGCGCGTCGTCGACGGACAGGCCGCCATTGCGCGCAAACGGCAGCGCCCGCTCCGCCAGCGTGTCCATGTCCAACCGCCGCAGCCAGACGCCGTTGAAGTGATCCAGCCGCTGCACGTCGTAGACCGCGTCGGCGCGATTGACCCGCTCCAGGCTGAATTCGTCGACCAGATCGTCAAGGCTGAACAGCTCGCGCTCGTCACCCGGCGACCAGCCGAGGAACACCATGAAGTTGACCACGGCCTCGGGGAGATAGCCCTGCGCTCGATACTCGCCGAGCCACTGCGAGCCGTCGCGCTTGGAGAGCTTTTGACGCCGCTTGTTCAGCAGCAGCGGCAGGTGCGCAAACTGCGGCGGCTCCCATCCCAGCGCGCGGTAGAGCAGCACCTGGCGAAACGTGTTGGACGTATGGTCGGCGCCCCGCACGACGTGGGTGATCGCCATCGACTGGTCGTCGGCCACGACCGCCATGTTGTAGAGCGCGGTGCCGTCGCCGCGGGCAATCACGAAGTCCTCGATCTCCGAGGCATCGGTCTCGAGCGGTCCGAACACCCCGTCCTCGAAGCCCACGGCGCCCGACCCCGAGGCAAAGCGCACCGCCGGCACCACGCCCGCCGCCTGGCGCTCCGCGATTTGGGCGGCGGTCAACGAGCGCCCGCTGCCGCTGTAGCGCGGCGTCTGGCCGCGCGCGATCTGCGCCTCGCGCTCCGCCGCGCGCTCTTCCGACGTCGTGTAGTCGTAGTAGGCCGCGTCCGACCCCAGCAGCGCCTCGATGGCCTCGCGGTGCACGTCGTGGCGCTCGCTCTGTCGATAGGGTCCATAGGGGCCGCCGACGTTCGGGCCTTCGTCCCAGTCGAGGGACAGCCAGCGCAGGCCGTCATAGATGCCGGCTTCCTTCTGCGCATCGCTGCGTTCGCGGTCGGTGTCCTCCACGCGCAGGATGAACGTGCCGCCCGACTGCCGCGCCAGCAGGTAGTTCATCAGCGCCGTGCGCGCGTTGCCGATGTGAAGGTCGCCGGTGGGACTCGGCGCCATCCGCACCCGCATGCCGGTCGTCATCGTGCAGTCAGTCCTTGAATTGGGAGGCGGCTGGATCCGGGCGCCAGCGTACTAAGTGGCCGCTGCTGGGGGACGTCCGTTGCGAATTGACGCCGAGGGTTTTTATACACGTTCGGGGTTTAACTTCGAATCCGAAATAGTGGTGCGCTGTCGATTCTGCTGGTCGCACGATGGCCGATCAGGCCGGCACCGGCCGAAATTGCGCCTTCAGTGGCAACCGGCTCTGCGCAGTGGCGGTTGGCGGCCACAGGATTGCCGCGATGACCACGAGCGCCATGACCAGATTGACGGCCCGCTCAAGTCACGACGGTAGTGTGAAAAACCGTCACGAAATTGTTGCTATGTGAAGTTTTGCGAGCTACGGTGCTGGCAGGTGGCCAATGACGACCACCTAGAGGAAGGAGGCTCCCATGCCTCACGCACTCACCCGCACACGGGCCGTGGTCGGCGGCGGAATCCTGGCGGTGCTCCTCTTGGCCTGTTTCGGCGCGCAGTTTGCGCGCAAGCGGCATCTCGCGCTCCGGCACACCCCGGAGAATCGATAGCGGGTCGCCAAGACGTCCCTCACGGGCGCACGACACCTGATCGTCGTGCTGGCGCTCGTGGTGACCGCCGCCGCACTCTCCGTCAATGCGGCAACGGCGGTGCTCCAACATCGCCGGATCGCCAAGGTGATCGTGCGCTTCAGGCGTCTTGGCGAACTCCAGAGGCCCGACGGCGATCTCATTTGGAGCGATGTGAGGCACTGATGTCAGCTGAGTCATCTACACCGTCTGGCGTCGGCAGTCGGAGCGGGATGACGAGCCGTGGCGGCCGACCTGGTGGTGCTGACCGGCAACCGAGGCGCCGGGCCGGCGGGATGGACACTCGCCGGCCCGGGCGCGACGAACGACAAGGAGATTCACTATGAAGCGACGATTTCTCACAGCGACGGTCCTGATGGTCGTCGGGATCTGGCTGGCGGCGACGGCCGTGGCCAGCGCGGGCATCGCGGGGTAGCCATGGTCAGCCTGGGACCTCTCGAAGTACTGATCATCATCTTGGCCGCCCTGCCGATCGTGGCCCTGGTCGTAGGCACCGCAGCTGCGATGCGCTATCTCTACCTCAGCTGGCGCAGGCCCGAACGATAGTGAGCGACCGATGAGCCAGCTTGGCCGCCTTGAACGGCTCGCCTGGCTGATCATCGGGCTCGTAATCGCCGGGTGCCTCGTGTGGCAGACCGTCAGCGAAGAGCTGTCCCGACGTACGACGCGCGAATTCATGGAGATGTCCCTGCAGGCCAGCCAGGCCGAGCGGATCGTCGCTTCGAAGGTCGTGAGGGAAGGGCCCGTCTACGACGTCCCGGTTCGTGCGATTCCCGGCAGCGGCCAAGAGATCGTCACCGGCAAGGTCACGGAGATCGTGCCACCGGACACGACGGGCATGAGGCCGGCGGACGTGGCGCCGGCGACGCCGCCAGGCCTCACACGAATTGTCGATGTCGCGGGCGTCGGCCCCGGCAGTGAGGTCCACGACCTTGCGTCGGGCGTCTACACCGCCACGATCTACGGCGACACCTTCGCCCTCGACGTCACCATGGAGTCCGTGGACGGGCGCAGTCGCTTCGGCTGGGGACACATTGAGTCGCTCTCGTTCGCGGTGGGCGATCACGCTGACGCGGAGTTGTTTGCAGGTCCCACCCGCATCACCGTGAATTCACCGGGCGGCGACGTGCGCTGGGGAATCGCGATCGACCAGCTTGATGCCGAGAGCGGCGCGTCGATCATGGTGGAACTCGTCGGTGACGAGGCGGCGATCGCGGACCTGTCGCCGGGCCTCTGGCGGGTGGACCTCTTGTGGACATCCGGGCAGCAGCCACCCAATTGGGTGTGGGACGCCAGCATCGAGTCCGTGGCAGGGTTCGGCGGTGGGTCATGGGGTGGCAGGTGCACCGTGATTCATGTGGGGCCCAGTGCCAGTCAGCCCTTTTCCGGATTTCGCCTGGATCCCGGCGAGGTGGCGGTCACCGCCAACGTGCCGCCAGACTTCACCTGGGCGGTGGCCTTCACGCCGTTTCCCACCGGCGCCGACGACGACGGCGAGTGTCTCTGGTGACTCCGGCGGCCCGGTGCTGGCGGCGATTGCGCCAAGCCCTGAGACCCGACGAGCAGCCACCGGTGGTGTATGGGCCAGTCTATGGCCCTGAGCAGCAGCTGCACGCGCATCGGCAGTATGGCCGAACCCAAGTCGGCATCTGGGGCTTCGACAAGGTGACCCGCGCTGTCGAGTGGCTGTGGAACGTCTTCGGTTGATTAGCGGCATGGGAGGTAGAACGACGTGAACTTACCGTCACCCGAAGTGATCATATGGGCGCAAGTCGTCAACGATTTCGTCACTTCCGCGGTTAGCATCATGCTCGCGATAGTGCTCGTTCCTATCGCCTGGCGAGTCTTCCGCGTCCTCGGACGACGGGACGAATAGACGATGAGCGCCGGGGGACCCATCGAGCTTCTGTTCCTCACCGGTGCTCATCGGACCGGCGGGCATCGGCGTCGGGGTTCGAGTGCGTCTCATTCGAAAACCTTGATTGGAGGTCGCCGATGCAGTACCTGAAACGCTGGTACACGCCGGTCATCAGCACGCTCACGTTTCTGGCCGTAGCTGGCCTCGTCGCGTACATCCTCGTCACCTTGATCAGCTGGCGCGTGTCGGGCGGCACCGATGGTCTGCCGCTGGCCGCTGAGGTCGAATACCTGACACCCGTCGAAACGGTCGTGGCGACTGGCATCGGGGCCGCAGTGGCGACCGTGACGCTTCGACCCGGGATCTGGGTCGGCGAGCTCGACATCAACACCGAGGACTATGACGGCGTCAGGCTCGAATCCCGTCATGACGAAGGCCACCACGGGACCATGTGGTGGAACGGTGCGCGCGACGTGATCGTGGCGAGCAGCGACCCGCGGGGCCATGTGTATGCCGGCGACCTACAGGTCGTGACGGGCGCCGTGCCCGGCTATAAGTGGACGGTGACGTTCGTGCGCCACGACGCGCGGTGAGCGTCAACGCGTTGAGCGAAAGGAACCTATGAAATGGACACTCTCAACCGCATCGGCCGCGTCCTGCTTGTGCTGTCCGCCGTGGTCATCGCCGCCGCGCTGGCCGTGTCCGCAGCCACGGACGTGTTGCAACGGATCGATACCGCGGCGTTCTATGAGCGGACGTCAAATCTCATGGCCGGTGGCGAGGGCGAGGTTCGCGAAGTCGAAGTCACGTCATTCGTCTATGACACCAGCGCGCACTTCACCGGCGAGCCCGGCGAGGAAGTGTCCGTCAACCTCAGCCCGGGCGTGTGGGAAGTGCTGGGCGGTGGCAGCGACGACGATCTCAATATCCAGACCAGGCTCTCCAGTAGCTCGTCAGTCTCGACGTGGACGGGATTCCGAAACGTCATCAGCGTCCTGCCGGAGGATGAGGTCGAGGCCATGAGGGATCACGGCAGGGCCATTCCCGAGGGTCCCATGACTCTCACCGTAAGCGGCGACCAGCCGTGGACCGTGGACTTCCGCCGGGTCGTGTGCCCCGGTGACTACGAGCCGTTCTAGGGCCGCTGATCCGCAGCAGCGTGGCTGGGCAATGCCGTCGATGGCGGCTTAGCGGTGCTGCCGACGATTTGCTGAAAGGGACCCTGGCGGCGTCCTGAAGGGGCGGTTCGCGAACCGCCCCTACCCCCGCATTCAGGACGCCTCCAGGTTCGACCAAACTGGATTCCGGCGTGCGCCGGAATGACGGAGAGGTCTCTACAGCGGCAATCGCCCGTTTGCGGCGGCGAAGAGGACCGTGTAGCTCATCGAGACGACGGGCTCGCGGCCGTCGAGGATGTCTTGATGCAGCTCGCGAATGGGCACGCGCTCGATCTCCAGCAGCTCGTTTTCGTCGAGTTGCTGGCGGCCCGGCGTGAGGGTGTGACCGAAATACATGTGCATCGAAAAATCGGCCAGCGACGGGACCGGGACATAGCTGCCCAGATGCTCCAGGTGTCCCAGGCGCATGCCAGTCTCTTCCTCGAACTCGCGGTGCGCGGCGAGCATTCGATCCTCGCCCCGATCGATGTGCCCCGCCGGAAGCTCCCGCACCACGCGGCGCATGGGGTGGCGGTATTGGCGGACGCAGACGGCGCGGTCGGCATCGTCAAGTGCCAGGACAACCACCGCGCCGGCCCCGATGCCGAGGTAGGTGTAGGTCATCTCGCGCGCGTCTTCCAGCGAGCGGATCTCGTCCACCAGCACCGGAAAGCGCCCCCGCCAGGCCACCTGCGACCGGATCGTCTCCCAGTCGAGGTTCATGCGGCCCCGTTTTCGCTTGCGGCGATGACCGCGTCCGCGGCTTCCCCAATGGTGGTGACCGTGGGGCAAGCCTTTGCCGGCCGGTTGTGCCAGTTGATCCAGATAGCATCCAGGCCGGCGCCCCACGCGCCCTGCACGTCGGCGTAGAAGCTGTCGCCGATGTGCACGGTTTCGTCGCGCGTAGCCCCGGCGATCTCCAGCGTTCGCTCGAAGAACGCCGCATCCGGCTTCTCGACGCCGATGAGTCCGGACACCGCCAGCGCGTCGAAGCATTCCCGCAGCTCGAGGTGGTCGAGCAGGTCCAGCAGCCAGGGCTCCCAGTTCGACGCCGCCACGAGCTTCAGCCCCGCCGCGCGAATCCGCATTAGGGCTTCGCGGGCGCCGTCGATGGCGTCGTAGGACTCGACGGTCGTGAACTCGTCGAACAGCCGCTGGGCCAGCAACGCGGGATCGCTGACTCCCAGGCGCCGGCCCATGGCTACGTACATGTCCTGCCAGAACGCCCTGGATCGACCGGCGTCGGCGCTGCTGCCGCGTGCGACCGGGTCTCTGATGGCGCGGTCGTACTCTTCGTCGGCAATGCGGCGAACGTCGCTCAACGCCACGTGCGCCCCAAGCCGCGCAGCCTCCGCCGATATGGTGGCGGAGAAGCTGCGTTTGTAGTGCACCAGGGTCTCCCCCACGTCGCAGAGCACGACGCGGTAAGGACCGCGCAGAGGCCGATTCATTCCCCTATGCTAGCCGCGTTGGCTCCATTGCGGGTGCTATGTTCGGCCCTGGGCAAACCCGCTACTGGGGTATCGTCTAGTGGTAGGACGCGCGGCTCTGGACCGTGAAGCGGTGGTTCGAATCCATCTACCCCAGCCACCACGCTAGGCGCGCCGCATGAACCCGCCCGAGCTGCGACCCACAGACGCCCTGCTCATCGTGGACGTGCAGCGGGATTTCTGTCCCGGCGGCGCCCTGGCCGTGCCGGACGGCGACGCCGTGGTGCCGGTGCTGAACCAGTGGATCGACGCCGCGCGAGACGCCGGAGCGGCCGTCTTCGCCTCGCGTGACTGGCATCCACCGGACCACGTGAGCTTCCAGGAGCAGGGCGGACCGTGGCCGTCGCACTGTGTGGCGGAAACGCCCGGCGCGAGATTCCACCCCGACCTCGCCCTTCCCGTATCGGCCACCATCATCGACAAGGGGACGGACGCGGGACATGAGGCTTACTCCGCGTTCGAGGGCACCGACCTCGCCGCGTGGCTTCACGCTGCAGGCATCGAGCGGCTGTGGGTCGGCGGGCTGGCCCTGGACTACTGCGTGCGCGCCAGCGTGCTCGACGCACGGCGAATCGCCGGATTGCCGGTTCACCTGATTCTCAGCGCCACTCGCGCGGTCGAGGTGCAGCCGGGCGATGGATCCCGCGCGCTGGACGACATGCGATCGGCGGGCGCAGTCACCGAAGCCGAGAGCTAGCCCCGGCGCTCGATGGCCGCGCCTGCAGCCCAGGGGCTCGTCACCGACCTCTACCAGCTCACCATGCTCCAGGCCTACCTGGTGCACGGCATGCACGCGCCCGCGACGTTCGAGCTCTTCACGCGGCGCCTGCCGCCGAATCGAAACTTCCTGATCGCCGCCGGCCTGGACGCCGCCCTGGACTACCTGGAGAACCTGCGCTTCGAGGCCGCCGACATCGACTACCTGGAGTCCCTGGGGCGCTTCTCTGCTGAGTTTCTCGACTATCTGCGTGGGTTCCGCTTCTCGGGGAACGTGGACGCGCTGCCCGAGGGCACGCCATTCTTCGCCAACGAGCCACTGCTCGCGGTGCACGCGCCGTTGCCCGAGGCTCAGCTCGTCGAAACGCGGCTGCTCAATCTCGTCCAGTTGCCCTCCGCCGTGGCCTCCAAGGCGGCGCGCGTAGTGGCGGCAGCGGATGGACGATCGGTCATCGACTTTGGCTTGCGGCATGCGCACGGCGCCGACGCCTCGCTCGCGGCGTCCCGGGCGGCCTACATCGCCGGCGTGCAGGCCACGTCAAACGTGGCGGCTGGGCAGGCCTTTGGCATCCCCGTGGCCGGAACCATGGCGCACAGCTTCGTCCAAGCCCACGACCGCGAGCGCGAGGCGTTCCGGCGATTCATGGCGACCTTTCCCGGGGCGGCGCTGCTGGTCGACACCTACGATGTCGAGGCGGGCGTTGCCACTGTCATAGACCTAGCGCGTGAAGCCGGCGGCGCCGCGCCGGCGGCCGTTCGGCTGGACTCGGGCGATCTCGCGGCGCACGCCCGTCGGACCCGCCGGCAACTCGGCCAAGCCGGGCTGCCGCAGGTCCAAATAATCGTCAGCGGAAACCTGGACGAGGATGAGATCGCGCGCCTGATCGCCGACGGCGCACCCATCGACAGCTTTGGCGTCGGCGCGGCGCTGGCCGTCTCCGAGGACGCACCGTGCCTGGACGTGGTCTACAAGCTGGTGGCCTACGACGGGCAGGGACGCATGAAGCTGGCCGCCCAAAAGACCACGCTGCCGGACCCCAAGCAGGTGTTCCGGCAGTTCGAGAGCGGCGCCGCAACGCACGACGTACTCGGGCTTGCCGGCGAAACGTCCGACGGGCAGCCGCTGCTCGAGCCCGTGATGCGCAATGGGGCGCGGCTGCCGGCCGGTCGCCGCCCGCTCGAAGAAATTCGCGCCCACGCCGAGCGCTCGCTCGCCATGCTGCCCCCGCGCATACGCTTGCTTGAGTCGGCCACGCCTCCCTATCAAGTCGAAGTGAGCCCGGGCCTTCAGGAGGCGGCCGCACGCACCCGGCGGCGACTGGAGCAGCAGTAGCCTTCGCGGCGAGGGGCGTCCTCGGCTTTCAGGCTTGGCAGGCCGCGCGTACGCTAGAGCGTCCCAGCCAGCCGGAGTCCTGCCGATGGAGTATCGACGTCTCGGTCGCACCGAGCTCGAGGTGTCGCTGGTGTCGCTGGGCACCGGCGGGCCGAGCCGCTTTGGGCAAGATCGTGGGACCACCCCCGCGGCGGCTCGCCGGCTGGTGCGGCGCGCGCTCGATCACGGCGTCAACCTGTTCGACACCGCCCAGGGCTACGGCGACAGCGAAACGCTGCTGGGGCAAGCGCTCGACGGTGTGCCGCGCGACGAGTACCTGATCGCCACCAAAGTCAGCTACCGCGACAAGGACGAGCGCGTGATTGCGCCAGACGAGGTTTCGCGCACCATTGATCGCGCGCTCCGTCGGCTAGACGTGGACGTCATCGACGTGATGCAGATCCACGGCCTGCAAGACGAGCACTACGACGAGGTGATCGAGCGGCATCTGCCGGTGCTCAAGGACGCGCAGGCCGCAGGGAAGATCCGCTTCATCGGCGTGACCGAGCGCTTCACCCACGACCCCGGGCACGACATGCTGCGCCGCGCCATCGCCGATGACCACTTCGACACGCTGATGGTGGGCTACAGCCTGCTGCACCAGGGCGCGGAGCGGACCGTGTTCCCCGCCGCGCAGGCGGCCGATATCGGGGTCATCATCATGATCGCGGTGCGTCGCGCGCTGTCGATTCCCGAACGCTTGCGAGAGGTGATCGCCGACCTGGTGGAGCGCGGGCAGCTGCCCGACGACGCGGTGCCGGCGGACGATCCGCTGGGCTGGCTGGTGCGCGGCGACGTGACGTCGGTGGTGGACGCCGCCTATCGATTCGTCCGCGAGCACGACGCGGTCGACACGGTTCTCACGGGCACGTCGCGCCCCGAGCACCTCGACGCCAACGTCGCGGCGCTCCTGCGGGGCACGTTGCCGGCGTCCGACCAGCGGCACCTGCGGGAAATCTTCGGCCACCTGGAGGAGGCGCTGGGGAACTAGGCGCGGGCGGGTGGCCATTACGTTCGCCCCTAGGTCGGTCGACGTTTCATCCGCCGGATGGATTCCCGCCTCCGCGGGAATGACGGACGTGATGGCAGGGACTCGCGGACGGGCGACCACCAGGGTCGCCCCTACGCCGGACGACGACCGGCCAATCGGCTACCATCGGCTAACCGCACATGTTCGCCGGAGGGCGCCATGGGCGCCGTTGACGTCAAGCCGGAAGCGCCGCCGACCCCAACTCGCGGGCCGAAGCTGGCGCCGTTCATCGTCGATTGCGACTTGCACCACATCTGGCATGAGATCGACGACATCTTTCCCTACCTGCCGCGGCAGTACGTGGAGCAGATTCGGGAATTTGGTCCGATGCTGCCGAAGCTTAGCTACACCAACGTGCCGAACATCCTGGGGTACCGCTCCGACCTGGAAGTGAAGCGCGACACCAACTTCGCCGAGTTCACGGTGCACGAGCACCTGGACCCATACCAGATCGACGTGGCGGTGCTGACGGGCGGCAGCGTCTACGGAGTGGTCGGGATCTCGGACGTGGACTACGCCTCGGCGCTGGCCCGCGCCTTCAACGATTGGACGCTCGACACCTGGGTGTCGGTGGATCCGCGCTATCGCATGACGCTGGCGGTGTGTCCCAACGATCCGGCGCAGGCGGCGGAGGAGATCCGGCGCTTGGGCAACCACCCGGCCGTGGTCGCCGTTATGTTGCCCGCCGGCGCCCGGCACCCCTATGGCAACCGGTTCTACCACCCCATCTACGAGGCGGCGGCCGAGCACGGCCTGGCGATGATGTCCCACTTCGGCGGCGAGGGCGCCGGCGTCACCAACCCGCCGACCGCCGCTGGCTATCCGTCCTACTACCTCGAGATGCGCATGGCCCGTCCGCAGATCGCTCAGGCGCATGTCGTGAGCCTGGTGTGCGAAGGCGTGTTCGAGAAGTTCCCCAGCCTTCGGTGGCTGTTCATCGAGGTTGATACCTGGTGGATCCCCGGGTTGCTGTGGCATTTCGACGCCGACTGGAAGGCCCTGCGCGACACCACGCCGTGGGTCAAGCGGCTGCCCAGCGACTACATCCGCGAGCACGTGCGGGTGGGCACGCAGCCGCTGGAGCAGCCGCCGCGCCGCGAGGACATGGCGAAGTTCCTGGACTGGGCGCACGCCGAGGAAATGCTGGTCTATGCCAGCGACTTCCCTCACTGGGACTGGGACGAGCCGCGCGCCGCGGCGGCCCTGATTCCGCGCGATTTGCGCCCGCGAATCTTCGGCGAGACCGCGCGTGAGCTCTTCGGCCTCTAGGACGCGGCGGCACGTGGTGTGCCGCGTGGAGGACCTACCGCCCGGAAGTCGCCGCGAGGTTCCCGTGGGCGGGGAAAACGGCGTGATGGTTTTCAACGTCGGCGGCAGCTACTACGCGCTGCGCAACCGCTGTCCCCATTCCGGCGGACCGCTGGGCCGCGGCGTGATTCGTCCCCACGTGATCTCAAACGGCGTGGGGCACTTCGAGTTCGAGCGCGAGGCCGAGATCCTGAAGTGTCCGTTTCACAACTGGGAGTTCGACATCGCCACGGGCTGCGCGCTCTACGACCCGTCGATGCGCGCGAAGACCTATCCGGTCGCCGTGGAGGACGGTCAGGTGGTGCTCACGCTCGGGTAGACCGGGCCTTTGTCCGCTTGTCCATTCGGTGAACCTGTCCCAAGGGGTGCTTCGACAGGCTCACCACGCACGGAACACACTCACCACAAAGGGATCGAGACTTTGCGCCCGGACACCCACAACAAGGCGCACAGGCCCAATAGCTAACCGGCCGGAATCGTCACCGGCTGGATGCGGCCGGTCTCGGCGGCTCGGTAGGCGCCTTGGGTGCATTCGGCCACCCACAGGCCGTCTTCCGGCGCGAGCGGTGGCGGTCCGTCGCCCTGGCAGGCGCGGAGGAAGGCCTGAACCAGCAGCGGGTAGACGTCCGTGGTGCTGTCGGTTGCGTCATAGGTCACGGTCTTGAGCGGCGCGCTGGCGTGAACGCCCCGGTGCGACGCCCACTGCAGCGGCACGCCGGCCACCTCGGCGCTCGGATTGAAGCTGAGCCAGCCGTCGCGACCCCAGATCGTGATGTCGCTGTGTCGCTGCGACGCATATTCGGCCTTGCTGGTATAGAAGCCAGAGTTGAAGTTTCCGATCATGCCGTTCTCGAACTCGATGGTCAGCGCCGCCGCGTCCTCGACCGAGATGGGCTCGCCGCCGACGTTCTTGCACATAGCCACGACCGCTTTGAAGTCCGAGCCGCTGATGTGGCGCAGCATGTCGAGGTAGTGGCAGCCAAGAATCGTCAGGTTCCCGCCGCCCCCCTTCTCCTTAGAGAAGAACCAGCCGCCGGCCGCGTGGTCGTACTCAAAGCGATCCGCCGGGTCCTGCTTGATTCGTTCCTGGTCGGCGATGAAGTGGGCCTGGAATGAGAAGAGGTCGCCGAGCAGCCCCTCGGAAACGATGCGGCGGGCTTCCTGGACCACGGGATGCATTCGCGACAAATAGGCGATGCAGAGATGAAGGTTGCGGCTGCGCGCGAGCCGGCAGATCTCGCGGTAGTCGTCGATGTCCACGTAACCGGGCTTCTCGTGATAGACGTGCACCCCGGCCTCGAGCGCCTGCTTGATGGCGGCGGGCATGCGCCAAGGCTCCAAGGTGACGAGCGCCGCGTCGGGGTTGAACTCGCGGAACATCCGGTCGAGATCGGTGTAGGTCGCTTGTAGCTTGGGGCCCGCGCCGGCGCGGACCTCGTCAAAGGTGGCTCCGGTGGCGTCGGCGACGGCGACCTCGCCGACCTCGCCGGCGGAAAGGGCGTCGATCAGCTTCTGCCGATGCCAGGACGTGGGCTCAGTGATCAGCGCGACGCGTAGGGGATCGCTCATGCTCGGTCGCCTCCGTGGTGGGAGCGTCGGCTTTGGCACGTCCATTGGCAACGCCGCGTCAGGCGATCGGGGCCCGATCGGCCCCGATCGACGGCCCGGGGAACCCGCGGCTGCCGCCCACGAGCAGCGCCTCCGTCCGCTGCAGGATGCCGGGAGGCGACCCGCGACGCAACCCAAGGCCTGTGCGGGCGGGTGACCCGGCCGTCAACAAAGCGGCGGCAACCGCGCTAGCCGCTGCTTCGCGCAGGCCCCGTTCATCCAGCGCCTTGCGCCGCACGGCCTCCGGGTCCTCGGTTTCCAGCAGGCGTCGAAGCTTTCCAGCGATCGCTTGGCCCGCTCCTCCTTGGTCACGAGTCCGGCGGACGTCTCGTCGCCCTTGACCACAGCGCGGTTGCCTCGGCCCGAGACGATGGCTGTGCCCGGCGGTAATCCATGGTCGTGCGTGGACCTCAGGAGATTGATGCTCTTGCCGGACCGCAGCCGTCGCAAGGCGAGTGCGCGTTCGTCCGCTTCCAGAAACTACGGAGCGCGCACCTCTCGGATTGACCAACGGCAGTGCGCCGCGTCCCCCGTTAGCGGTGGTGTTTCCTGACCCGGCGCAGCATGTCGTCGATGGGATCGCGGCGGCGCCAGTGGTAGACGAGATTTATGACGATGGCCGCGAGGGAGCAAACGATGAAGGTAAGAGTGGCGATATTGAGGGTGCTTAGACCCTCCATTGCCTCGTCGCGTGTGCGGCGGGACGACCGACTGCTGAGTCTTGGTCGATGTCTGAAGGGAAGCTGTCCACCGGCGGCCGCTCTATGACTGGGGAGGTTCTTGCGATCTCCGTGTTTCTTTTCCGCACACCAAGGGCAGCTGCACCGACGCTGCCGGCGCCGCCGAAGACGAAGCGAACCGACCGTCGCAAGCCTTGAGATTCCATGTTCTGTGTTGCATCGCAGTCGCGTATTTTTCCGTCGGGTCCCAGACTCAGACATTCTCCAGGCCGGTGTCTGCTGCTTCGCGCGACCATATCAGTTAATGAGAATTCACAATCAACACCACACTATTGTGTGATCTTCATTCTTGGAGTGTCAAGACGGCCAGGTGGCCTGCCATTGGTCATGGTGGTCGAGCGCATCCGTGGGGCTTTGCGGCACCTTTGAGGGCGAACGGCCTCAGCCGTCATACGAATACGACTAGACGGTCACCGTCCACAGCTCGGGTAGTCCGCCGCCCCGGATACGACCCGGCGCGAAATCGAGGCCCCCTCGGGGGCAAGTCACGATCCCGCCGCCGTGAGAATCGTCGCTGATTTCCCCGCCCTGAGAGACTACGAATCGCGCTGGCGTGGAGGGGTCATGCATGTCGTCCTCACCTGCGTGCGCCTCAGGCAGGGTATGCAGCGCAGACAGACTAACGGGGTGGGGACTGGCGGCGAACGCCAGTTCCACGCCACGCAGGCTCCTGACTGGCGTCAGCCCAAATCGACCCCAGGTGTCGCGTCTACTTGGGACGAGGACAAGCTAGTGCCCTGCTGCCCTCGGGCCCGCGGCGGCCAAAACGCTCGATGCCGCGGCGCCAACGCGCCACGGGCCGCTAGGGATTCGCCAGGCGGTAGCCGACCCCCGACTCCGTGACGATGTACACGGGGTTTCTTGCATCGTCCCCGAGCTTGCTGCGCAGACCCTTGACGAACGAACGCAGGAGCGGCTGGTCGGCCGAGTGGCCCGGTCCCCACACACTGCTCAGCAGTTCGTCGTGCGTCAAGACCCGGCCGGCATTGCTCGAAAGTTCGGCGAGCAATTTGAATTGGGTCGGCGTGAGGGCGACCGGACGGCCCGCCACGGTGACGGTGCGTTCCAGATAGTTGATGACGAGGTCGCCCAGTCGGAACGGCTCGACTGCCTGGGCCTGCCGGTAGACCGACCGCTTGTGGAGCGCTGCGCGGATTCGTGCCACGAGTTCGGTTGGCGCGAACGGTTTGACCATGTAGTCGGCAGCGCCCATCTCGAAGGCGGTGGAATAGTCCTGCTCGCGGCCGCGACCGGACAGGAAGATGACCGGAACCTCGAAGACATTGGGAACGCGCTTGATGAGTTCGAAGCCGGTGGTCCCGGGCAGCATCAGATTCAACAGGATGAGATGTGGCTGCTCCATCTGGATCAGGTGGTCAAACTCAGAGGGTTCGGCGGAGGCGACAACCGAATAGCCGGCATCCGAGAGAACATTTCGTACGTAGCGCAATACCTGCGGGTCGTCGTCGATGGCGAGAATGCGCTCGGCTGCGGCCGGAGTTGCGCGCCCGTCCGCGGTGGCCGGGCGCTCGGACGGCTCCGCTGCGGTGTGGGCGGCGGGCAGCGTGAAGGTGAAGCAGGTGCCGCGGCCTTCGCCGTCGCTTTCGGCCCAGATGCGGCCTCCGTGAGCTTCCACGATGCCGCGGCAAATCGCCAGGCCGAGACCGGCCCCCTCGATCTCGGCGCCATTCTCGTATTCGATTTTCGAAAACTTGCTGAACAGGCGCGGCAATTGCTCGGCCGCGATTCCTCGTCCCTCGTCGATGACGTTCACGGCCAAATCCAGGCCGTCAAGCGAGGCAGTGACGCGGATCGTGGACCATTCGCGTGAGCACTTGGACGCGTTGGAAAAGAGGTTGTAGAGGACCTGACTCACCCGCTGTCGATCCAGGGGGGATCCGGCGGAGATCTGACGCCACGGAAACCTCAACGCTGTTCCGATAGCCGCTGCTGAGGAAGGCATCGCGCGCCCGGTAAATGACGTCGGCGACGTCCGCGGGTTGGGGGGCAACCGACAGGGTGCCGGCCTCGATCCGGGCCAAATCGAGGAGATCGTTGATGAGGTTCCGCATGTGGTCGGCCTGCTCTTCGATGATGCGGAAGAACTGCCGAGTTTCCGTGGGATCAAGTGGGACCGCGGCGCTCCGAGCGGTCGCAGCGGATCCCTTGATGGACGTCAAGGGTGTGCGCAACTCGTGGCTCACCATGCCCAGGAACTCGGCGCGCAGGCGCTCCAGCTCCTCCAGCGGCGTGATGTCCTGGACCGTGGCAACGACCGACACAATGTCTCCATCCTCCGAACGGATTGGGGTTGCGTTGACGAGCGTCGTTACCGACTCTCCATCCGGGCGCTGGATGACGATCTCTTCGGCGCGCACGGTCTCGCCGCTGCTGAGCGCTCGCTGCACGGGCAGATCAGCGTGTGGAATTTCGCGCCCGTCCAGGCGCCGAAAGCTGAAGAGCGAAAGCACGCGATCAAGAGTGCGGTCCTGCCCCTGCAAGCCACCGGCGATGCGACGCGCTTCTTCGTTGAACTGCACCACGCCGCGTGAATTCGCATCGACGACGAGCACCCCTACGGGCGAAGTGTTGACCAGCGCTGCCTGGTCGGCCTTCGCCCGCTGCTCGTCGCCGTAGCGCCGGGCGTTGGAAATGGCGTTTCCCGCTTGGGCGGCGAACATTTCGAGGGTTTCTTCGTCTTCAAGTGTGAAGTCCAGGCCGTGCATCTTCTCGCCGATGTAGATCGTGCCGACCTGCTTATCTCGATCGCGGATCTGTGCGCCGAGGAATGTGCCAATCGCCGGGCGGAAGTCGGGAAAGCCGGCCAGGTTGGCGTGGGCGACGAAATTTCGAGTTCGCAGTGGCTTCTGCAAGCCGCTGAGATACCGAAAGAGGGCTGGGCCTTCGGGGAACGCCAGGAGCTGCTCGATTCCGTCGGAGGTCAGGCCGGAAAAGACTAGGTCCTGAAGCTCGCCGGACTCGTCCTGGGTCGTGATCGCCGCGTAGCGCGCCTCCGAGAGCGATCGCGCGCTATCCGCAACCTCTTGCAGCACCGTTTCAAGTTCGAGGTGCTGGCTGATTCGGAGAATCGCCTCTGTGAGCCGGGAAATCCGAGATCGCAGGCGCTCGTTTTCGGACCGAAGATCCTCGCCGTCCTGCAACTTTGCACCTCGGGTAACTCGGCACTGACTCAACCACAGTCTGCCATGCGGTCCATGAGCGCACGTCGTGGAACCGCCGGAATTGTGGGTCATCAACGCGGGGTTGCGCGAGAGCTCCGCCAATTGCGTTGGCACGTGGTCATGGTCGGGCGTGACGGTTGCCGGTGCAGCCCGAGACGCATTGTGATCGAAGCACAATGGCTGTGAGGGATTCTTGAGCAGCCAGGGATCTTCGGGAGACTGCTTCGGATGAACTCCGCATGACTCTCATATAGCGAATACATCTTCATGCGCTCGCGATATAGATGGCGATGAATTTAGAAACTATGCCGTCCGCAACTGTTGCGATAAACGGTCGCCGTGGGGGCATGGAGCGAAAGTCCGTGCGCGGATTCTCCGTGGCTGAGCTGGCCGTGGTTGTCGTTGCCGGCGGCGTACGTCGGGCCTCTACGACGGCGTCGACACTGGCCCCGCGGCGCAGGCGTCGGCGACCACACGTGGGGGCGTGCGATGCGAGCTGCCGGTAGAAGGCGTGCTCTTGTGCGCGGAGCCGCGGCCACTTGCGCATCCGCAGGCTCTTGGGATCGGAACCGGTGCGCTTGACGCTGACGGTTGCCTGGACCGTGGTCGCGCTGCGGCTAGGTCAGCCGGCACCGCAGAATTTCGGCCAGCAAGCCAGTCGCGGCGCCGACCTCCTTGATGGCCGGAGTCTTGATGGGCGGCAGTTCGTAGAGGCTGCCGGCAACGAGCGCCTGCTCGATCCATGCAATGGTGACGGCTTGGCGATGGGCTGAGTTGGAGGGGCACTCTAGCCTCGCCAAATGTTTGACCGGGTGATTGCACTCAACTCGACGATGGTGGGCTGGTTCCTGCCACCGGGCATCAATGCATGAGGACTGGACGCCGTTGACTGTGACCGACAGCGGCCGAGGGCGTCGGCGGAGAATCGGCTGTGCCATGCTTGGTCTCCCTCGATCGCGGCCGCAGAGTATGTCGACATAATCACTTCGCGACGCCTGGTGAAGCTTGCAATATGCGGCAAGCCAGTCATTCAAGCGCATCTGGATGCAGTGTGAGGCGCGGGGAAGATCGTGTGAGGGCTAGCTTTGGTTGGGGGCGTGGGCCGCCGTTGCACGTGCCGGCGAGCCGGCCGGCGGCGGGGCCAGCAGCCGTCGCTACTGGCCGAAGGGTCGCCAATTGCGCCCGAGTTCGGACACGTATTTGCGACCGAGCCCGTCCGCGTTTTGCCGGATCCAGCTGCTCAGGCTGGTGGAGCCGGTCGGCGGGGCATCGGATGTCAGCAGGCCCGCCATGAGTCCGGCAATCTCGTCGCGGGTGAGGACCACGTCCCGCATCACCAGACCGACCAGCCCGGTGAGCGCAAACGCGACCGATGGCGAAATGTGAACCAATCGGCTGCCGAGGCCCAACCCGGTGGTCACCAGGCGCAGCAATGACGCAAAGGACATCGTGTCCGGCCCAGCAGCATCCGACACGGAGTTCCCACCGTGGGAACCGGCCGCTACGGCCTGAGTGGCAAGGTCTCCGGCATATACGGGTTGCACGGGATAGTCGCCGCCTCCATAGACCGGAAAGACCGGAAAGCGGCGCAGCGCCCAGGCGATGTTATTGATCAGGATGTCGCCGTCCCCAAAGACCAGGGTCGGCCGGATGATGGCGTAGGGGACGCCGACACACTGCAGCGATTCTTCCACCTGCCCCTTGCCCTTGAAATATGGCAGACGGGAGTCCGACGCGGCATTGGTGACCGAGAAGTGGACGATCTTGCCGACGCCGGCGTCGGCCGCAGCCTCGAAGAGGGTCTTGGAGTTCTTTACGGCGACGTTGAAGGTGGTCTGACCGCGTGCGAATCGCACCCAATAGGTGTTGTAAAGGACGTCGGCCCCTTCCAGCGATCCACGTAGTTCGGCCCGGTCGGTGAAATCGGCCGGGGCCACCTCGACTCGGCCGCCGAAGGCGTCTGCCCGGTCTCGGCGGCGGGTGAGGGTCCGCACCCGGACGCCCAAGTCAAGCAGGCGCCTGGCGACGTGCCTGCCGGTGTAGCCAAAGGCTCCGGTGACGACGGCCCGCTCGGGATGCGGCATCGAGCTTGGTCTCCTGGCCAAGTATCCGTCAGGTCAGGAGAGCTACGGGCGGCTGCCTCTCGTGTAGTCACCGTTCGCCACATCGGAGCCAAAGTGCGGCTCGCTGAAGACGTGCTGAGGCCCGTGGCGCTGTTGTTCATATGGCGGCGCAGCCTGCTGATGGTGCGGCGCGCCGGGCCCCTCCCGCCACGGCCGTGGGCTCTCGTTCCGCGGCCGGCGGGCGAGGCTGTCGCTCACGAGTTCACGGGAAGGCGGATCGTCGCGGTGACACCGTGTCCGGGCCCGTCACTTGCCAAGGCGAGTTCACCCCCATGAGCTTCGACGATGGCTCGGGCGATGGCCAATCCCAAACCCCTGCCACCTGCTCCACGACTTCGAGCCAGATCGGTGCGGTAGAAGCGCTCAAAGACATGGGGCAGGTCCTCGGCGTCGATGCCGATCCCGTCATCGGTGACCGAGATCACCAGCGACTCGTCGCCTGCAAGCGTCGCCCCGAGCACCATGCTTCCGCCGGCGTCGGACGCCTCAAGCGCATTGCTCAGGACGTTTGCCAATGCCTGGCTCATGCGCATGCGGTCAAGAGCCAGGTGCGGGAGGTCGGCGGCTACCTCCAGCGACAATTCGACCTGCCGAGCCTGCGTTTGCGGCTGCCAGCGATCCGCCTCCGCGGTGAGCAGCTCGTAGATTGAGCTTGTCTGACGCGTGAGCCTCAACTCACCGTAGTCGGTCTCGGCCAGCCAGCTCAGGTCAGTGGCAAGCCCGCGCAGCCGCTCGACTTCCTGGATGATGTGGTCGGACGCTTGCGCGGGCGGCTGCAGTCCGTCGCGGAGCCCCTTTGCCTCCAACTGGATGACGCTCAGCGGTGTGTTCAGCTCATGGGAGACGTCGTTGATCAGTCGCCGGCGGAGCTCGCGTTGCGTTTTCAAGGCGGCGGCCATTCGATTGAAGGCTGCGCTCATCCGACCCAATTCGTCCGTGGAGGTAACGGGAAGTTGCGCCGAGTCTCCCTGGGCAATGCCCTGCGTTGCCTCGGTCAATGCCGTCACTGGCGCCGTAATCCGCTTGGACCACCAGGCGGCCAGCAAAATGGCGGCGACGGCCGTCAGTCCGCCTCCAATGAGGGTGATGGAGAGCAGCGCATTGAGAAACCCATGTGACTCGGTCGATAGGAACTCGCGGTCAACATCCACATTGACGTAGCCAACGATTTTGTTCGTCGCTACGTCGATAATCGTTTCGCGACGTCCGTCCATATTGGGTGCGGACGTGCCAGGCGACAATTCGGATGACGTGTCCGTCACCACGCGGCCATCGACGTCGGTGACGACGATTCGAATCTGGTCGTGATCGGAAGACTCCGGGTGCTCCCCCGCGAGTTCTTGCGACTGCTCCAGTCGCCGGATGTCCTGGAAGAGAAATCCGGCCTCGGTCAGCGGCCGGTCCACCGACTCCCAACCTCCGGCGGCGGTGTATTCCCGGCTCAGATTCTGGGCTAACAGTCTCGCCTCATCGTCACCTATCTCGTCGACAAACTCTCCCAGACGGGCCTGCGTGGCGTAATACCCCACGCCAATGGTGATCAGGATGGTCAGGATGATCGCAATGACCATTGAACCCATGATTCGCCACCGCAGCGACATCATTCGTCCTGAACTGTGAACTTGTAGCCGGCGCCGTAGACCGTCCGAATCGGCTGGGCGCCGTCTCGGCTGATCCGACGCCGCAGGCGCGAGATCTGGCTGTCGATGGCCCGGTCGAACCCGTGGAATTCGTCGTCGAATGCCAGCGAGATGAGTTGGTCGCGGGTCAGCACCTGATTGGGATGGCGCATGAACGTGGCGAGCAGAGCGAGCTGCGCCTGGCTCAGCGTCACGGGATGTTCATTGACCGTCACGCTGCGGGTTGACTCGTTGAGGGTGATGTTGCCGCATGTCAGAACCTGCTGCACCCTGCCCTTGGCGCGTCGCAGCACGGCCTCGGCGCGAGCAATTACCTCGTCGGGATCGAAAGGCTTGACGATGTAGTCGTCAGCCCCGGTTTCCAGCCCGATCACGCGTTCGGAAGGGGTCTCGCGGGCCGTCAGCATGATGATCGGCACGTCCGACTCTCGTCGCAGGATGCTGCACAGCTCCACGCCATCGAGGCGGGGAAGCATGAGATCGAGAATGATCAGGTCCGGAGCCAGGTCGCGAGCCAGGTCCAGTCCCGCCCTGCCATCATGAGCAACCTCGGCGGAGAATCCGGCGCGCTCGAAATACACCTTGACCCAGCGCGCGATCCTCGCGTCGTCTTCGATGATCAAGACCTTGCCGCTCATCATCAATCCTCTAGTGAGCCAACCGCCAATCGCAACCTCGATGGACGCGGGGGGGGGGCGAGGGGGCGCCGGCCGGCTGGGGGGCGCGGGGCGGGGGCGCCCCCCCCCGCAGGCTGCGGCGGGGGGGCGGGGCGGGGGACGCCAGGGGGGGGGGC
>JAPPNP010000061.1:0-17924 GCA_028873795.1 Chloroflexota bacterium
CCTACGCCGCCTCCCACGCCCCCACCCGCGCCGCCGCCCGAACCCGCCGCGCCGCCCGAACCCGCACCTTCGCCGCCGCCGCCAGCCCCTGCCGCGCGGCGCGAGCGCCTCACCGCCCTACCCGGCGAGCGGCTGAGCGGGCGTGCCGGACCTGCAGCCGACGCCTCGGACTAGCCCCGCGGCGCCGTGCGCGTAGGCATCGCAGCCACCATGTGGGGCGATGCGCCGTTCCGCACCGTCGCCGAAGAAGCCCGCGACGCCGGCTATGCCGGTCTCGAAGGCGGCGCCAGCGACCTCGTCGGCGACGCGCCGCTCGCTCGCCGCATCGTCTCCGACGACGGCCTGCCGCTCATCGGCGGGCGCTTCGCGGCCAACTGGTTCGCCCCCGAGTACCACGACGTTGAGCTGGACCAGCTCCGGCGCGTGGCCGAGTTTCTGGCCGACCTCGACGCTGCCTACGTCGTCGCGGCCGCCCACGCGGTGCCCGAGCGCTGGGCGACCGCGGGCCACGGCGACCCCGCCGAGGAGCTGCAGCCGGAACAGTGGGGCCATCTCGCGGAGAGCCTCGCCCGCGCCGCCGACGTCTGTCGCCAGGAGTTCGAGCTCCAGGTCGTCTTTCGCAACCAGCTGGGCTCGCACGTGGAAACCAGCGCGGAGCTCGACCGGTTGCTGTCCCTCACCGACCCCACGTCGCTGATGCTGGCCGTCGACGTCGGCTACCTGTTCTACCTGGGCTCCGATCCGCGCGACTTCATCCGCGACCACATCGAGCGGGTAGCCTACGTCATCCTCAAGGACGTGGACGCCGACCTCCGCGACCGCCACTTGGCCCTCGGCGGAACCCTGCCCGCCTTCGTCCAACGGGGCGGATTCCCGGAGCTCGGCGGCGGCCACGTGGATCTGGAAGGCATCCTGGAAATTCTTCGAGACGGTGACTATGACGGATGGCTCGTCGTGGATCAGGACCTCACGCTGCGCGATCCCGCCGCCAGCGCCCAGATCAGCCGGGAGTGTCTGGTGCATCTCGGGCTCGAGCCCGAGTCATGACGCGCCGGCTTGACCGCCGCTCGGTCGTGCGCGGCGCCGCTGGTCTCGCGGGCGGCGCTTTGCTGGCGGCCTGCGGGGCGGAGCCGGTGCGCCGCTCGGACCCGAGCCCCCTGCCCCTGGCCAACGTCGAGCCCTGGGGCGCCAATGTCTTCCTGGACGTCGAAAACGAGGACTGGAAACGCCGCCACAGCCTTGAGCTCCTGCGCGCGGCCGGCGTCCGCTGGATCTTTCAGCGCATCGGCTGGGACGCCGTCGAAACCGTCGACCGGGGCCTCTTCGTCAACCCGCAGCGGCGCGAGAGCAGCTGGGACCGGTTCGACGACATCGTCGACCGCGCCCAGGAGCAGGGCATCTCGGTCGTGGCCCGCATCGAGCGCTCGCCGCAGTGGGCGCGGCCCGGGCGCGACAACCCCACCGCGCCGCCGGCCGACCTCGCCGACTTCGCCGCGTTTCTGCGCACCCTCGCCGAGCGCTACCAGGACCGCATCCAGCACTACCAGATTTGGCACGAGCCCAACCTGGCCGCCAACTGGGGCGGCGCGGCGCCCGACCCCGCCGGCTATGCCGAGCTGCTGCGGGTGGCGTACGACACGCTGAAGTCGGCCGACGACCGGCTCGTCGTGGCCGGCGCGCAGCTGGCCCCCACGCTCGAAAACAACCCGCGCGCGATCAGCGACCTCGCCTATCTGCGGCAGATCTACGACCACGGCGCCGCCGACGCGCTGGACATCCAGGGGGCGGCGGCCTTCGGCATGCAGTACTCCCCACGCACGCCGCCAGACCCACGCGTGCTCAACTTCCGCCGCGTCGAGCTGCTCCGCAACCTGATGGTGGAATACGGCCGCGGCGACGCCCCCGTCTGGCTCAGCGCCTACGGCTGGAACGCCGCGCCACCCGATCTGGAAGCCTCGCAGTCCGCCTGGCGCCGCGTCGAGGAGCCGCTGCAGGCCGCCTGGACCGTCGACGGCGTCCGCTTCGGCCTGCGCGAATGGCCCTGGATCGGCGTGTTCGGCATCTGGTACTTCCGCCAGTCCTTCGCCGCCCTTGGCCCCGACGACGCCAGCTACTACTTCCGCATGGTCGACCCGGACTTCACCCCGCGCCCCGTCTACCGCGCCGTCCAAGAAGCGGCCACCGGCCACGCGGACCTCTAAAGGGCTCGTCCTAAACTCCTTTCCCCTTCCAGAGACCTTTGCGTAACCCTTCGTCATTCCCGCGAAGGCGGGAATCCACCCTTCATTGAACCTGGGGGCGGACAGGATGCGCCCGGTCATCCCCAAGCCCGGCTGGATTCTGCAAAGGTCTCCTTCCAGGGGAAAGGCTGGGACGGGGGTCAACATCTGCGATTTCAGTTCGGGCCAATCGGCGACTCCCGCGCACGCATGATGCACCCGGCGTCGTTGCCGACCGGCTTCGACCGCGTCGTGCTGGCCGCCTCCGGCCGGGTCGGCGCCGCCTCGGCCGCCGCCTTTCGCATCGCCTTCGGGCTCCTCGGCCTTTTCGCCGTCGGCCGCTTCGCCGCCCACGGCTGGATCGCCGAGCTCTACATCGACCCCGAACGGCACTTCAAATATCTCGGCTTCGAGTGGGTGCAGCCCTGGCCGGCCTGGGGGATGTATCTCCACTTCGCGCTGCTGGGCGTGGCCAGCCTGGGCGTGGCGCTGGGCTATCGCTACCGCCTCTCCATCGCGGCCTTCTTTGTCCTCTTCACCTACGTCGAGCTCATCGACAAGACGACCTATCTGAACCACTACTACTGGGTGAGCCTGGTCAGCTTCCTGATGATCTTCATGCCGCTGCACCGCACGGCCTCGCTGGACGCCCTGCGGCGGCCCGCGTGGCGGCGGGACACGATCCCCGTGTGGGTGATCTGGACCCTCCGCGCGCAGCTGGGCGTCGTCTACCTGTTTTCAGGCATCGCCAAGCTGAACCCCGACTGGCTGCTGCATGCGCAGCCGCTGCGCATCTGGCTCTACAACAACGGCGACCTGTTCCTGGTCGGTCCGCTGCTCAAGGAGGCCTGGGTGGCCTACGCCATGAGCTGGGCCGGGGCCGCGTTCGACCTCACGATCGTGGGCTGGCTGCTGTGGCGCCGCAGCCGTCCCTTCGCATATCTCGTGGTCATCGCGTTCCACCTGGCAACCTGGGTGCTCTTTCACATCGGCATCTTTCCCTGGGTCATGATCCTGGGCACGCTCGTCTTCTTCTCGCCCGACTGGCCCCGCCGGCTGCTGGCCTGGCTCCGACGGCGTCCACCGCCCAAGGCTGCCTTCACGCTGCTATCCGCCGCGCCGCCCGGCTGGCCGGCCCGCGCGGCCGCCGTCGCCCTTGGCCTGTTTGCCCTGGCGCAACTGATCGTGCCCCTGCGCCACTGGGCCTATCCCGGTGAGGTCCGCTTCAACGAGGAGGGCTACCGCTTCGCCTGGCGCGTGATGCTGACTGAGAAGACCGGCCACGCCCTGTTCCGCGTCACCGATCCGGCCACCGGGGAGCAGTGGCTGGCCTACCCCGCGGAATACCTCACGCCCCTCCAGGCCGAGCGCATGGCCTACCAGCCGGACATGATTCTGGAGACCGCGCACTTCATCGCCGACGACTTCAGGCAGCAGGGCCGCGACGTGGAAGTCCGCGCCGACGTGTTCGTCACCTTCAACGGCCGTCCCGCCGTGCGCTTCATCGACCCCGACGTCGACCTGGCGCGGATTGCGCCGGGCCTTGCGCCCAAGCCGTGGATTCTGCCCGCGCCGGACAGCGCCACCATGCCGCCATTGACGTAGCGAAGACTACTTCAGGTCCTGTAGGGGCGTCCCTTGTGGGCGCCCTCCGCAGCCTACCGTCCTAGCGCATGCTGTCGCCGTCGGTGTCGCTGAATCCAACCGCGACGCCCAGCAAGCTCACCACCTCGGTATTGATCGCGCGGCGCAGGTCCATCAGCCGGTCGTAGACCGCCCGCACCTGCGCCGGTCGGTCGACGACGGCAACCCGCAGCGGGCCGTCCACGGCGTCCACCGCCGCCAATGCGTCTTCGAAGAATCCCCGCATGCGCTCGTCCGCGGCAGCCGACAGCGGGGTGACCAAGTCAGACACTCCGAGTCCGTCATTGGTGGCGTCTCCCACATACACGTCGCGCATGCCCTGCACGGTCGCGCGCAGATCGGCCAGGCCATTGCCGCCCGCGCCGCCCGGGATGGCCGCAAGGTCGGGACCGTCGCCCCGCAGCCCCAACGCGGCCGCCAGTTGCAAGTCCGTGAGCGTGCGGATGAGGAAGACCTGCGTCCGCACCACCTCGGCGACCGCCGCGCTCTCGAGCATCGAGCCGGATGACCGACCGGTGAGGAAGTCCTGGTAGGCGGGTCCGCCGTCTCGCGACACCGTCCACTCCTCGACGATGGCGGCGGTCTCGGACGCAATGACCCCGCCGAGCGCGCGCAGGTAGTCGCAGCGCGGCGAGGCGGAGTCCGACAGCCGGGACACCGCGTCCGGGTCGAACACGATGTACTCGATGGCCCCGAAGCCGCGCTGCGTCGATGCCAGGGTGTTCCGCACCGCGTCCTCGGTCGTCGCGGGGTGCTCCGCCAGCATCCGCTCGATTCGCTCCGGGTCGATTGGCGACCAATCGATCAGCCCGCCGGAGCGTCGGTCCAAGACGGGACCAAACCCCATCGCCGCCGATCGCAGCCACGCGCCCCGCGCATCCCGCCACGCCTGGTGCACGGTTTGCAGCGAGCCGTCGGAAGGCGCCGCGCACAGCTCGCCAAGCGCCGTCTTCAGATTGCCTGCCGCACCGGCAGCCATCTCGTACGCCGGCACGATGATCTGGTCGGAGAGGCTGACCAAGACCTCCGAGTCATCGGGTGCGTCCTCGCCGCATCCGACCACCGCCAGCAGCAGTCCCGCTGTCAAGATTCCGCGCCATAGGTTCATCACTACAGTGACCTCAGAAACTGGAGCAGGGCGTCGCGCTCACTCGCCGTCAGCGCCATGAACCGATCGCGCGAGGCTTGACCCTCGCCGCCGTGCCAGAGAATCGCCTCCTCGATGTTCCGCGCCCGCCCGTCATGCAGGAACATCGTGTGTCGGTTCACGACCTCCACCAGGCCAATGCCCCACAGCGGCGGCGTGCGCCATTCCCGGCCGGTGGCCAGGCCGTCGGGCCGCCCGTCCGCCAGCCCCTCGCCCATGTCGTGGAGCAGCAGGTCCGTGAAGGGAAAGATCGTCTGGTTGCGCAGGGGCTCCACCGGGTGGTCGCCCCCCGTGACGTGCCGGGGCGTGTGGCAGGCGGCGCAGCCGGTCTGGACAAAGAGCTCCGCGCCCTGTCGCACGCGGGGATCGTCAACGTTGCGCATGGCCGGGACGGCCAGGGTTTGCACGTAGAACACGACCTGGGCCAGCCGCTCGTCCGGCACCTCGGGCGTGCCGCCGTTGGGCGCCGCCGCGCAGTCCGGCTGTGCCGCCGGGCAGTTCTCCTCGGGGAACAGGGTCGACGTGATGCCGATATCCCCTTGGAATGCGCCGGCGGCCTGCTGCTCCACCGTGGGCTCGTTGGCCTTCCAGCCGAATCGGCCCAACACCGCCTCGCCGCGCCGGATGTCCCACACCATGTTGGGACGACCCGAAATCCCGTCGCCGTCGGCATCGTCGGGGTCCGCCAGCCCCAGGATGCGCTCCGCCGGAATGGCCTCCAGCAAGCCCATGCCGATGACGGCGGAGGCGATACGCGGCGAGATCATGATCGCCACGTCGTGCGGGCCGAACGCCGGATCCAGAATGACGTAGGCGGGCTTGCGCAGCGTGAACGGCGTGCCGTCCGGGTAGGCGCCGCTGATGATCTCGTAGCGAATGCCGATCCGTCCCTCCGGCGCCACGCCGATGACGGCGCGGTCCTGCAGCTGCCCGCCGTAGACCGGCTCGTCGATCGGGCCGTCGGGCCCGGCAATGCTGAGTCGCAGCAGCAGTCCGCGCTCGGGATCCTCGTCGTCATCCGGGGGCTTGGCCCGGCCATCGCGCGCGTGACAGGACGAGCACGACTGCGCGTTGAACGTCGGACCCAGCCCGTCCCGCGCCTCGGTCGACGCCGGCGCCGTGACCCAGTTCTGGTTGAAAAAGCTGTCGCCCACTTCGAAGACGCGCCGCTCCTCGTTGGCCAGGTTGCGCGCGGAAAGCTCGAAGGCGTTGCTGCCGGCGCTAAATGCCGTCGTCGCCCCGCCCAACCGTTCGTCGAAAACCAATTTGAGGTCAATGCCCGGTCGGTCGGGACCGCACGAGGCCAGCAACGCGCCCGCCACGAACACGGCCGCCAGCCGCCCAACCGCGCGCCGCGCGCCGACCGGTAACATTGACCCGGGGTCACCGCACCCAGGCCGCACGTGGCGGCGCCGCCCGCGCCGTCCTACCCCACATGCGACCTGCCGCGAGTGGCGGATGCGGTGACCATGGCTGTGAAGTGCCGTTCCACCCGGCCGGTCGCCAGCATGGTGCCAACGGCCAAGAGCCAGACGAAAAAGCCGGTTCCCACGATGGGGTGCATGATCGTCGCGGCGTCGATCCAGATGAATTGCATAGCCAGGCCGATGACGGCCGAGGCGGGCGCGATGCGCCGGAGCTGCCCGCCCACCTTCCACTGATAGCGGGCGGCGGTGAGCAGGGCCAATCCGGCGGCCGCGAAGCCGATCTTTCCGGCGATCCAGTGGACGCCGTCCAGCGTCTCCGCGGCCGCACCGGCGATGCCCGGGGCCGCGACCGCCAAGGCGATCGCGCCTACGCCCGACACGGCCAAGCCCGTGCCGGCCACGGCCAACAGCAGCGGCACCAGCGGCGTGCCCAGGCGCTGGCGAATGATCCATGTCCGCAGCAAAAACCAGGCCCCGGCGACCAGCGCCACTCCCGCCAGCACGCGGCCGCCCCCGCCCAGGCCGTAAAGGCCGGGCCGCTCGGCGATCGCCGCCAAAGACTCCGCCAAGGTGTCATGGTCCGCAGCCGCCGACACGCGTCCAATCACCGCCACGGCCAGGGACAGCGCCGCCAGCAGCAGCAGCCCGCCCGCATACCGCGCGGCCGCGGCCGGCGATGAGCCGACCGCGGCCGTCATCGGCACGGACTCGCGGTCCGCGACCTCACGCACCGAGCCACCCCATGGCAGCCCTCGCGCCTGGCCGCGGACCACGGTCCGCCATTAGCTCACGCTGATGGTGATGCCGAGCGCCTGCGCCGCGCTGACGATCGTGTCCGTCTGCTCTTCGAGAGCGACGATCGCGTCAAGCACGGCCTTCCGCCCGGCATCGGCGTCGGATACGCCTTCGAGCAGGTGCTGATCGAACGGCGCGTCGATGGCCTTCGTCAGGTTCACGCTCAACTCGATCTCCGCCGCCAACTGGTCCGCGATCTCCGCGTCCTGGGCCTCGATCAGATCCAGGATGCCGGGACCGGACACCTGGCCGAAGTTGCCGAGAAACACCATCTGAATGCCGAGAGCGTTGCCCACGATGTCGGCCGTGGTGTTGTCGGAGAAGCAGGAGTGCTCGTCCTCCTGGGACCGCGCCTCGTAGGCCACCGTCATGCGCTCGCCGGCCAGTTCGCCGCGGCTCAGCTCGCCGATGCCGGTGATGATCCGGCGCAGCGCCTCGTCCGTGTCGACCGAGGTGAACTCGGCGCGGTAGTTGTCGCCGCGGCCCGGCGCCCAGGCGTCCACCATGTCCTGCAGATGCTGCAGCAGCAGGTCCGACGCCACCGCCAGATACGTCCCGCGGCGGTCGGCGTTCGCGGCCGTGGTGAAGTCGTCGACGGACCGTTCACCCGGTCCGGCCACGCTCAGGTCCTGGCCCCACAGCAGGAACTCGATGGCGTGCCAGCCCGTCGACACGTTCTCTTCGCCGCCCTCTTCGTTCAGCGACACCAGCAGGCCGGCGTCGATGACCGGGAAGGTCTCGGCGTCGTTGATGATGCCGGCGCTCGGATTGTCGACCACGTAGTCGATGTAGGCCTCATCCAGCGGCCAGGCGTTGATCAGCCCCTCAGGGCCGTCCTCCGGATGGTCGATGGGTCCGTCGTAGAAACGGAACGCCTCGGTCGGCCCGTAGTCGTCGCGCGCGATCAGCCACATCCGCTTCGCGGCCTCGAGATGCGCCGGCGTGGGCTCCGCCAGGAATCTGTCGATGGCCCGGTCCATGGCCTGCGCCGAGTCCAGGCTCTGCGCGTACAAGTGGTGGACGCCGTTGGCGTAGTTCGCCACCACGTCCTGCTTCAACTCGGTGGAGGGCCCGCTTTCGCCGCAGGCTGCCAGCAGCCCGGCCATGAGACCCGCCACCACGACGAGAACGATTCTTCGCACTGCCCCTCTCCCATCCGCGCCGCGCCTGCCGCCCACGATTCGGCGTTAGCGTCAACGCTTAATGATGTTAGTCACTACTAAGAGACGGCCGTAGGATAGGCGAACGCCCGGAGTTGTCAAGGCGCTGCCTCCCAGACACCCGCCCGTGTGACCCCCGGCCTCGCGTCGCGCCGCGATCACCCTCCTCGTCAGCCGATCACTCGGCCAGCCCCCATGGAATGGCCGGTCCCGCGCTCCGGCGGCAGCGCGCACCGCGCCGACGCTGGCATGCTGGGGGCGCCACCCGCATGAGACGACGCTTGCCCAACCGCCGGCCTTCCCCGCGCCTGAGCCTGCCCCGGCTCGGCCATCGCCTCCGCGGTCACCTGACGTCCACAATCACGCGGGCCGCTCTCGCCGCCGCCGGCCTCGGACTGCTCGGCATCGTCACCGCCGGTCTCCTGGGTTGGGCCGTCCTCTCGGAGCGCGGCGTGACCTTCGGCCTGGCCGAGCTGCCCGAGCTGCGCCACGCCGACGCGCCGGCCATCGGCGCCAACACCTTCCTGCATCGCGAGGCCGACCCGGCCAAGGTCGAGCGCGAGCTGGAGCTGCTGGCTCGCGCGGGCATCGGCCTCATCCGGCAAGAAATCCAGTGGGTCGAGATCGAGCCGCACGCCAAGGGCGTCTACATCGACAACCACGGCGAGGATTCCTGGGCCAAATTCGACCGCATGGTCGACCTGGCGCGCGGCTTCGGCATCGAGGTGCTGGCCCGGCTCGACCGCCCCCCGCCCTGGGCCACGCCCGGATTCAATCCGCAGGTCAACCCGTCGATCCAGATTCCGCCCGCGGACTTCACCGACTTCGCCGACTTCGCCGCGGCGGTGGCCGAGCGCTATCGCGGCAAGGTCAAGTACTTTCAGATCTGGAACGAGCCCAACCTGTTCGGCGAGTGGGGCGGCCGGCCGCCCGATCCCGCCGCCTACCAGGACATGCTGCGCGAGGTCGGCGCGGCGGTGCGGGCCGCCAACCCGGACGCCGTCATCGTGCTCGCCGGCCTGGCGCCCACCATCGAAACCGGGCCCGACAACCTCAGCGACCTGCTGTTCCTGGAGCGGCTCTATCAGCTGGGCGCCAAGGGGGCCTTCGACGTGGCGTCCAGCATGTCCTACGGCCTCTTCACCGGCCCGCGCGATCCGCGCATCGAGGCGCCGCGGACGAACTTCCCCCGCGCCGTGCTCTGGCGCGAGATCATGGAGGCCCACGGCGACGCCGGCACTCCGATCTGGGCCTCCGAGTACGGCTGGATGTCGCTGCCCCCCGGCTGGCTGGGCAACCAGGGCATCTGGGGCAATCACTCCGCGGCGGACCAGGCCGCCTGGACCGTGGACGGCATCCGGCGGGCGCGCGACCAGTGGCCCTGGCTGCCTACCATCATCATCTGGGCCTCGCGCTGGCCGCACGACACCCACCCGGACGACCCCACGCCGTTCTTTGGCCTGCTGACGAAGGACCTGGAGCCGCGCGATCCGCTGCTGGCCCTGGAACGCGCCGATGCCGCCGCGCCAATCGCCGGCATCGGCTTGCACCAGGAAACCCACGCCGCCTTCACCTTCGACGGACCCTGGCCGCGGGTGCCCAGCGACTGGGCGTCGCTCGGCTTCCACCGCCAGACCGGACAGCCCGATGCGCGCCTGGAGCTGCGGTTCGAGGGCGACTCGGTCGGCCTGCTGACGCGGCGCGGCCCCGACATGGGACAGGTGCGCGTGCGCATCGACGGCCACAGCGCCCTGGCCGACGCCCTGCCGCGCAACGCCGCCGGCGAGGCGATCCTCAACCTCTACGCCCCCGAGGTGGAGCGCCTGGCGCGCATCCCCATCGCCCGCGGGCTGTCCCAAGGCCCCCACCGGCTCCAGCTGACGGTCATGGCCGAGCGCGATTCGCAATCGTCCGGCGGGCTGGTGATCGTCGACGGCGCGCTTGTGGGCAACTCGCGGCCGCTCTGGCCCTACGCCGGCGTCGCCGGCGCCTGGGCGCTGGCGCTGGCCGTGCTGGTGTGGGCGGTCGGCGGCCGCATCACGCGCGCCGCCGCGCGGCTGCCGCGCCCTGAAGTCCTGGATCGGCGCCTGCCGCTGGGCTTGCACGCCGGCGAGGTCGCCGTCGGCGTCCTGGCCGTGATATTCGCCCTGCTGCCCGACGGCACGCCCACGTCCGCCTGGACGTTGATTCGGCTGGTGCTCGCGGCGGCCCTGGGCGCGTTGGCGCTGGCGCGGCCGCGCCACGTCGTCATCGTGGCCGTGGCCGCGATCCCCTTCGTCGGCGTGATCGCCCGCACCGGCATCTACGACCGACCGGTCGGCGAGACGCTCATCGTGATTCTGGTCATCGCCTGGGCGGCCCACGCCTTGGCGCACCGCCGCTGGCCCTGGCAGCTCGGACCGGATCAGCGCACGCCGGAACAAGACCCGTCATTCCGGCGTCCGACTGCTTCTCCCCTTGAGGAAGAAGGCAGGGGTGGGGAGTTCGCCTTCTCCTCATTCCTGCGCCTTCCGTCACTCCCGCGCCGTTCGTCATTCCCGCCTCTTCCGTCATTCCCGCGAAGGCGGGAATCCACCGCTCACCGCCGCTGGCTGCCGGGTCAAGCCTCGTGGTTCTGGCTCGCACTCGCCGTCATCGCCGCGGGCATCGCCACCACGGTCGCGGCGGACTTCCCACGCGTCGCCTGGCGCGACCTGCGCACCGTCATCGTCGAGCCGGCGCTGCTGTTCCTGGTCCTGCTCAGCGTCATGCGCGACCGCGCTGACGCGCAGCGAATCGGGGTCGCACTGGTGCTCGGAGCCGTGGTGTCGGCGGTCGTGGCGCTGGCCCTGATCCCAACCGGCGCCGTCGTCACCGATGCCGGACCGCCGCGGCTGCGCGGCCTGTTCGGGTCGCCCAACAACCTGGCGCTCATCCTGGAGCGCGCCTTGCCCGTGACGGTTGGGCTGGCGCTCGTCGCCGGGTCACGACCGCGTCTGCGCGTCGCCGCCTGGGCCACCGTCGCGCTGCTGCTCGCCGTGCTGGTGCTCACCTTCAGCCGCGGCGCCTGGATCGGCGCCCTGGCCGGCCTCGCCTTCGCCCTGTTCCCCGTCTGGCGCCGCCAATCCAGCGCCGCGCACGACCCAGATCCCCGTCATTCCGGCGGAAGCCGGAATCCAGTCCGGAATCTCCGTCGCCTGCGCGCCGCAGCGCCTCTGCTCGCGGCGGGCCTAATCGCTGCCGGGCTATTGGCGGCAATCATCATCACCGGCGGCGACAACCTCGCGCGTCTCCTCCGCCCCTCCGACGCCGCCACCGCCGCCCGTCCCCTGCTCTGGGATTCCGCCTGGCGCATGATCGCCGACAACCCCGTCCTCGGCGTCGGCCCGGACAACTTCCTCTACCACTACCCGGACTACATCCGACCCGAGGCCTGGGCCGAGCCCAACATCTCCCACGCCCACAACATCGCCCTCGACACCTGGCTCACGCTGGGCATCCCCGGACTCGTCGTCGTCGTCGCGGTGCTGGCCGTCTACGCCCGCACCTGGCGCGCCGCGCTGCGGCGCAGCACCCACGGCAGCCGCCCACTAGTCTTCGGCCTCGGCGGCGCCATGCTGGCGACCCTCGTCCACGGCATCGTGGACAGCAGCCTCTACCTCCCCGAGCTCGCCGCCACCTTCTGGGTCGTCGTCGCGCTCACCGTCATGCTCGCCGCGCCCACGGTCATCCTCACCGCGCCCCAACCTGTCATTCCGAGCGCAGCGAGGAATCTAGATCCCTCGTCTCCCACTCCACAGAAACCTCGAGCCGGACCGCCGTAATCGCCCCTCACCCCGCGACCGCGGCCTGCCGCTCCTTGTCCCGGCAGGCCGCAGCGCCAAACCCCACAAACTCCACCTCGGCGTAGTCCGCGAAGCGCCGCGCCATCACCGCCAGCGCCTCCGGGTTGTCGTCGATCAGCACGAACCGCCGCCCCAGCGCGCGGGCCGCCTCGCCCACCGTCCCGCTGCCGGCGAAGAAGTCCATCACCGTGCCGCCCGGCGGACACGAGGCCTGGATGATGCGCCGCGCGATGCCCACCGGCTTCTGCGTCGGATAGCCGGTGCGCTCCTTGCCGTTCGTGGGCACGATGGTGTGCCACCAGGTGTCCGTGGGCAGCTTGCCGCGAGCCGCCTTCTCCGGGCCGACCAGCCCGGGCGCCATATAGGGAATCCGCTCCACCTCGTCCGTGTCGAAGTAGTACCCCTCGGGATCTTTGGCGTAGACCAGGATGTTGTCGTGCTTCGGGGGCCACTTCTTGGTGGTGCGCCCGCCGTAGTCGTAGGCCCAGATGATCTCGTTGAGAAAGCCCTCCCGCCCGAATATCCCGTCCAGCAGCACCTTGGCGTAGTGCACCTCGCGGTAGTCGAGATGCAGATACAGCGACCCGGTCGCCGCCAGCAGCCGATGCGCCTCGAGCAGCCGCGGCTCCAGGAAGCCGAGATAGTCCTCGAAGGCGTCGTCGAAGGCCCGCGTCGCGAGCCGCTCGGTGCGGTAGCGCCGGCCCTGAAACCCCGTCCGGTCGCCCTCCGGGTCGCGCACCGTCCGCAGCTGCGTGCGCGACTGCAAGCGACCCGTATTGAACGGCGGATCGACGTAGATGAGATCAACGCCGCCCGCCGGCATCTCCCGCAGCAGCGGCAGGTTGTCGCCGAAATAGACGCGGTTCAAATCCACGCTCCCGCGGCTCGGAGACTTCTGAACAATCGGTTGACCCTCCACTCCCAAGCCTCGGCTCACCCTCACCCATCAAGGCGAAAGAAGCCGGCCCGTTCGCCGCCCTCCTGGGAAGCGATTTCGCAAAGGTCTCCGCATCGCGGGACGCGCCGCGGCCCGGTCCCTCGGCAGTGTAGCGACGGGTGGCGGATCGGGCGGCGCGGGGCGTGTCCGGTGGTCCATGGCCGCGAACTGGAGCCACGCCCGAACAACGGGCCGGACAGGCAGGCTGCACCCGTCCCAAAACCCGTCAAGCCCCCGAGGGACTCCAAACCCAGCGGCAGGGTTTGGCCGGCCGGGCGCCTAGCCGAATTGCAAGTACCGGCCCTGGACCCAGTTCCCGTCGGCGAGTTCCCACCAGGTCACGCCGTCAACCACGACCGTCACCCTCGTCAGCGTCAACGCTGATCCTGCAGGCGCCACATACGCGACTTCGGCGCCGGCGTCCGGCTCCACGCGCACACTGAGCCCGGTTTCCGGCACGACCGTCGCCGTCAGCGCCTCCTCCACAGCCACGGTATACGAGCCTGTTTCGTTGCCGAGGTTGCCGATTTCGACGTAGTTGCTTTCCGACCTGTCGGCCTCCTGATTCAACACGATGACCAATGCCCGGTCAGGTCCCTCGCCGGCTCCAATGTGGAACCCCCGCACCGTGCCATCGGCGTTGAGCACCACCACGGTGGCGTCAGACAGCGTTTCCAGCATCACGTGTATCAGGTAGGTCCTGCCTGCCTCGGCGTCGAACGCGAAGAGGTCGACGTCGCCTTGGTAGTCCAATCCGCCCGGGACCACGCCGCCGACTGCAATGGACGTGGCCCGTTCAATTGAGTTGGCATGGTCGTCGGTGATGCCTGCGACGATGGTCAAGCTGTAGGAGCCAGAGTCTTGGCTCGAGACGGCGGTCACCTCGACGTAGTAGTCGCCCGCCGCCGGCGCCATCCAGAAGATGCGCGACGCCAGCGACTCCGCGTGGTTGTCGTTGAACGTCAGCCGGCGCGCATCGGCGTCGTAGAGCGCCGCGACGGAGTCCGTCAGGGTCCCCAACGTCACGTCGATTTGATAGATGGTGTCTGCTTCGGCCTCGAAGGCGAAGACGTCGGCATCGTCCTCGTAGTCCATCACGCCCTGGACAACGTCGCCGACCGTGATGCGCGCCGACTCCCCGATGGCGTCGGCGTGGTCGTCGGTGATGTCTGGAACCACGGTCAGGCTATAGGCGCCGGTGCTGATGCTGTAGCCCGTCACGGCGACGTAGTAGTCGCCCGCCACCGGCGCCTTCCAGTAGATGCGCGACGCATTCGACCCTGCATGATCGTCGTTGGCCGCCAGCAACTGTTCGGCGCCGTCGTAGAGCGCCGCCACCGAGTCGGTCAGATCGACCAGGCTGACGTCGATCCGATACAGCGTCCCCTCGCTGGCCTCGAATGCGAACACGTCGGCATCGCCGGGGTAGTCCACCACGCCCAAGACCACGCCGCCGACCGTGATCGACGCGGCCTCCCCAATCGTGTCGGCGTGGTCGTCGGCGATGCCTGAGACGATGGTCAAGCGGTAGGAGCCAGTATCGTGGCTCGAGACCGCGGCCACCTCGACGTAGTAGTCACCCGCCGCCGGCGCCTTCCAGTAGATGCGCGACGCTAGCGAACCGCCATGATCGTCGTTCGCCGCCAGCACCTGTCCGGCGCCGTCGTAGAGCGTCACGATGGAATCCGCCAGGGTCACCAACGTCACGTCGATTTCATAGATGGCGCCCGCTTCGGCCTCGAACGCGAAGACGTCGGCGTCGTCCTCGTAGTTCACCCCGCCCTCGACGACGTCGCCGACCGTGATGCGCGCGGCCTCCCCGATGGTGTCGGCGTGGTCGTCGGCGATGTCTGAGACGATCGTCAGGCTGTAGGCGCCGGTGCCGTAGCCCGTCACGGCGACGTAGTAGTCGCCTCCCGCAGGCGCCGTCCAGTAGATGCGCGACGCCAGAGACCCTTCGTAGTCATCGTTGGCCGCCAGCACCACATTGGCGCCGTCGTAGAGCGTCACCACCGAGTCGGCCAGGCTGTCCAGGCTGACGTCGATCCGATAGAGCGTCCCCTCGGCGGCCTCGAACGCGAAGATGTCGGCATCGTCCTCGTAGTCCAGCACGCCCTGAACGACATCACCGACCGTGATGCGCGTGGCCGACCCGATGGTGTCGGCGTAGTCGTCGGCGACGTCAGGGACGACGGACAGGCTATAGGTGCCGGTGCTGACGCTGTAGCCCGTCACGGCGACGTAGTAGTCGCCCCCCGACGGCGCGGTCCAGTAGATGCGCGACGCACTCGACGCGGCATGATCGTCGTTTTCCGCCAGCACCTGCCCGGCGGCGTCGTAGAGCGTCGCCACCGAGTCGGCCAGACTGTCCAGGCTGACGTCGATCCGATAGAGCGTCCCCGCCTCGGCCTCGAACGTGAACACGTCAGCGTCGCCCGGAGAGTCCACCACCCCCAAGACCTCGTCGCCCACCGTGATTGACGTGGCCTCGCCGATGGTGTCGGCGTGGTCGTCGGCGATGCCTGGGACGACGGACAAGCTATAGGTGCCGGTGCTGACGCTGTAGCCCGTCACGGCGACGTAGTAGTCGCCTGCCGCCGGCGCCGTCCAGTCGATGCGCGACGCGCTCGACGCCGCATAATCGTCGTTTTCCGCCAGCACTTGCCCGGCGGCGTCGTAGAGCGTCGCCACCGAGTCGGCCAGACCGACCAAGCTGACGTCGATCCGATAGCGAGTCCCCGCCTCGGCCTGGAACGCGAACACGTCGGCGTCGCCCGGAAAATCCACCGCCCCCAAAACCTCGTCGCCCACCGTGATTGACGTGGCCTCCCCGATGGTGTCGGCGTGGTCGTCGGCGATCTCTGAGACGATCGTCAAGCGGTAGGAGCCGGTATCTCGGCTTAAGCTGGCGGACACCTCAACGTAGTAGTCGCCCGCCGCCGGCGCTTCCCAGTAGATGTGCGACGCAGGGGACTCTCCGTGGTTTTCGTTGACCGCCAGCACCCGCCCGGCGGCGTCGAAGAGCGCCGCGGCCGAGTACGGCAGGGTCCCCAACGTCACGTCAATCCGATAGATCGTCGCGGCCGCGGCCTCGAACGCGAACACGTCAACGTCGCCCGGGTAGTCCAACGTGCCCGGGACCTCGTCGCCCACCGTGATCCGCTCGGCCTCCGCAATGGTGTCGGCGTGGTCGTCGGCGCCGGCGCTGGCCGGAGTCGGTGGTGGCGCCGGAGCGCGACCTGCATCATCATCCGCGTCCTGGAACGTGACCAGGTCGGGGAGGCAAGCGACCAGTCCTGGAATGAGCGGCAGAATCGCGTCGGAGTCACCGGTGGCGCCGGCAGCAAGGAAGGCGGACCAGTCCGCGTCCGCCGCCCACGCCTGCACGCACTGTTTCTCCTCCTCGCTCAAGGCCTCCATTTCCAGGCCCATACCCGCGAGGATCTGGGGCAGAATCAGATGGGGCAGGCAGCGCATCAGACCGGGCAGGAACTCGCCCAGAATGGCAGCGTCGTCCGAGGCCGCGGCGGCAAACAGGGCAACCCAGTCCGTGTTGGCCGCCCACTCTTGCACGCACTGCCTCTCGTCCTCGGTCACGGCCTCGATGTCCACTCCCATCTCCGTGAGAAACGGGCCGAGGAAGGCCTGCGGCAGGCAGCCGATCAGCCCCGGGACGAATTGCTGAATTACGGCGGGGTCGTCACTGTCGACCGCCGCGGCCGCCAGCAGGGCCGACCAGTCGACGTTGGCGATCCACTCTTGCACGCACTGCGCTTCGTCCTCGCTCAAGGCCTCCAGGTCCAGGCCCATGCCGGCGAGGAGCTGGGGTAGGAAGGCGTGGGGAACGCACCGCATCAGGTTCGTCATGAGATCGTCAAGATTCGCGCCGTCGCCGCCGTCGACGGCGGCGGCAACGAAGGCGACCGCGTCGACTTCAGCCATCAGCGACCGCAGGCAGGAGGCGTCGTCGTCGCTCACCCGGATGCCTTCGTCCTCCATTCCCCCTATAGACATCGCGAGGAGAAGCGTGCTCGCGGTTTCGGGAGCGAGACAGGCAAATGTCGAAACCATCCACTCCTCCGCGTCGCCCTCGGCAAGGAGACGTTCGTCCAGCGCCGACTCCAGCGTCGCCGGGTCCACGGTGTCACGAATGCACTCCCGTTCATTTGGCGTGAACGCAATGAAGGCGTCTCTCCATAGGGTGTCGCGACCAACGCGGATCGAGAACTCGGCGGCAAGCGGATCGGGCCGATCGGGCGTCGGCGTGGGGGTGGGCGGGAGCGTGGGTGTCGGGGTAGGCATGGGCGGGAGTGTCGGCCTACGAATGGATGTCGGCGTCGCCGCAGGGGTGGAAGCAGGGGGCGCCGCCGTCGGCGTGGACGCGGGAGGCGTCGCCGTAGGGGCGGCGGTGGGGACGACCGCGAGAGGCGCCGGCGTTGGCGCCGGCCCCGGCGTGTCTCCGCAGGCCGAGAACAAGGCAACCGCCACCACGGACAGCACGGCAACGATGACGCGCATGAAACCGCTACGCCGCAAATGGATGCCTGCAGCTGCCATGATCGCCTGGCGCCTTGCGATGGATGTCAGCATCCCGGCGAGGCTTTCGTGAAGATGTCGCTATACCTGCTCGGCGCCGTATGGTATCACCGCATGTGAGAAGCGGGGGCGGGGGGGGGGCGGGCCGCCCCCCGCGCCCGCCCGCGGGGGCGGGGGGGGGGGGGCGGACGGCGCGGGCGCGGGGGGGGCGGGTGGTAGTTTTTGTAGGGGGAGG
>JAPPNP010000061.1:17934-19901 GCA_028873795.1 Chloroflexota bacterium
TCCACCCCCCGGGCGTGTTTCTCTTATTTTTGCCCCAACCCCGCCGGGCCGCTTTTTTCAACCCCCGTTTCTCCCCCCCGCCGGGGGGGGGCGCGGGCCCCAGACTCGACGCAAGGACGGGGCTGCGGTTGGCCTCGATCTCGGCCCGGCGGCTGCTCTGCTGCTCTTGTCGTTAGTGCGCGGCTAGCTTCCACCGTCCGCGCCCGATGACAGCCGGTCCGCACCGCGCGGGACGGGCGATGTAGGGGCGGTTCGCCAACCTCCCCGTGGCGCACTGCCCGCCGGGTGCACGGCGAAACCGCCTCCCACGTCGCACGCCTCATCCCTTCCTAGTCACCGCTCAACTCGCCGCGTCACTTGCCGATGCAGAACTTGGCGAAGATGGTGTCCAACAGGTCCTCCGTCGCCGATTCGCCGGTCACCTCGCCCAGCGCCTGCACCGCGCCGCCCAGGCCGATGGCGATGAAATCCGCCGGCAACCCGCCCGACGCCGCCTCGCGCGCGCCGGCCAGCTCCTCCCGCGCCCGCTCCAGCGCCTTCTTGTGGCGCAGGCTGGCCACGGTTCCAAGATCCGGATTGGGCGCGCCGTCGCCGATCAGCTCCCGCAGCGCCGCCCGCACCGCGGCCACGTCACCGTTGATCGCGCTCGTGCGGCACACCGGCGCATCGACGAGCCCGGCGGCATCCTCAACGGGGAACGCCGACGTGAGATCGCTCTTGTTGACCACCACGATCGCGGCCTTGTCCGCCTCGGCCACCTGCCGCGCCGCGTCACGGTCGGCATCCACCAGCGCGCGGGACCCGTCCAGCACCAGCGCCGCCACGTCCGCCGCGGCCAGCGCCGCGCCGCTGCGGTCCACGCCAATGCGCTCCACCGGGTCGTCCGTCGGTCGCAGCCCCGCCGTGTCGCTGAGCCGCACCGGAATCCCATCCAGGTTGAACGACTCCTCGACCACGTCCCGCGTGGTACCCGGAACCTCGGTCACGATGGCGCGCTCGGTGGCGAGCAACGCGTTCATCAGCGACGACTTGCCCACGTTCGGGCTGCCGACCAGCACCACGCGAAACCCGTGCCGCTGCAGCATCCCCCGATCCGCACCCGCCAGGATCGCCTCCAGCGTCTCGTCGATCGACTCCAGCGTGCGCCGCAATTCGTCGCGCGGAACCGCCGGCACGTCCTCTTCGGCAAAGTCGATCTCGGCCTCCAGCCGCGCCATCAGGTCCAGACAGGCGCGCCGCAGATCGCGCACGGAGCCGGAGAGGCGTCCCCCAAGCTGATCCGCCGCCGCGGCCAGCGCCTCGGCCGTCGGCGCCGCCACCAGATCGGCCACGGCCTCCGCCTGCGCCAGGTCCAAGCGCCCGTTCAGAAACGCGCGCAGCGTGAACTCGCCCGGCTCGGCCGGACGCGCCCCGGCCCGAAGCACCGCGTCGAGCACGCGGGTCGTCACCAGCACCCCGCCGTGGCCCTGCAGCTCGATCACGTCCTCGCCGGTATAGGAGTTCGGCCCCGGCATATAGAGCAGCAGGCCGTCGTCGATCACCGCGTGCGGCGGGGCCGGATCGACCACGTCCACTCGATGCGCGTAGCGCGGACGCGGACGCTCAACGTCCCCGCGAAATCGCGCCACCCGCTGCGCCACCCCGCACGCCTCGGGCCCACTCAACCGCACGATGCCAATACCGCCCGGCCCCGGCGCCGTAGCCACCGCGGCAATCGTGTCGCTCAGCGCGCGAGTCATCGCGAGCCACTCAGGCGTCCGGTGGCCCAGGCTGCGTGCAGCCTGGGACTTCGCCCCGTGACCCACCGCAGCCACACTCGTTCCGTCACTCCGAGCCGCCGCCGACTTGCCAATTCGAGCCGCCCAAACCTTTAATCCCGAGCCGCCCCACCTGTCATTCCGAGCCGCCCCCACCTGTCATTTGTATGTTGGCAGCGGCCTCACCACGTGGCCGGGTGGTGAGGCGGG
>JAPPNP010000057.1 GCA_028873795.1 Chloroflexota bacterium
CACTCCCGCCCCGGATCCGACCCCCACTCCCGCCCCGGATCCGACCCCCACTCCCACGCCGGAGCCGACGCCCACTCCCGCCCCGGAGCCGGAATCGACAGCGACCCCCGAACCGTCTCCGGTCGACAACCCGCCGCGGATCACATCCGACAGCGCCGAGCAAAAAATCGCGGAGAACGCGACGGACGAAACGAACGTGGGTCGCTCGGTGGCCGCCGGGCCCATCCGCTCGGACCCCGAGCCTCAGCGGCAGACCACCAACGACGCCCCGGTCATAGGCATCGCCGCGCCGGTCCCCAGTGGCTGGGCGACGAGCAAAAGCGTGACGGTCACCGTTAGCGACGCCAATGTCGGCGACACGCTGAGCGCCGAATACAAGCTGTTGAGCGGCGCGACCTGCGACGCGACGACCTACGGCGCCGGCGCCGGCGCCGGCGCCGGTGAGACCATAACCCTGACGGACACCCCCGACGCCACCGACGGCAATATCAGGCAGGGAACCGTCACACTCGACAGCGAGTCGGCCAACGCCAAGTACGTCTGCGTGGCGGCGAGCGACGGCCTGACGACGGCGTACGGCCCCTCGGCGCAGATCAGCGGCATCGACACCACCCCGCCGACCATCAGCGACTTCTCGAATCAATTGAACCCACCGGTTGAGAGGGCCCTGACCTCAGTTAGATTCGACGATGGGGGTTCGGGAGTGGCGAAGGTCGGCTTCGCCTTCATCGATCTCGACGCGACCTGTGACCAGGACGCTGTTGGGACCCTGATCATTTCCAACGTGGTGATACACGTCCGCTCCATCGAGGGAGGATCAGCCGGCAAGAACTTCTGCATCTACGTAGAGGACGCGGCCGGCAACTCGGCGACTCTGGCCGCCGGCCCGATTGCCGCGAGAGCAACTGCCTTGCCGGCGAAACCGACCGGCTACACCGCGACCGCGGGCGACACGCAGGTGACGCTGAGCTGGACCGACCCCAGCGATGCCAGCATTACCGGGTGGCAGTACCGGCAGAAGGCGGGGAGCGGCGAGTACGGCAACTGGACGGAGATTCCGAACAGCCGCGCGAGCACCACCAGGCACACGGTGACCAAACTTGCCAATGGCACTAGCTACACCTTCCAGGTTCGCGCGATGAACACGTTCAACGCCCCCGGGGGCGTAGGGGGGCCGGCGTCCGACGAGGAGTCGGCCACGCCGCTGGGGGCGATACCGGCCAAGCCGGCGGGCTTCACCGCCACCGCGGGAGACAAGCAGGTGACGCTGAGCTGGACCGACCCGGGCAATGCCAGCATCACCAAGTGGCAGTACCGGCGGAAGGCGGGCAGCGGCGAATACGGCGCGTGGACCGACGTCCCGAACGGCGGCGCGACCACCACCACCCACACGGTAACGGACCTGATCAATGGAACGTCCTATGCGTTCCAGGTGCGGGCGATAAACGCCAGCGGCGACGGCGCGGCGTCCGAGGAGGCGACGGCGACTCCGAACGCCGTACCGCTTCTGACCGTCGGCTCCGTGCCCGGCGGACCGGCGCAAAGCAAGGACGTTGTGGTCACTGTCGCCGACACCGACAGCGGCGACACCCTCCGCGCCGAGTACAGGCTGCTGTCGGGCGCGAACTGCGACGCGACGACCTACGGCGCCGGCGAGACCGTAACCCTGGCGGACACCCCAGACGCCACCGACGGCAATACCAGGCAGGGGACCGTGACACTCGACAGCGAGTCGGCCAACGACATGTACATCTGCATCAAGGCGGATGACGGATTGGCCACTGTCTTTGGCCCCTCGGCGCAGATCAGCGGGATCGACACCACCGCGCCGGCGATTTCATTCGCCGACGTCACACCGGCCGAGGGAAGCACCTACACGGTCACCTTCACCGACGCAGGCTCCAAGGTGGCGAAGTACGGCATTTCCGTTATCGACAGCGGCGCTACCTGCAACCAGAGCGCGGCCGGGGCGCTCACGACCGTGGATCCCGCCGAATCGTCCAGGGAGGTCGCCTTCGCCGTGCCCAGCGGATCGACGGGCAACTTGATATGCGCCTTCGTGGAAGATGCGGCGGGCAACTCCACCAGCCTGCGGGATAGCGCGGAAATTGCCGGGCCGGCGAGCGCCGCCCCGGTCATAAGCATCGCCGCGCCGGTCCCCAGCGGCTGGGCGACGAGCAAAAGCGTGACGGTCACCGTTAGCGACGCCAATGTCGGCGACACGCTGAGCGCCGAATACAAGCTGTTGAGCGGCGCGACCTGCGACGCGACGACCTACGGCGCCGGCGCCGGCGCCGGCGCCGGTGAGACCATAACCCTGACGGACACCCCCGACGCCACCGACGGCAATATCAGGCAGGGAACCGTCACACTCGACAGCGAGTCGGCCAACGCCAAGTACGTCTGCGTGGCGGCGAGCGACGGCCTGACGACGGCGTACGGCCCCTCGGCGCAGATCAGCGGCATCGACACCACCCCGCCGACCATCAGCGACTTCTCGAATCAATTGAACCCACCGGTTGAGAGGGCCCTGACCTCAGTTAGATTCGACGATGGGGGTTCGGGAGTGGCGAAGGTCGGCTTCGCCTTCATCGATCTCGACGCGACCTGTGACCAGGACGCTGTTGGGACCCTGATCATTTCCAACGTGGTGATACACGTCCGCTCCATCGAGGGAGGATCAGCCGGCAAGAACTTCTGCATCTACGTAGAGGACGCGGTTGGCAACGCCGCGACCATGACCGCCGGGCCGATTGCCGCGAGAGCAACCGCGCTGCCGGCGAAGCCGGTCGGCTTCACCGCGACCGCGGGCGACACGCAGGTGACGCTGCGTTGGACGGACCCGAGCGACAACACCATTATCCGGTGGCAGTACCGGCAGAAGGCGGGGAGCGGCGAGTACGGCAACTGGACCGAGATTCCGAACAGCCGTGGGGGCACCACCAGGCACACGGTGACCAACCTGATCAACGGCACGATGTACACATTCCAGGTTCGCGCGGTGAACACGTTCAACGCCCCCGGGGGCGTAGGGGGGCCGGCGTCCGACGAGGAGTCGGCCACGCCGGCAACTCCCCTCACCATCGAGTGCTCCAACACGACCGCCACGCCCTCCAGCTCATCCCCGGGCCTGGTCAGCGACTGCGAGACGCTGCTGGCGGCCAAGGAGACGTTGTTGGGAACAGTAAGCCCGACGGCGCTGAACTGGAGCGTGGACACGGCCATCGCCGACTGGACCGGCGTCACCGTGAGCGGCGGCCGCGTCACCGGGCTGCGCTTGCGCGTGTCGGTTCTGGGCGTCCGCTTGAACGGGACGATCCCAGTAGGCCTGGCATCGTTGTCGGCGCTGCAACGGCTGAACCTTACCGCGAACGCGCTGACCGGTTCGATCCCGCGCGAGCTGGGCGACTTGACGAATTTGACCGATCTGCTGCTGTCGAACAATCAGCTCAGGGGGTCGATCCCCCCCGAACTGGGACAGCTGGCGAACCTGGAAGTCCTGGACCTGTCCAGCAACGCGCTGACGGGCAGCATCCCCACGCAGTTGGGGAACCTGACGGACTTGACGGTCCTGGACCTGTCGGCCAATGGGCGCATCGACGCCTACGGGTTGAGTGGGTCCATCCCGACACAGTTAGGGGCCTTGACCAAGCTGGAGACCCTGAATCTATCGGTCAACAAGCTGAGCGGTTCCATCCCGACGCAGTTGGGGGCGTTGACCAAGCTGACGACTCTGGATCTGTTCGAGAACGATCTGAGCGGGACCATCCCGGCTCAGTTGAAGACGTTAACCAAGCTGGAGACGCTGGGGTTGCGCAACAACGACCTGAGCGGCGCGATTCCCAGTGATCTGGTCCCCGTCAACTGCGACACGCCAGCGGGCGCCTCCGGCCTGTGCGCGATGGATGACCTCGACCTTAGGGGCAACGCGTTGACCGGCACGGTGACGGTCACGCTGAGCCCCGCGGACAATATGCGGGAGGGCGATGCGCGGAACGTGACGGTGACGGTGACCCTGGACGCGGCGACGAAATGGGCCAACAGCTTTTCCTTCGTCTCCCATCCCACGAGGGTGACGCTGAACGTGACCGGGAGCGGTGAAGCCGGCGCGGTGGACTTCACCAATTCCAAGGACACCCTCGTCATTCAGGTGCCCCGCGGCGATGCCAGCGCGACGGAGACCTTCACGCTGGGCACCACCGCGAACCGCATCGATGAGAACGATGAGACGGTGTCGGTCAGCGTGGACGGCGCGAAGAGCAGCGCCGCCGCGTTCGTGGCGGACCTGCGGCTTTCGGGCGCGGCCGCCACCATCCTGATCGAGGACGACGACGACCGGGGCATCTTCCGGTCGGTGTCCAGCTTGACCGTGCCGGAGCACGGTGAGGCGCGCTACTCGCTGCGACTGAACTCTCAGCCCACGCATACCGTCACGGTGACCCTGACCAAGGCTCCGGGCGGCAGTGAAGACATTACCTTCTCGCCCGCCACCCTGACCTTTACCACCACGGACTGGGACATGTTCCAAGAAGTGACGGTCAGCGCCGCGCGTGACGCGGACAGCGTGGGCGACACGGCGATCATCAACCACGACGCCGCGGGCGGCGACTACTCAGGACTGTCCGACGGGGGATTCTTCGTAGCCGTCAGCGACACCTATGCGGCGCCGGCCGCGCCGACGCTCACCAGCGCCCAGGGCCTGCCGAGCAAGGTGCGGCTGATCTGGACACACCTCGGCGACGACACCATCACCAAGTGGCAGTACAGCAGCGACGACGGAGCGACGTGGATCGACATCCCTGATAGCGACAGCTCCACCCGCAGCCATGACGTTGCCGGTCTCGACGCCGGCACGTCTTACACGTTCAAGGTGCGCGCGTGCAACGACTTCTGCGGCGCAGCCTCGGGGACCCTCTCAGCTACGCCTGGCTCGGCGATTAGCTGTCTGGACACCACGGCCACGCCGAGCGGCTCGTCAGCCGATTTGGTGAAGGACTGCGAGACCCTGCTGGCGGCGAGGGACGATCTGCGCGGAACGGCGACCCTGAACTGGAGCGTGAACACGGCCATGGACGGTTGGGAGGGCGTGGCGATTCGCGACGGGCGGGTGACGAGGTTGAACCTCGCCAACAAGAGTCTCACCGGCAAGATTCCCGCCGAGCTGGGCGACCTGTCGGCGTTGGAGGATCTCAACCTGGGCGACAACGCCCTGACGGGAACACTGCCGTCCGCCCTCGCCAAACTCGGCAACCTGGAATTGCTGTACTTGCAAAACAACAGGCTGACGGGGGGCATCCCGGCGGCGTACGCCGCGCTGGATCTCGAGCGCCTGTACCACCTGAACCTAAACGGCAACAACCTGACCGGCACGGTGACGCTGACGCTGGCCATTGCCGGCGGGGCCACCCAGTTGACCGAGGGCGGGGGAACGCAAACGGTCATCGTCACCGCCAAGCTGGACCCGGGCACCGCCTGGGCGCACATGCGCGGATATAAATCCTCCCTCACGGTCACGGTGGCAGGCAGCGGTGGAACGGGAGTCGTGGGCTTTGGCGCCGTGTCCGATTTCGATCTCAACATCGACACGGGCGACCCTGGATTCTATGGAGAGGGCAGCGCCCAGTTCGACCTCACGCCGGTGGTGGACAGTGGGACGCAGGCCTCCGAAACGCTGACGGTGCGCGCCACCGGAACGGGCGCGTTGAACGTCGCCGAGATCGCGCTCACGTCCAACAGTCCCACGCTGACCCTGGTCGACGGGACGTCCGCGAACGCCGCCCCGCGCTTCAGCTCCACCGAAACCATCCGCATGGTGGCGGAAAACTCGGCGGCGGGGACGAGAATCGGCGATCCCGTGGCCGCCACGGACGTCGACGGCGACACGCTGACGTACACCGTGATTGCGAATGATTCGAACGCCTTGACCGGGGATGCGACAGAGCTCTTCGACATCGACGTGAACACGGGCCAGCTCCGGGTGAAGGCCGCCCTGGACTACGAAGCCGGCAACCACGGCACCAACAACGTCCACTACACGTTCACTATTTCCGTCAGCGATGGCAAGGACGCCGCGGGCGACGCTGAAACGGCGATTGACGACACGATTACGGTGACTGTCTGGGTGACCGACGTTGACGAGCCCGGCGCGGCGGGCATCAGCTCCGGCGCCCCGCAGGTGGGCAAGGAGATCATCGTGTGGTGGTCCGATGCCGACTACATTGGCCCCGACGACTACAACCTCCAGGTTCAGTGGGAGCGGCTGGACGCGCCGGACTCGACCGACGGCGAAATCATCGCCGGGGCGACGGAAGGCGTGTACACGCCGGTGGCGGCCGACGAAGGCAAGTGGCTGCGCGTCACCTTCACCTACGACGACGTCCACGGGGACGACAAGGAGGTATCCGCGGTCACCGCCAACGCCGTTGCCGCCCAGTGACAGAGCGTTGAACCACCGCGCATCAACACCCCGCGCCGGGTTCTCCACCTACCTGGGGGGCTACCGACGCCTTCTCCCGTTGCCGGGCCCCGAGCGGACACCGCGGAGGCCGCCTTGGCCGAATGCCTCATGCGTTCCGTACATCCTGGTGGGCCCACCTGGATTCGAACCAGGGACCGGCCGGTTATGAGCCGGCTGCTCTGACCGCTGAGCTATGGGCCCATGAACGGCCCGCAACCGGCGTGTGTGGCGGTCCCGACCGGATTCGAACCGGCGATCTTCTCCTTGACAGGGAGATATGCTAGGCCACTGCACCACGGGACCAGCGTTGCGGGCGCGCCGCCCACCATGGTATCCGACGCCACGGCGGCGGGTGGGCCGGGTAGGATTCGAACCTACGTAGCCGTAAAGGCGCCGGATTTACAGTCCGGTGGTATTAGCCGCTCACCCACCGACCCGCGAAAGGCGCACCCGTTCGCTTGCGTTGTAAACAGTCACGCGGGCGCGACAACCGCTCAGTCGCCGCACCCGCCAATCATCGCCATCGTACCAAGCACCCGGCGGATCGCGGCCTGCGCTAGCTAGCTCCATGGAGTGGTTCAGCGAGCAGCAAGCGGTGCTCGCGCCATATTTCTTCCTGCCCCATCCCGTGGCGGTGGCCGCCGTGGTGGCCTTCGGTCTCTTCTGGTCCAGGATCGGGCCGCCGCTGGCGCCGGGCCGCCCGGGGGCTTGGTTCGGTTTCGTCGCCGGCGCCGCCGTTTACGCCGTGGCGCAGGTGTGGGCGCGCGGCGAACCCACGACCGCGGTGATGGATCTGATCACCAGCAACATCGACCCGGCCCGCGTCGCCGACGCCCGTCCGCTGACGGGGATCGTGGAGGCCCTAGTCGCCGGCTACACCCTGGAGATGGTCAAGCTCATCCTGATGTTGCTGGTGATATTCGCCATGGCCTATCCGCGCGAGCCGCGCGCCGCCACCACCGCCGCCGCGGCCCCGGCGTTGGGCTTCGCCATGTTCGGCGCCAACGCTGCGCTCTCGCCCGCGATCCAGCAACTCCCGGTGGGCGGCGACCTGGTCTTTCCCATCGTGCAGCAGTGGCTCTGGATCGGTCTGCACCTGGGCACGGCCTATCTGCTCGCCAAGGGCTGGCTGGTCGATCGTCTGGGGGTCTACCTGCTGAGCGCCGGGCTGTTGCACGCCGCCGCCGTCTACACCGCGACCCTGGAGACGTTGGGCTGGCACCCGGTGGTGGTGACCGTAGTTCTGGCGGCCGTCGCGCTAAGCGCCTTCTCGGGCGGCGCGGGGGCGATCCCCGCGCGGCGCTAGGAGGACGGTTCACCCACGTCGGGCGCGCCGCCGAATTCCACCGGACTGGATTCCGGCCTTCGCCGGAATGACGGAGGGGTTGCGCGCAGGTTGACTAGCCGGAGAAAGTTTGGGTTAGGGTTCGCCGAGCGACGCGCCCCGTCACCAGCGCGGCTGCGACCGCCGTCACGGCGATCACGAGGCTCACAACCCCCAGCCAGTCGCCGCTGACGCTATAGGGGGTGCCGGGCGTCGTAACCCCTACGTCGGCCGACAGCATGGTTTCCAGCTGGGTGGCGTGGGGCGTGGACGCGACGACGCTTCCATCGGGAGCGACGATTGCCGAGCCGTAGCGCCAGTCGGCCTTGACGATCGCCAGCCGGTGCTCGGCGGCCCGCACGCGCAGGTGCGCCAGCTGCGTGCCGGCGTAGGCCGCCCAGTCGTGCGTGGGCACCGCCACGACCTGGGCGCCGTCCCGGGCCAGCCGCGCCAGGGCATCCGTGTAGCTGCCGTCCGGCCCCAGAGCCAGGCCCACGGCCACCCCGTCGACCGTATAGACCGGGTGCAGATCGGCAGTGATGCTGCGCTCACCGATCACCCAGACCGGATGGGCCTTGGTGGAGGGGGCCGAGAGCCGCCCGTCCGGGTACACCAGGACAGCTTCGTTGCGCGTGTGATCGAAGTCGATGCGAATGAAGTAGGGCCAGACGATCGTGGCGCCCGACCGCGCCGCCACGTCGGCCACCTGCTGCGCCAGCGCCTGCCCCGTCGGCGTCAGGGGGTCGACCCAGCCCGAGGCCTCGGGCCAGACGACCAGCTGCGCCCCCTGCGCCGCGACTGTCGGCGGCCCGTGCAGGGCCGTGATGACCCCGGTGAGCTCGGCGTATTGGCGGCGGATGATGAGCGGCCGCGTGAGCGGATGGTCCGGCACGTGCTCGCCCGGCTGCACCACGGCGGCGCGCAGCGTGCCGGTCGCTTCCGGCGGCGGGAGCAGCGCCAGGATTCCGCCTAGGATCCAGGCCGCCGCCACGGCGCCCACGCTCCAGCCCAGGGCCGCCCGCGACCACATCCACCGTCCCCGCGCGGCCAGGATCAGCGCGACGATGGCGCCGTTGGTGGCCAGCACGATGAGCGGGATCGGCCACATGCCGGCGAGCGGCAGAAATGCCCGCAGCGGCGCGACGTCGATCTGCGCGGTGGCGGTCATGCCCCACTGGTGGCCGGCCGTCGTCACCAGCCGCAGGTACTCGACGCCCGCCCATACCAGCGCCGGCAGCCACACGATCCCCCATCCCCGCAGCGCCGCATGCAGACGCGGCGTCAGCACCGGCAGGGCCAGCACCCCTCCGGCGAGCCCGAACGCCACGGCGACGGCCGCGCTCACGCCGACCCACGCGGGGCCGGTGATCACCTCCGGCGGGTCGATGCTGAGGGCCAATAGACCGAAGAGAGCGCCGCAGCCGAGTCCGGCGAGCGCCCGCGCGGCCGCGTTCGCACGATCCGGCGCGTGCACCGCCAACATCAGCGGTACCCAGGCGACGAATCCGAGGGCCGTCCACGAGAGCGGCGGAAAGCTGGCGGCAAAGAGCGCGCCCGAGGCGATGGCCGCCAGCGCCGGGGGTCCCCCCTTCGCTAATCGACGACCGGCAGCGGCTACCATTCGAATCGGTTACCCAAACCCCAAGCGTGAGGGACATCGCTCGTGGACATGTGGCAGCAAACCTTGGACGTGCTCAATGCGCCGATAACGGAAATCGACGGCAAGATTCTGACGCCGCTCGGCGTCATCCAGATCTTCGTCATCCTCGCGATCACCATAGCTGCGCTGTTGCCGTTGCGGCGGCTCCTACGGCGGGCCTTGAGCGAGCGGCTCAACTTGGACGAACGGGCCTCGGCGTGGATCGTACGCCTTACGACGTGGCTGGTGATGCTGGTTGGGATTTACATCGCCCTCACGTCGGTGGGCTTCAACCTCAACCTGCTCCTGGCGATCATCGGCGGACTGTCGGTGGGCATCGCGTTCGGCACGCAGGACATCGCGCGAAATCTGATTTCGGGCGTCATCGTGTCGGCCGAGCGGCGGATCGGCGTGGGCGCCGAGATCGAGATTCGCGGCTTTCGCGGCTTCGTGGAGGAGGTCGGCCCCCGGTCGGTGCGTCTGCGTCTCCCCGACGGACGCCGCGTGCTGCTGGCGAGCGTTGACTTCATGGCCCAGTCCGTGAACGCTGCACGCGCCGCCTACGGAATCCGACGACGCCGAGCAGGACGAATGACAGCTTGACGCCCCGCCCAGAGTCGCCGGTCGCCGTGGGCTCTGGCGCAACCGGCGACCGCGCCGAGCGCCGGTTCCACCAAGGCGTGCTGGCGGCGTGGTATGCGCTCAGCGTAATCGTGGCGAGCACCTCGGTGGCGCCGTGGCTCGCGCTGGTCGGCGTGCTCGTGCAACTCACCGGCTCGGTGAGCCCCGGCCTGAGCCTGCCGCGCGCCCTGCACCGATGGCTCCTGGCGCCCGCGCGGCGCGAGCGCGCGCCCGAGCCTCACGCGTCATTCGATCGCGCGGACGCCTTGACCGGCGCCGTGGCGCTGGCGGGGGCGGTGTTCGTGTTCGTGGGCGTCTATCCGCTCGGCTGGGCGCTGGTCGGTATGTGCGTGGTTTCGCTGGCGCTGGACGCCGCGACGGACCGCGGCCCGCTGCGAGGTCTTGCGGATCTCATGGCGCGACTTGCCGAGCCGCCGAAGCGCTAGCGTGTCGGGTCTCTCCCGGCTTCGTGAGTCCGTGGCGCTGGCCACGCTTTTGCTCATGGTGCTGATGGGCGCCACCTGCGCCGGTCCGGCCGGGAGTGGGCCTGACGCCGGCGGCGCAGCGGTCGACACTGGCCTGCTGCTCGCGGTGCTGGTGCCGCCGGTGATCCTGGTCTCACTGGCCTGGCTGGCCTATATCTTTCGCCTCCTCTTTCGCGAGCCGCCCGAAGAACCGCCCCCCAAGCGCTGACCGGCGGCTTCACTGGCGTAATCTGTTGTTACAGAGGTAGGGAGATTGGCTTTGGCGGTCGACGACATCAGCCTGACGATCGACGGGCGACCCGTCACGGTTCCGTCCGGCGCGACGCTGCTGGATGCGGCGACCGCGGCCAGCCTGGACGTGCCCACGCTCTGCTTCCACCCCAACATGGCGGCGTCGGCCAACTGCCGCCTGTGCGTGGTGGAGCAATCGCTCAGCCCCGACGGCTCCCACGACGAGCCACCGCCGGGCGCCCCCGACCGCCAGGCGTCCAAGCTGCTGCCGTCCTGCCGGGCCAAGGCCGAGCCGGGACAGGTCATTTTCACGAGCAGCCACAACGTGCTCGCGTCGCGCCGCGGGTCGCTGCGCCTGCTCCTGGGCGGCGTCGACCTGACCGAAGCGCCGGAGCTGGAGGCCCTCTGTGACGAATATGGCCTCGCAGTCGGCACCGCCGCCGAGCGAGAGCCGTTTCCGATCTACGTCGACAACCCCTACTACATCCGCGACTACAACAAGTGCGTGATGTGCTGGCGCTGCGTCGACGTCTGCGGCGACCAGGTGCAGTTCACGTTTGCCATCGAGCCGGCCGAGCGCGGGTTCGAGGTCCGCGTGGGCACCTCCGAGTACGACGGCATGATGGACACCACCTGCGTCTACTGCGGCAACTGCGTGCAGGTGTGTCCCAGCGGCGCGCTCAAGGGCCGCGCCCAATGGGAGGCCGAACGGCGCGGGATTCTCAGGGACGACCGCGTGGTCGAGACCACCTGCTCCTTCTGCGGCGTGGGATGCGGGCTCACCGCTCACGTCCGCGAGGGGGCCATCACCCACGTGGACTCGCCGGACGATCACCCGGTGAACCAGGGCTGGCTGTGCGTCAAGGGCCGCTACGGCTGGGACTACGCGCAGCACGAGGACCGTCTCACGCATCCCCTGATCCGCGTCGGCGCCCGAGGCGAGGGCCGCTGGCGACGCGCGACGTGGGATGAGGCGCTGGACCTCACGGCGCGGCGGTTGGCGCACCACCGCGACACCCACGGCACCGACTCGGTGGCGGTGTATGCGTCGTCCAAATGCACGAACGAAGAGAACTACCTGCTGCAGAAGTTCACCCGCGCCGCGCTGCAGACCAACAACATCGACAACTGCACCCGGCTCTGCCATGCCTCGTCGGTGGCGGCGCTCGACATCGCCCTGGGAACCGGCGCGTTCACGAATTCGCTCGACGAGATCGCCGAGAACGATGTGATTTTCGTCACGGGCTCGAACACCACGGAAACCCATCCGATCACGGCCCTCAAGATGAAGGCCGCCGTGCGTGAGGGGGCGCGGCTGATCGTGGCCGACCCGCGCGCCATCGAGCTCACGCGCTGGGCCGACGTGCACCTGCAGTTCCGCACCGGCACCGACGTGCCGATGTACAACGCCCTGCTCCACGTGGTGATTCGCGACGGGCTGGTGGACGAGGATTTCGTGGCGTTACGGGTCAACGACTTCGAGGCCGTGGCCGAGTCGGTGCGCGGCTGGACGCCAGAGCGGCAGGAAGCGCTCACCGGCATTCCGGCGGCTGAAATCGAGCGCGCCGCCCGCATCATCGGCGAGGCCGGCAAGACGGCCTTCTACTGGGGCGTCGGCATCTCCGAGCAAACGCACGGCACCGACGCGTGCCTCACACTGATCAATCTCTGCCTGGCCACCGGCAACGTGGGCCGGCGCGGCACGGGCCTCAATCCGCTGCGGGGGCAGAACAACGTCCAAGGCACGAGCGACGTGGGTGCGATTCCCATGTATTTCACCGACTATCGCTCGGTCGAGGATCCCGGCGTTCGCGGCGTGTTCGAGAAGGCCTGGGGCCTCACGCTGCCCGCGGCCCAGGGTCTCACGACGATGGAAATCGCCGATGCCGTGGGGCGGCGCGACCTGCGGGCGATGTTCATCATGGGCGAGAACCCCCTAATGTCGGACCCCGACCTGAACGCCGCGCGCGAGCACTTCAACCACATCGACTTTCTGGCGGTGCAGGACATCTTCATGACCGAGACGGCAGAGATCGCCGACGTGGTGCTGCCGGCCGCGAGCTGGGCCGAGAAAGACGGCACGTTCACCAACACCGATCGGCGGGTGCAGCGGGTGCGGCCCATCCTCGACCCGCCGGGCGAGGCGCGGCAGGACTGGGAGATCGTCCTGGACCTCTCGCGGCGGATGGGCTACGACCCGAGTCTGAACACCCCGGCGGAGATCTTTGACGAGATTGCGCGGCTCACGCCCAGCCACGCCGGGCTGAGCCACGAGCGGCTCGACCGCGAGGGGGGCCTTCGCTGGCCGTGCCTGGACGACGCGGACCCCGGCGCCATTTGGCTCTTCGGCGACCGGTTTCCCACCAGCGACGGCAAGGCCACCATGACCCCGGTCGACTGGACCGAAAACGTCGAAATTCCCGACGCGGAGTATCCGTTCATCTTCAACACTGGCCGGGTGCTCTATCACTGGCACACCGGCTCGGTGAGCCGACGTTCGCGGCTGGACGACGCCTACCCCGAGCCGCTGGTGGAGGTTTCGCCGGAGGACGCCGACCGGCTGGGCATCCCCAAGAGCGGTCTGGTGCGCGTCAGCAGCCGCCGCGGCAGCCTCGAGGCCCGGGCCTGGATCACCCGCCGCGTCCCGCCCGGCACCGTCTACATGGGCTGGCACTTCGTCGAGGCCGCCGCCAACCTGCTCACCATCAACGCCCTGGACCCGATTTCCAAGATCCCCGAGTACAAGATCTGCGCCTGCAACATCGAGGTCTTGGAGCAACGAGCGAGCCGCCAGTCGCGCTCGCTGACCAGCGCGCAGGCCTAGATTTCGTCTGAAGCACGACAGCCCATGCCGCCATTGACGGTTTCACACGCCCCGCCCGGGTACGACTGCCCGTTTTGCGCCATTGCGGCCGGCGCCGAGCCGGAGTTCACCGCCTGGCGCGACGCCCAGGTCGTGGTCCAGATATCCACCCGTCGCGCCCCGGACAGTCCAGAGAGCCCCGGTAACGCGCTGGTGATCCCGCTGGCGCACTACGAGAACCTCTACGTGCTGCCCGATGACCTGGCGGCCCGCGTCGCCCAGGTGGCGCGGCGCGTCGCCATGGCCATGCGCCGCGGCTATCCCTGCGATGGCGTGACCGTGCGGCAGAACAACGAGCCAGCCGGCGGCCAGGACGTCTGGCACCTGCATACGCACGTGGTCCCGCGCCGCGCCGGCGACCGCTCGACCAACTCGCGCGTCGTGCGCCCGGACGCCGCCGAACGCAGCCGATACGCGGACCGCCTGCGACAGAGCCTCGCCGCCCTCGACGATTCCCCAGACCTACCCTGAGACTCGGTCCGCCCGGGCGATCTCGGTCGCCGGGTCCACGACCACGCCACCGGGCGTGCCGTCGTGAGTATCGTAACGTCGCTGTCGGTTGGAATGCTCGGTTACCCACGATATTCGAGGGCTTCAGACAATTTTCCGCTAACTGTTGTGAATTACGACTGACTATTGGTATGATTCATGCCGAGGAATGTACGACAGGCGTTCGTTCCTCAGGCGCGGCCTGGGGCTGCTGTCGGGAGGCGCGGCAGGAGCACTGGTAGGGAGGCTGGCCACCGCATCGGCGCAGAGTGGGCCGGACGGCGCGCCCGACACGCTTCATCCTCCCGCGGACCCCGATCGGTTTCGGCTGCCGCCGTCCGTCCGCCAATTTATCTGCCAGGCGTCCGAACCGAACCCCAGCGCGTGCGGGTGGTGGTCGCGCTCTGATCCGCCCAAGGCGCCTGAACCGGAGTCGGTCTTGCAGGCGCACCCGCTGCTCTCGGTGTACGGCCGCAGTTTCGGCGTGGCCCCGATTCTCGGCAAGCTTGGGGCGCTCAACTCGTTCGATGACCTGGAACGCCACGTGGCGCCCTGGGTCGGCGCCATGTCGCAACTCGCCGACGCGCCGGTCATGGTGGCGCCGCACTTGATCTACGGGCTGGCGCGCCCGTGCCACAGCGCCGACGACACCTGCATGATCTTCCTCGACGCGTCGGGCGTGGACCTGATCGAGGACTACATCAAGCCGGCCGCGGATCGCGATATGGCTGTCATCCTCGACTCCCAGATCGGCCGTCTCAAGCCCACCTACTTCATCCAGCGAATGATCGACGCGGGGTATCTGGCGTTTCCAAACGTGCACGTGGCACTTGACCCAGAGTTCGCCACCGCGCCGGACCAAAACATGCCGGGGCACCCGATCGGAACCCTCTCCGCCTCCAGCATCAACCAGGTCCAGGCCCTCCTGGCCAGATATGTGCGCGAGGAGGGCCTGTCGCATAAGAAAGTGCTGATCGTGCATCAGTTCGTTGACGACATGTCGGACTCCTGGTCGATGGTGCCGGGCAAGCAGAACATCGAGATCTACCCGGAAGTCGAGCTGGTCTTCGACGCCGACGGCTTCGGCAGCCCAGCCGCGAAAGTGCACAAATACAACGCCATCACCAGCCCGACGGCGTATCCCCAGATTGAATGGCGCGGCATCAAGATCTTTCAGCACAACTCGCGAGCACCCTGGGCGTCGGATACGCCGGTTATGACTCCGCGCCAGATTTATGGCCTCGATCCCACATCCAACGGCTGGCGTATGTGGGCGCCGCCACACCTAGTCGTGGTGGCTTAGCCGGCGTCTCCCGGCCTTCCCGACCCCGGCAGCGACGTCGGGCGTGTCGCCAGGGGAATGACGCGAGTGATGTCGGCCCGACAGCGCGCGGCCACGCGATTTATGCGGGAGTATCTTGCACTCTGAATATATGTTGAATCCGAACGATTCGTGCTGATATCCTTCACCTTGAGGAATGCTCAACCGTCGGTCATTCCTCAGGCACGGCCTGGGGCTGCTGTCGGGAGGCGCGGCAGGCACACTTCTGGGGAGGGTGGCCGCTGCATCGGTTCAGGCCGATCCCCGGAGCGCGGCAGGCAGACCTGATCCTCCCGCCGAAGACCGCCCACCTCGACCTCCAGATTCGATCGCCGGCCTCATCTGCGAGGCTGCCGAGCCCGATCCCGGCATCTGCGACTGGTGGTCGCACGTGCTGCCGGCCAACCCGCCCGGACCGCTGTCGGTCCTGCAGCGACACTCGTTGCTCTCGGTCTATGGCCGCAGTTTCGGCGTGGCCCCGGTCCTGGGCATGCTCGGGGCGCTCAACTCGTTCGATGAGCTGGAACACGGCGTCGAGCCGTGGGTTCGCGGCATGTCGGAGCTCTCGGAGGCGCCCGTCAAGGTGGCGCCGCATTTGATCTACGCCCTGGCTCGCAACTGCCGCAGCGCGGACGACAGCTGCATGATCTTCCTGGACGCGTCGGGCGTGGACCTGGTCGAGGAGTACATCAAGCCGGCGGCGGATCGCGACATGGCCGTGATCCTCGACAGCCAGATCGGCCGCCTGTCGCCCACCTACTTCATACGGCGAATGATCGACGCCGGCTTGTTGGCGTATCCCAACGTGCACGTGGCGCTGGATCCCGAGTTCGCGACCGGGCCGGACCAGGACACGCCGGGCAAGCCGACGGGAACCCTCTCCGCCCACAGCATCAACCAGGTCCAGGCCCTTCTGGCCAGGTACGTGCGCGAGGAGGGCCTGTCGCACAAGAAAGTGCTGATCGTGCATCAGTTCGTTGACGACGTCACCGACTCCTGGTCGATGGTTCCGGGCAAGCGAAGCATTGAGATCTATCCAGAAGTTGAGTTGGTCTTTGACGCCGACGGCTTCGGCAGCCCAGCCGCAAAGGTGCACAAATACAACGCGATCACCAGCCCGACGGCGTACCCGCAGATTGAGTGGCGCGGCATTAAGATCTTTCAGCACAACTCACGCGCACCTTGGGCTTCCGACACGCCCGTCATGACCCCGCGCCAGATATACGGCCTCGACCCAACGTCAAACGGTTGGCGTATTTGGGCACCGCCGCACTTGGTCGTGGTGGCCTAGCCGCGCTTTTCCCGGTCGGCGGCATCGCCCCCGTTCGGCGGGTGCGTCCGATTGACATCGCCCGCCCCGGTCGCCGGATGGGGGACGATGGAAAAATATTCTTCAACGACGAAAACTCTAGTTAGGTGAACTCGGTCCGTCATTCTCGCGCCGGCGCCAATTCATCCCCACGCCACGTCCCTGCGAGCGGCGGGCGCCGCGCCGCGGGTGAAGCGTCGCGCGGCCTGCGCGTCGCCATGTGGAACATCTTTGGCTATTCGTGGGAGTGGCAGCGTCGGCGCCCGCTGGTCGCCGCGGAGCTCGCCGACATCGAGCCGGACGTCGTCATACTTCACGAAGCGCGTTCCGCCAGACGCCCATGGGAGGCCGGCCAGTCCACGCCCCAGCAGATCGCCGGCGACACGGGCATTCCTCTCATCGAATGGATCGACGCGCCGACATCGCACCCCACCGCGCGGATGGGACCGGCCCTGCTGGCGCGCGTTCCGCCGGCCAATACGACGCGGGTGCGGCTGGCCAACCGAAACTCCGTCGACGATCTCGGTTTTCACGAGCCCTGGCTGCTCACGACGCAGTGGGAGATTGATGGATTCCGCGCCACGGTGGCGACCACGCACCTGCCCGGATCGCGGTTGCCTGCCGCCCAAGAGGTTGCCGTCCGTTCACTGGCCGAGGCGCTGGCCCCGCTGCCCAGCGAGTCCGATCTGCTGTTGCTCATCGGCGATTTGAACCTACGGCCCGGCAGTCCGGGTCTGCACCGCCTCATGCGGGCCGCCAATCTCGAATCGGCGCCGTCGCTGTCGGTGGCGCCGCCCACGCATCCAACAAGCAATGCCATGTTCAACCGGGCCATGCTGGACTCGGGGAGCACGGGGCGGCCTCGCACCCCTGATGAGCGGCCCATACGTGTCGACCACGCACTCTTCCATTCACCCCATCGCGCCTCGCTCCGAATCGCCGACTCCGGGCGCTTCGGCACGCGACATCGGACGGACGACCTGTTCGCGTCCGATCACTGGGGCCTCTGGGTCGACCTCGCCGTCGCCTGACGGCGATGCGTGCGCGGCTCAGCGTCCGTCTCAGGCGTTCTGCACCTGCACCCGCAGCCGGCGCACGTCGGTCGCGGCATCTTCGACAGCGGTCGCCCGACCGTGCAGCGTGAGGTAGCTCAAGCCCAGGCGCCCGTCCTGCACCGGGAGGCTGCGCTCGTTGCCGTCCACCGTCACGGTCGCGTTGCCCTCGGCGATGTCCCAGCGGATGGTCACAGGGGTCCAGGCGCCTGCCGGCAGCGTCTCGGCGTCCAGCGCGAGCTCCAGGGCCGCATCGGGACGCCGGTGGTCCGGCCGCCAGAACGTCTCATCGAGCATGACATCGACCCCGGCCGACCCGGCGTCGCGCCGGACCTCAATGGACAGCGTGCCGCGGGCGCCGAAGGGAAAGTTGCGCTCGACGCCCAGGGGCAACTCGCCGGTGTGGCGCAGGCGCAAGACGCGCCCGCCGTCCGCATCCTCCACCGATGCGCCCGCGGTGCCGTTCGTCGACCACCCATCGAGCCCGTGCTCGAAGTCGTCACGATCCTCGGTCTCGTCGAGGCGGTCGGGATCCAGGACCACGTAGTCCGTGACCACGTGCATCCAGGCGTCGGTGATGTGGTTGAACATCATGAGCACGCGACCGTCCGGCAGCTCCAGCATGCGCGGGTAGCTGACCTGGTCGTTGATGAGCTCCGGCAGGGCCTGGCGGGCGTACTCCCGGTAGCCATGCCAGGTGCGCCCGTCGTCGTGCGAGACCGCAACGTTGACCACGTGCCGCGAGGAGTAGACCTCCTTGCGCTCGCCGCCGAACGGTGGCCCCTGGGTGTTGTTCCAGGTAAACAGCAGCCGCCCGTCGCGCAGGCGTAAGAGGTAGCCCGGAGAATTGGCCGATTTGAACCGGCTGCGCGTGGCCTCCGACCAGATCCGGCCATCATCCGAGTACGACTCGTACTGCCAGCGGGCCGGCGTGCGGATGATCTTGTAGATGCGTCCGTCGCCCAGCTGGGTCAGCGTGGGCTCGTTGGCGCCGGAGTGGCTGTGCCGTCCCCCGGAGGCCACGTGCAGGTCGGTCGAGTCGTTGCGCCAGGTGCGCCCGCCGTCGTCCGAATAGCACGTCTTGCAGCAATACATGCCCTCCGTCTGGTCCCAGTCGTAGTACTCCAGCGGCAGCAGAAGCCGGCCGCTGTCGATCTGGGCCGCCTGGCGCAGGGCACCGGTATAGGGATGGCCGTAGTCGATGCGCTGCGGCCCTTCCCAACTGGCGCCGCCGTCGCGGGACACGACGTGATACACGTCGCAGCGCAGCTCGTCGCGTCCGGGCCGTTCGATGTCCTCGGGCCAGATCAGCATGCGCATGCCAAAGAGATGGATGGCGCCGTCGCGGTCCACGAGGATCGGGCCGCTGCCCCAATAGCCGAAGCCAATGGGAAGCTCCATGACCCGCTGCGGCGCGTCCCAGGTGACCTCCCCGTCGGCGAGTGTCCCGTAGCGAATGAGCAGATGCTGCCGCGCCCAGGGATCGTCGAAAATGCCCTGCTCGAGCGCGATGTAGAAGCCCGGACCCTCGGTCGTCCAGCTGATGAGGCGACCGTCGGGCAGCAGCGCCACCCTGTCGATCGATTCGCCGAATGTGCGCCGTTCGAGAAGCAACACCGTTCGTCTCCTGCGTCCCGGGGGAGCGAGTCATCCCTGCTCCCCACATTGTCGCGCGTTTTGCGCCGTGCGCCGCCCGTTGGGTCATCTTGTCCCAGTCCGCCTCCGTGGTTTCCCGCGAATGGAGACCTGGGCGTAATTGGGCGATATCTCTCGCCTGTGCACCGGAGCCCCTCACCCCCGAATTGTGCGGACCGGGGACATCATGAACACATGTTCGGGGACATGGTGAACACATTC
>JAPPNP010000050.1 GCA_028873795.1 Chloroflexota bacterium
CCCGCCTCACCACCCGGCCACGTGGTGAGGCCGCTGCCAACATACAAATGACAGATTGAACGTGAAAGACGGTGTCGAAGTCCTGCGTGATTTCGTGAAGGCAAGCGGTCGCTGCGGCCCGTTGGCGTATCCTGAGGAGCGCAGGTCGAGGCCAGCCTGAGGAACCACAAATGGCAGTCGAAACGGCGCCGGTCGAGCGCACTGAGGAGCTGGCGGAAAAGCTCGCGCACTTCGAGCGCGAGGGCTGGGTGATCTTCGAGGACGTGTTCGATCCCGAACGCGACTTCGCCGCGCTGTTCGAGGACTTCGAGCGGATCGCGGAACGCCTCGCGGATGAGGAGCTGACCCCGGAGCAGCTTGAGGCGTGGCCGCGCGACGGCGACCTCCAGGCGAAGCTGATGTACTTCGCCGAGTGCGCCGGCAAAATTGATGGGGCGCCGTTCGATCCCTCGATCCGGCCCACCACGATCGCCACGGCGGACCGGGATCCCTACCTGGGCAAGCCCGCGTTCGATCTGCTGCGCCACCCCAAGCTGCTGGACGTGGTCGAGCCGTTTGTGGGACCCGAGATTTACTCCTGTCCAATCCAGCACGCGCGGCTCAAGGTTCCCGAGCGGTTTCTGGCCCAGGACGACCGCCTTGGCCGCGCGACGCCGTGGCACCAGGACCACGCGGTGCAGTCTCGCGAGGCCGACGACACCGACATGATCACGGCGTGGGTGGCCCTGAGCGACGCCAAGGCGGAGGACGGGTGCCTGAAGATCGCTCCAAGAAGCCATCGCCAGGGCCTGGCGCAGCACTGTCCCAACCCCGCGAGTGGCGTCCACCTGCCCGACGGGATCATGTCCAAGGAACGCACGCAACCGCTGCCGGTGCGCGCGGGATCGGTGATCGTGTTCTCGCGCCACCTGATGCACGGCGCCATGCCGAACCTCGGCAACAGCGTGCGCATGAGCCTGGACCTGCGCTACCAGCACCCGGACGCGCCCTCGGGCCGCAGCTATCTGCCGGGGTTCATCGCCCGCAGTCGCTCGAATCCGTCGTCCGAGCTGCGCGACCACCGCGAGTGGCGGCGGCAGTGGATCGAAGCGCACGCGCGGCTCGTGGCGCATCCGCCGGAAACCACCGGCCTGCGCTGGGACATGAACCACCCGCTCTGCGCGTAGGTAGGGACGGGCGGGTTTGAAACCCGCCCCTACCCCAAATCCCAGCCGCCAGCCCCGGGCGGATCTGGATTCCGGCTTCCGCCGGAATGACAAAAGACGTCTAGCGCGCCGCCATGGCCGGCTGGTGCTGCTCCAGCCAGCCCCGCAGGGGCACGTCTTCGTCCGTGGGGGACGTGCGTCCGTGCTGGCTGGTGGAATAGCCCAGCAGTTGCCGGCGGATGGGATCGGCCGCTTCCCAGAGGTCGGGCGGCACGGTCACCTCATCGCGGGCGTGGACCCAGCGATGCGAGTAGCCGTAGAACAGCGCCTTGCGCACGATGGGCGCGTAGTTGGGCGATCCGGCGTGCCAGAGCCGCCGGTCGAATAGCACCGACGTGCCCGGAGACACGCAAACCGGCATCGCGCCTTCCGGCTGACCGCGACCGGACGCGGGAATCTCGATTTCATTCCGCAGGTGGCTGCCGGGCAGCACCCAGAAGTTGCCCCGGTCGGGCTCGCTGGCGTCGCTGAGGAAATAGGCCACCTTGAGCGAGAGCCGCGGGCGGGGATTGGTTTCGAGGTCCTGGTTGATTTGCCCGGAGTCCTGGTGCCAGCCGAGCGTGGCCTCCGCTTCCCCGTTGGTCGGCCGGTCAATCTGTTCCGCCATGATGTAGTGGCTGTGATAGAGGTGGATGTTCCAGCCCAGGATTCCCCACACCTTGGGCAGCGTGCGCGGGTGATCCACGAGCTCAATGAGGGCGGGATCCAGGCCGGCGACGTCGATGGCGTTGACGCGGCCGGCGCGGGCGCCGTGCGGTGTGTGGGTGTAGCCGCCGCCGGCGACCAGACGATCAAGCAGTTGGCTCAGCTCGGCAACGTGATCGTCGCTAAGCGCGTCTTCGACGACTAGAAATCCATCGCGCTCGAAGGTCGCCGCCTCCGAGTCGGTAAGTGCGAATTCCAAGCAACTCGGGTCCATCGCCATACCTCGGTCAACGGTCCATCGAGACCTAGTGTGGCATGCGGAGCGCGTGCGGCGCAGCCGGCGTGCGGGTGGCAATTTCGCGCCGCCGTTGTTGAAGGGCGAATCCACTACGTGATATACAGCGCCATCGCCAAGACATCGAGAACGGGTGCAGGCGAATTCGACTGCGCGGCGCCTACAACCAGGCCGATTTCGATAAGTGCCGGACGGGCACTGGCTTCAGCGCGCCCCGCCATGTCCGAGCCCATTCAGGCGATACAATCTCAGCCAACGTCGTGTTCGAATTGACCGGTTTTGCGGCGGCGACCTCATGCGCCCCGCACGAGCAGAGGGGTGAGGGATGAAAGAGACCTTGAGTCGAACTGGAACGCTGAGTCGGCGGCGCATGTTCCGCCTGGCCGCGGCGGCCGGTGGGACCGCGACCGTCGCAATGATCCTGGGCGCCTGTGGCGAGACCGAAGTCGTCACCAAGGAAGTCATCAAGGAAGTCCCGGTCGAGACGGTCGTCACCAAGGAAGTCATCAAGGAAGTCGCGGTCGAGAAGGTCGTGACGCAGGAAGTCATCAAGGAAGTTCCGGTCCAGCAGGTCATCACCCAGCGGGTGGTCGAAGAGGTCGAGGTCGAGCGCGAAATCCTGGACATTTCGTTCTGGGACTTCGAGACGCGGCCGCTGGGCGTGGCGGCGCAGGACGCCTGGTTCGCCCGCGCCGGCATTACGTCCGACGTACGCATGAACCGCGAAGTGGTGCCGTTCCGCGAGACCGAGCCCAAGATTCTGGCGGCCAAGGCCGCCGGCACGCTGCCGGACATGGTCTGGAGCCAGCCGGACGCGACCTGGAGCTGGTCGGGACAAGAGATCGTCGCCCCGGCGACGGACGCGCTGGACATCATGGGGCGTGAGATCTTCGGCGAGAACGATCTCAACGCAACCGCGGTCGACGGCGTGAACTACGGCGTGCCGCAGTTCCTGTGGCCCCACATCCTGTACTACCGCAGCGACCTGTACGCGGAGAACGGGCTGCCGGCCCCGGACTCGTGGGCCAACATCCTGGCGAACGCGCAGGCGCTGAACAACCCGCCCGACATCTACGGCTACTTCACCTACTTGCTGGACGCCCATCCCAAGATGGCGTGGAGCCTGATGCCGGCGCATGACGCGTACGTCTTCGACGAGAACGGCAACAACTCCATCAACAGCGAGGGCACCATCGCGGCGCTCAAGCTGGCGAAGGCCCTGGACGACGTGTCGGCTCCGGGCGCGGCGGCTCGTCACGAGGGCCACGGACGCACGGAGTTCATCCGCGGCGCCACGGCGCACATGGTCTCGTCGACCTCCTTCTCCGGCACCTTCCTGGCCGACAAGCCGGAAATGCTGGAGCAGGTGGCCGCGGTTGCGCAGCCGAGCGTGGCTGGGACCGGCGCCGGGTTGGCGGGGATGAACATCCTCAACATCACCACGCAGACGGACTACCCCGACCGCATGGCGGAGTTCTTCGCGGCGCTCTTTGACCGCCCGAATTACCAGGAGTGGTTCCAGAGCACGGTGATCGGCTGGGCGCCAACGCACGTGGCTGTGCAGAACAGCGACGAGTATTGGGGTCACCCGCGCATCGCCCCGGTGGCGCACATCATCCGCGCAGGCGTGGACGCCTCGCAGATGGCGTGGGTCGGCGGATCGAAGTACGGGTCCAAGGGCTCCGAGCTTCTGGGGACCGTCACCGCCCGAAACATCGTGAAGGACATGTTCATCATGGTGTTCGACGGTGAAAGCCCCGAGGACGCGGCGGCTTGGGCCGAGGCCGAAGTCCAAAAGGTGATCGACGAGAACTAGTCGATCGAGTGCAGTTTCGGGGGGGGGGCGGCGGCGGGGGGCCCCCGGCCCCCCCCCCCCAAAAAACCCGCGGGGGGGGGGGGGGCGCGGCCACCCCCGGCAATAAAACCAGCGGCGGGGGGGGGGGTTGGGGGGGCGCCTTTTTAAAATTGTTCGCCCTATTTTTTTTTTTTTTTTTTGTGTTGGGGGGGGGGGGGGCCGGGGCCCCCCGGGGGGGCCCCGCCCCCTGCATACCACGGTGAGGTGGGGTATCAGAGGCCTCAGCCTGCGCAATTCCGAGCGGCTCTTGGGGATAGGGCTGCTATTCCCAACCGTGGCGCTCATTGCCGCCGTCGTGCTCTATCCCATGATCTCGACGATGTGGCTGGCGTTCTTCAAAGAGAGCCTGCTGCGGCCCAACGATCCCGCCGAGTTCGTCGGGATCGACAATTTCGTGCGGTTGGTGTCCGACGGCGGATTTTGGAAGGTCGTCATCAACAGCGTGGTGCTGACCGCCGGCGCCGTGGCCGGCGAGGTGATCATCGGCATGATCATCGCCCTCGCCGTGAACGCCAGCTATCGCGGCCGCGGGCTCTTCCGCACGCTCAACATCCTGCCGTGGGTGATCCCGTCGTTCGTGACGGCCTTCGTGTGGGTCTGGCTGCTGCATCCGCAGTTCGGTCCCGTCAACGCCTTGCTACAGCTGCTGCACATCATCGAGGACCCGATTGCCTGGCTGTCCGAGGGCGTCACGGCCATGATCTCGCTCATCGCGGTCTACACCTGGAAGGGACTGCCGTGGACCTTCCTGGTGCTGCTGGCGGGCTTGCAGACGATTCCCGAAGACTGGTACGAGGCCGCCAAGGTCGATGGGGCGTCGGCGTGGCAGATGTTCTGGCACATCACGGTGCCGGCGCTGCGCTACGTGCTGGTCATCGTGCTGGTGCTGCGCACCATTTGGACCTTCAACTCCTTTGACATGGTGTACCTGCTCACCGGCGGCGGTCCGGCGCGAGCGACCCTGACGCTGCCCATGCAGGTATTCAACGCGGGCTTCCGCGAGTACAACGTCGGCATGAGTTCGGCCATCGCCGCCGTGATGGTGGTGCTGGTGGTGCTGCTGTCGTTGATCATGCTCCGCGTCGGCTGGGTCGAGGAAGAATCGCAGCGATGAGGCGCGTAACCAAAGTCCTCACTGCGAAACATCGACCGCGGGCCTTGCTCGGCCTGTTTCTGTCGTTCCTCGCCGTCTTTCCCATCTACTTCATGGTCGTGGGATCGATCAGCCCCGTGGAGACGTTTCTGCGGCGCGACCTTGGGGAAATCCTGCTCCCCCGCGCGTTCGTCGGGGACCATATGGCGGTGGTGGCGTTCGACCCGGTGTTCCTGCGTTTTGCGCTCAACAGCCTGATCGTCGCCACGGCAACCACGTTCGTCTCAATCGCGGTCGCCACGCTTGGCGCCTATAGCCTCGCCCGGCTGCGCTTCCCTGGGGGCGAGGTAATCGGGCGGTTCGCGCTGCTGACATACACCGTTCCATCAGTGCTGCTGCTGATTCCGTTGTTCAAGATCGTCGTGACGTTGAATCTTGCCAACAACTTGATCGCGCTGGTCATCACCTATACGACCTTTTCGGTGCCGTTCTGCCTGTGGCTGCTGCGCAGCTACTTTCAGTCCCTGCCGCGCGACCTGGAAGAGGCGGCCATGGTGGACGGCGCGAGCCGCCTCGGCGCGCTCTTCCGGGTGATCCTGCCGCTCTCGGTTCCCGGCATCGTGGCCACGGCGCTGTTCGCGTTCATCCTGGCCTGGAACGAGTTCCTCTTCGCCCTGGTGTTCACCACGACATCCGACGTCAAGACGCTGCCGATCGGCGTGAGCACCACGTTCACGGCGGAGCAGACGGCGACCGACTGGGCGGTGGCGATGTCGGCGTCGACGCTTTCCGCCGTTCCGATCTTCATCATCGTGTTGATCCTGCAGCGGGGTCTGGTGCGGGGCATCACCGCGGGGGCCGTCAAGGGATGAGGATTCTGATGCAACTGACAAGTTCGCATGCACATGCACGGAGGGTTTGCCTGTGATCATTGACGTCCACTCGCACTGCCTGCAGCCGGATCACGTGAGCGAGGCCTCGCGCCGCGCCGACGAACGGGCGGGGTATCCGCCCATGCAGCCGCTGCCGTTCGAAACCTATCAAGAAGCCATGCGCGTGGTGGACAAGTCCGTCGTCTTTGGCGTGCGCGCCCTAGCGTGCGGCGCCCTGAGTCCCAACGACTTCACCGCCGAGTGGGTGGCGAAGGACCCGGACCGGATCATCGGGTTCATGTGCATCGATCCGACCGAGGACGGCTATCTCGAGGAGATCGAGCGCGGCGTCGAGCTCGGGCTGCGCGGGATCAAGATCTATCCCATGCTGGCGCACTTCAATCCCGCCGATCCGTTTTACTTCGCCCTCTACGAGAAGGCCCAGCGCCTGGAGCTGCCGATCCTGTCTCACGTTGGCACGCATCCGAATCCGCGGGCGATCCTGAAGTACAGCCACCCGCTGCTGTTCGACGAAGTGGCGCAGGCCTTCCCGGACCTGAAGATCGTGATCGCGCACATGGGCCATCCCTGGCAGCGCGATTGCGCGGTCGTGATCCGCAAGCACGCCAACGTCTTCGCCGACGTCTCGGGTGCGGGCTGGGTGCGCCCCTACTCGGCCTGGGAGGCGCTGGTGCTGATGGTCGAATGGGGCGTGGCCGACAAGCTGCTCTTCGGCTCGGACTTTCCCTTCTGGACGCCCGAGGAGGGCATGACCAAGATGCGCCGCCTCAACGAGCAGGTGGAGGGAACGAACCTGCCGCGAATCCCCGACGACGTGATCGAGGGAATCATCCACCGCAACACCCTGGAACTCCTGGGGCTCGAATGATCGGCGGACACATCTAGGCCCGGTCCGAACCACCACCGCGAATCCGGCGAATTTCGCCAAGGAGCTGCATGCCCATGCGACCAAGAAAAATCACGGACATCAAGACCTTTCTCGTCGGCGGGTCGTGGCGCAACTGGCTGATCGTCAAGATGGAGACCGACATCGACGGCCTGCACGGCATCGGTGAGGCCACCCTCGAAGGCCGGTCGGCCACGGCTGAAACCGCGGTGCACGAGCTGAAGCGCTATCTCATGGACAAGGACCCGTTCGAGATCGAGAAGCACTTCCAGGAGCTGTACCGGCGAGCCTTCTACGGCGGCGGGGCGGTGCTGACGAGCGCGATCAGCGGCGTCGAGACGGCCATGTGGGACATCAAGGGCAAGGCGCTCGGCGTGCCCGTCTACGAGCTGCTCGGCGGCAAGGTTCGCGACCGGGTGAAGCTCTACGCCAACGCCTGGTACCGCCAGGGGATGAGCCCCGAGCAGATGGCCGAGGCCGCAAAGGCCGCGCTGAAGCTGGGCGTCCAGGGCATGAAATTCAACCCCTGGGGCGCGCGCGAGGGCATCGACTTCTATCGCATGGACAACAACATCCTCAATACCGGCGTCGACGCCGTGGGCGCGGTGCGTGAGGCCGTGGGGCCCGACATCGACCTTTACATCGACTGCAACGGCATCTTCAACACCGTGGGCAACGCGGTGCGCGCGGGCAAGGCGGTGGAGGAATACAACATCACCTTCTTCGAGGAGCCCATTCCCCACGAAGATCTGGACGCCATGGCCTACGTCCGCAGCAAGCTGAACATTCCGATCGCCACGGGCGAACGCCTCTTCACGATCTTCAGCTTTCAGCAGCTGCTAAACCACGGCGGCGCCGACATCGTGCAGCCGGATATGGCCCACTGCGGCGGGATGCTGGAGGCGCGCAAGATCGCGGCCATCGCCGACTCGCACTACGCCGCCTTCGCGCCGCACAACCCCAACGGCGAGGTGTCCTACGCCTCGGCGGTGCAGATGGCGGCCTGCGTCCCGAACTTCCTGACGCTGGAGCACTTCCCGCCGGAACCCTGGCGGTTCGAGGTGTGCGCCAATCCGCTGAAGGTCGAAGACGGGTGGCTGGAGATCCCGGACCGGCCGGGGCTGGGCGTGGAGTTCAACGAAGAGGCCGCCAAGGACCATCCCTACGAGCCGATGGACCTCTACGACCTGCACCGACCCACGCTGCGCCTGAACGTGCCGTCGTTCAAGGGGCGCGATCAGCTGCGGTGAGGGGGCTTGGCGGCTGACGCTGCGTAAGGGTTCGCACGCCCGAGCAGGGAAGGAGCTCACATGATCGTCGACGTCCATACGCACTGCCTGCAGCCGGAGCATGTGAGCGCGGCGTCCCGCCGGGCCGATGTGCGGGCGGGGTATGCGCCCATGCAGCCGCTGCCGTTCGAGACCTATGCCAAGGCAATGGAGGCGGTGGATCGGGCCATCGTATTTGGGGTGCGCGCGCTGGCCTGCGGCATGCTGAGTCCCGACGACTTCACCGCCGATTGGGTGGCCAGGGACCCGGACAGGCTCATCGGGTTCATGGGCATCGATCCAACCGAGGACGGCTATCTCGACCAGATCGAAAGGGGCGTCGACCTGGGCCTGCGCGGGATCAAGATCTATCCCATGCTGGCGCACTTCAATCCCGCCGATCCGGTCTATTTCGCCCTGTACGAGAAGGCGCAGCGCCTGGGACTGCCGATCCTGTCTCACATGGGGACGCAGCCGAATCCGCGGGCGATTCTCAAGTACAGCCATCCCCTGCTGATCGACGAGGTGGCGCAGGCGTTTCCCGACCTCAAGTTCGTGATCGCGCACATGGCGCACCCGTGGCAGCGGGACTGCGCGGTAGTGATCCGCAAGCACGCCAACGTCTACGCCGACGTTTCGGGCGGCGGTTGGGTGCGGCCTTACCAGGCCTGGGAGGCGCTGGTGCTGATGGTCGAGTGGGGCGTGGCCGACAAGCTGTTGTTCGGGTCCGACTTTCCGCTCTGGACGCCGCAGGAGGGCATGGACGACATGCGACGCCTGAACGACCAGGTCGAGGGCACGAACCTGCCACGGATTCCCGACGAGGTACTCGACGGGATCATTCATCGCAACTCGCTGGAGCTGCTCGGGCTGGACTAGAGCGGGCGCCCACTAGGGGCGCCCCTACGGCAGAGGAGGCCGTGTAGGGGCAGCGATTGTGGCTGCCCGCAGTCTTCGGTGGCCCGCGCTGCGTGCAGCGTGGGACCGACCACAGTCGAATCTCCCAGGCTTTCCGCAGTCCGGTCCGCCGGATCTGTCCGTCATTCCGGCGAATGCCGGAATCCAGTCCGGGGACTAAGGCGCAGGGAATAATCTGGATTCCCACGATTCACATACGAAGTGCAACACCTGCCAAGGGTGTTGCCGTGGGAGACTGCGACGGACGTCTTATCTGTGAGAATCGCGTCGATGAGGCATCGTGGCGCGTCGCCGGCGACCCGGCAGTAAGTGATGGAGTGTTATGTCAATCAGATTGCGCGCTGTCTGGATGCTGGCAGCGGCGCTGCTGTCAGTCTCCCTCGCCGCGTGCGGCGCGGCGCCCGGCGAGCCACTGAAGATCGGGCTGCTGACATATATCAGCGAGGGGTCGCCGCAGAATGCCCAGGACCGGCAGCGCGCCTTCGACCTGGCGGTGGCGCATCTCAACCAGGCCGGCGGCGTGTTCGGCCGCCCGGTCGAAACAGCGGTCGGCGACACGGCGCTCGACCCGGAAACGGCAGTCGTGGAAGCGCGGCGGCTGATCGAGGACGAGGGCGTGCACGCGCTCGTCGGACCCAGCACCAGCGCCAACTCGCTGGCCGTGATCGAGCGCGTCGCCGGGCCGGCCGGGATTCCCGTCGTCAGCCCCTCGGCCACCTCACCGCGGCTGACCGACGCCGCGGACGACGATTTCTTTTTCCGGGCCGCCCTGTCCGACGTGGCGCAGGGACCGGTTCTCGCGCAAGTCGCGCGGGATCGAGGCTTCGACAACGTGGGCGTGATCTACCGCAACGACGCCTGGGGACAGGGATTGGTCCAATCCTTTCAGGACGCCTGGGAGGGCGCCGTCACCGCCGTGGCGGTCGAACCGGATCAGACCACATTCGCCGACGCCCTGCGGCAGTCCGCCGCCGGCGGCGCCCAGGCCCTGATCCTGATCGTCTTCTCGACTGAAACCGAGATCATCCTGCGAGAGGCGCTAGGTCAGGGCATCTACGAACAGTTCGTCTTCAGCGACGGCGTCAAGAGCCCGGCCTTGGTCCAGGCGATCGGCGGGGCCGCGCTGGGCGGAATGTATGGCACTGGACCGGCCTCCCCGCCGGCCAGCGAGTCCGCTGCTCGGTGGGAGGCCGCCTTCGTGGATGTCTACGGTGAGCCGCCGGCCGGCTCGTATGCGCAGGAGGCCTACGACGCCACCATCGCCCTGGCGCTGGCGGCGGAGACCGCGGGAAGCGCCGACGGCTCCGCGATCCGCGACCAGCTGCGCGCGGTGGGCGGTGGACCGGGCGAGGTCGTGTACGCGGGACCGGAAGGCATCGCGCGCGCGCTCGAGATCCTCGGCGCCGGCGACGCGGTCGACTATGACGGCGCCTCGGGGACATTGGATTGGGACGCGAACGGCGACCTGAGCCGGGGCTATATCGGGATTTGGCGCTACACGACCGACGAGCGGATCGAGGAGGTCGACGTGGTGCTCTTCGAGAATTAGCGCCGGGCGAGACGACGCGCGAACCTGGATTCCGGCCTCCGCCGGAATGACGGACTCAGATAACCCGATACCGGGTGGCGGCCGGGCATTGCATCGCGCACCATCGGTAGCCAGCCGACGTTGCGGGCGCGAGAGCGAGGGCGAAGCCATGGTCACGAAACGAGCGGGTGAGCTGCGGCGGATCGTGCTCGACATCCTGGGCGCGGCCGGCGCATCGGACGAGAACGCGGCGGACGTGGCCAACCACCTCGTCATCGCCGACATGAGCGGCGTCGTCACCCACGGGGTCACGCAGCTTTCAGGCTATGTCGACGCGATCCGGGCCGAGCAGCTGCTGCCGCGCGCGCGGCCGGAAGCCGTGAAGGAGCTCGACGGCGGGGCGCTGGTCACGGGCAACTGGACGTTTGGGCAGGTGGCGGCGAAGTACGGGGCCGAGCTTGGCATCCGCAAGGCGTACGCATCCGGCCTGGCCCTGGTTTCGCTGGTCCAGTCGCACCACATCGGGCGGCTGGGCCACTACGTGGAGATGGCCGCGGCGGAGGGCATGGTCTCGCTGGTCTGCGCCGGCGGCTTCGGCGCCATCGACCCGCAGACTGTGCCTTACGGCAGCCGCACGCGCGTGCTGCACACCAACCCGATCGCGATGGGCTTTCCCGTCGCAGGCGCGCCGCCGATGATGTTCGACTTCGCCACCACGGCGCTCTCGGGCGTGAAGGTCGTCAACGCCCAGCTGCGCGGCGAGACGCTGCCGCCGGGCAGCATCGTGGATGCGGACGGGAACCCGACGACCGACCCGCAGGCATTCTTCGATGGCGGCGCCCACGTGTCGTTCGGCGCGCACAAGGGCTACGCGCTGATGATGGCCGCCGAGTTCCTGGGGCGCATCTTCGCCGGATCGGACGACTACGCCGAGGAGGTGCGCGGGGGCGACATCATGCGCCACCAGGGCGTGACGATGCTGTTCGCGAAGGCCGACCTCTTCCGCGATATGGACACCTATCTGGACGGCGCAAGGGTGCTGGTCGACCAAGTCCACGCGGCTGAGCCCGCGCCGGGATTCACCGAGGTGCTGGCGCCCGGCGACCTGGAGGCGCGGACCCGGCTGGAGCGTGAGCGGGACGGCATTCCGCTGCACGACGACGTGTGGCAGGACCTGGTGGACAGCGCCGCGTCACTCGGGCTGGACATCGCCTGACGGTCGGCCAGAACTATCGGCGGAGGGATTGCTCCCCGTCGCCGCGCCACACGGGGCTGGAGGGACTGGCCAGCCACGCGTTCCACCGCGCCTCCCAGCCGCAGGCGGACTCCCAGGCGCCCCGGACTGGGACATGGCCTCGTGGGCCGGTGGGTGGTGCGCCGTTGCGGTGGGGTCGGATGGGGTCGAATAGCAGCTTCATGACTCGGCGGAGCCCGGACTGGATGCCCGCCTTAGCGGTGATGACGGAGGAGCGCAGCCAGCCGAAAGCCGCCGGGCGAGCCTTCGGATTCGATCTGAAGTTGGACTCGGCCCTCATAGGCCAATTCTGCGACCTGGCGGCGTTGGGCGAAAGCTCGGCCCCATGGGACTCCGTACATTTGTTCACAATCCGACGCATACCGGCGACATAGGGTTGCCCTAGATGTTTGGGCTGCTTGCGAGCTTCGCCACGAATTGGCGGCGATGCGCCGTCGTGATCGTGGTCTGGGCCATTGCCGGCGCGGCCATCGTCGCCAGCGCGCCGCCGCTCGCCGACGTCACCACCAACGACCAGGAGAACTTTCTCCCGGACGGCTCGGAGGTCCTGCGCGTCAACCAGCTCGTCCGCGAGAAGTATCCGCGCGGGCAGGGCATCCCGGCGATCGTCGTCTTCCACCGACCGGAGGGGCTGTCCGACTCGGACCTTGCCGCCGTCGCCGGGGTGGATGAGGCGCTGCAGGCGCCGGATGCTCCGGCCGACATCCAGAACGTGGTGGCGCTGAGCAACTCCTCACCGCTGGCGGCAAGTTCGCTGCTGGCGCCCGACGGCACCACCGTGACGACGATCGTGACGATCCGCGGCTCGCCGGCGGAGGAGGGCTTTCGCGAGGCCATCCGCTGGATTCGCGACCAGGCGCGCGACGGCACGGCCGACGCCGGCCTCACCGTCGCCATCACTGGTCCCGCGGGGATCATTTCCGACGCCGTTGAGGTGTTCTCCGAGATCGACTTCCGCGTGACGCTGTTCACGGTGTTGCTGGTCTTGGTGCTGCTCTTGCTGATCTATCGCTCGCCGGCGCTGGCGCTGCTGCCGCTGGTGGGGGTGGGCTTGACCCTGGTGATCGCCCAGGGCGTGGCCGCGACGCTGGCCGCGAACGCGGGACTGGTGCTCAACAGCCAGGTGACGGCGCTCATGTCGGTACTCATGTTCGGCGCGGGAACCGATTTCACGCTCTTCATCGTGGCGCGCTACAGGGAGGAACTGCGGCAGCAGCCGGATCGCTGGCGCGCTATGCAGGTGGCGATTCGGCGGGTGGGACCGGCGATCGCCTCCAGCGCCGGCACCACCATCGCGGCCATGCTGGCGCTGCTGCTGGCCACCTTCGGCTCGTTCCAAACGCTGGGCCCGGTGCTGGCGCTGGCCATATTCCTGATGCTGCTCAGCGGGCTCACGCTGATTCCGGCCATGGCGGTGCTGCTTGGACGCGCGGCGTTCTGGCCCGGGCGCATGCACGTGACCGGCACCGAGCACTCGCGCATCTGGTCGCGCGTGGCCGACATCGTCGCGCGACGGCCCGTCGCCACCTTCATCGCGACGCTCGTTCTGCTGGTGGTGTTCGCCGCCGGCGCGCCCACGATCAATCCCAACTTCAGCTTCATCGACGGCTTTCCGGACGACGCCGAGTCCAAGATCGGCGCCCAGATCATGGACGACAGCTTCGGCGCCGGTGAGCTGGCGCCCACCAACGTCTACGTGAACACCGACAACGTGCTGGCCAGCCTGGTGGATGTCGACCGCGTGGCGCAGGCCGTGGCCGAAATCCCGGGTGTGACGCGCGTGAGCGGGCCCACCCGTCCCACGGCCGAGCCGCCCATGGTGGACCCGGCGGTGCTGGAGGCGGCCATTGCCAACCTGCCACCGGGATTCCTTCAGGCGGGGCCGCCAACCGGCGCACCGGCGGCCGGTCCGGCGGCCGGTCCGCCGGCCAGTGCCGACCCGCAGGCACAGGCGGTCATGGAAGCCCTGTTGGCTGCCCGCCGCTTCCTCTCGCCCGACGGCACCACCGCCCGGCTGGATGTGGTGATGGGCGACGATCCTTACGGCATCCCGGCCATCGAGCGCATCGACGAGGTCCGCGCGGCCGCGCGGGGCGCGGTCGAGGGCACCAGCCTGGACGACGCCGAGGTTCTGGTCGGCGGACCGACCGCGCTGCAGACCGACGCCTGGGCCTCGGTGAACACCGACGTCAGATTCGTGGGCCCGATCGTGGTGGTCTTGATCTGGATCATTCTCCTGGTGCTGCTGCGCAGCCTGGTGGCCGCCACCTATCTGATCGGGAGCGTGCTGCTGAGCTTTCTCTCCGCGCTGGGGATCTCGGTGGTGATCTTTCAGAACCTGATGGGGCATCCCGGCGTGGGGTACCAAAACGCCGTCTGGATGTTCATCTTCCTGGCCGCGTTGGGCGCGGACTACAACATCCTGATCATGACGCGCGTGCGCGAGGAGATTCGAGCACGAGGGCTAATCGAAGGCACACGACTGGCCGTGGCGCGCACCGGGGGCGTGATCACCTCGGCGGGCCTGATCCTGGCCGGCACCTTCTCGATCCTAGCCACGCTGCCCTTGCGCGACATCTTCCAGTTGGGATTCGCGGTGATGCTGGGCGTCCTGCTTGATACCTTCGTGGTTCGCGCGCTGTTTGTGCCCAGCCTGGTGATCCTCTTGCGGCGCTGGAACTGGTGGCCGGTGCGCTTGAAGTCGCCGTCCTCCGCCGAAGCGGACGCCTCGTAGCTGGGATTCGCCGCCAACCGCATCGCGCAGGCGACGGAATCTGATCATTTCCCGCTAGAATCTGCTTCCCGCAGTTCATCGAGTACATCAATGGCGGTCCAGCGCGAACGTCCGCTCACGGTCAACGACCTCGTCATCGTCGACTGCGACGTGCATGCCAACGATCCCCCCGAGGCGCTGGCGCCCTATTGCGACGAGCCGTGGCGCGTGGCCCTGGAACACCTGGGCGACGTGCCCCGCCGCTACCTGGAGGCTCCGGGATACGCACCGGCCACACCCTTCGACCTCCCGGTGCCTGGGCGCGGCCTCACTCACCGCACGGTGCCGACTGCCGACCAGATGCGCGAGGACCTGGACGCCATGTCCATCGACATTGCCGTTCTGTTCCCCGACTTCCTGCTGCGGATGGCCGTCCTGCCGCAGGCCGATTTCGCGGCGGCGGTGGCACGGGCCTTCAACGCCTGGCTGGCGGAGCGCTGGACGGATCCGGCGCGGGGGCTGTACGGCACCGTCCTCGCCGCGCCGCAAGACCCGGAGGACGCCGCGCGCGAGATCCGCAAGTACGGCTCACGCAAGGACTTTGTGGGCGTGTTCCTGCCGACCTGCGCGGTCCGCCCCCTGTGGGGCCACACCATGTACGACCCCATCTTCGAGGCCGCCCAGGAAACCAACTGTCCCGTGATGCTGCACAGCGTCGGCGGGATCCTGCACACGAATTTCCCGTTCAATACCGAGCAATTCGCCACCCAACTGGGGCGTCACTCGGTCGAGCATGGGTTCGCGCTGATGGCCAACATTTTCAGCATGATCGAGACCGGCATGCCGGTGCGCTTCCCGGACCTGAATGTCGTGTTCACCGAGGGCGGCGTGTCGTGGGTGCCCTACGTCTTGTGGCACCTGGACAAGGAGTACCACGAGCTGCGGCACCAGGCGCCCCTGCTCACGAAGCCGCCGAGCCACTACATCCGCGAGTTCTACTACTGCACGCAGCCGGTCGAGGAGCCGGAGCGGCCGCAGGACCTGGTGACGCTGATCGACTTGATCGATGGCAAGGATCACGTGGTCTTCGCATCCGACTGGCCACACCACGACTTCGACCACCCGCGCGAGGTGATGATCAAGCCTTTCCCCGCCGAGACAAAGCGCAAAATCATGGGCGAAACGGCGCTGAAGCTGTTTGACTTCGCGACGCCGTCGACGAACGGGGCGGCGTAGGGGACTCATTCGGCCGAACTTGACGTGTCATTCCGAACGAACGTGAGGAATCTAAGGACGTTGTGCGTTTTCCCTGCCCCGTAGATTCCTCGCTGCGCTCGGAATGACGAATTGAGAAAGCCATCGGTGGCCCGCGCTGCGTGTAGCGTGGGACTGGCCGTGGTCGAATCTCCCAGGCTGCGCGCAGCCTGGGCCACCGATGTTTCCGGCCGCCTGCCCCTGACCTGTCATTCCGAACGAACGTGAGGAATCTAAGGACGCTGTGCGTTCTCCGTGCCCCTTAGATTCCTCGCTGCGCTCGGAATGACAGATTGCCTAGTCGAGCGTTTCTTCGTGGAGCGCTTCGCCGCGGTGCAAGCGCTGGGCGATCTGGAAGGTCTGGCCCTGGGCGCGCACGGTCGGGGCGTGCGCTGCAAGATAGCGCGCGCCGGCCACGAGGGCCATCGTGGCGTCATCCGGGCTGGCGCTGAGGTCGAACTGCCGCATAGCGGCCTCGACCGACTGGATGGTGTGAAAGTCGCGGTCTTCGCGTAGCAGCGCGCCGCCCAGGGCGGCCAGCAAATCGTCGTCGCGCCCATCGCCGGCCCGGTACTCGACGACCAGCCGCGCGGCGTCATCGACGCGCTGCCGCCGGTCCAGGATGTCCGGCAACTGCCGCAGGAGCTCGGCGCCCGGGGTCGGCGACTGGCCGTTGAGACCCGGAACACGTGCCGGCGGCACGTTGAGGAAGCGGTCGAGGTAGACGCTCATGGCCGCGTCGTAGACACCGCGCACCAGCTCGCGCGACGGCGACCGCATCAAGCCGCAGCGCACCGCATTGGCAAACGACAGCGTGTGAAGCGCGCGATCCCAGTCGCCGAACTCGTTGCTGACGTGAAATCGGGCGACGCGCGCGGCCGCGGCCTGCACCACGGCCTCGGCGAGCGGCGCCGGGCCGACGCCCGAGCGCAGCGTCTGCGTGAGGGAGTCGACAATCGCGTGAGGATCGTCGCCCAGGACGGCGTCGACCAGCGCCGCACGTTCGGGCCACGGCGCTTGGGCGCCTGCCGACGCGGCGACTTCCGGAATCTCGCCAAACGCGTCCTCAAGGATCGCGACCAAGTCGTGCGGCCGCCGCCAGGAGTTCGACTCCTCCATGCGCTGCGCGTTGGCGTATCCGCGCGCCAGCGACGCGAGCACGCCCTCGGCGAGATCCCAGCCGGCGATGTCCAGCGCCTCCAGCGCCTTGTTGGTGAAGTCGAGCACGTGTCCGCTGGACAGGTAGCGATGGTCGGTGGCGGCGGCGAACAGCATGTCGGCCAAAGCCTCGCGCTCGAAGCCCGCCCGCACGGCGGTGAGCAGACAACGCTCGGCGCCGGTGGCGTCGCGAACCTCGACCGAGCGCCGGAACCAGCGTTTGAGGGCGGCGGGATCGGCCGTAGCGTCCGGCAGCGGTCCGGCAGGGAAGCGCGGCGCGGCGCCGGCGCAGTCGCTGGCCACGTTCGAGAGCCCGTGAAACAGCGCACTGGCGTGCGCGTCGCGCGGCAAGCGAGGCAGCAGATTCATCATGCACGTGAGCACCGTTAGGCCCTGTCCCCAGCCCTCCGCCTGGTAGCGCACGCCAAACTCGAGCCCGATGCGGAATGGCTCGCGCGGGTCCGCGCCGGCCTCCAGCAGGCCAATAACCGCCTTGGCGATGACGAGCGACAGGTTCCGCTCCAAGCCGTCCCGCAGCCGGCGGCGGTGGTGCGCCAGCTCGTCGCGGTCGGCCCGCAGGTCGATCCAGATCTGGCCGTCGATCACCTCGGCCGGGAAGGCCTGCGCGTCATCCGCCCACAGGTCAAACGTGCCGCCCGTGGTCACGTCGAAGCGCGCGTGGTGCCAGTGGCAGGTCAGGATGCCGTCGTCCACGCTGCCGCGGTCGAGGGGAAATCCCATGTGGGGGCAGCGGTTGTCGAGCGCGCGCACCTGGTCGCCGTCGCGAACCAGCACCAGCGTGCGCCCATTTACGCGCAGGTTGTGACAGCGGCCGGGCGCGAGGTCGCTCAGTCGTCCGGCGTTGACCTTGCCGTCACGCGTCATGGGTCCGACCTCCAGCCGCCCGTGACCCAATGCTCCCACCGCGGGGCGCGGCGGCCAAGTGGGGCGAGACGCGCGATTGGGTTGCTAGGGCTCAGAACCCCCGGCCGACGGGGCACACGAACGCCAGCGGCCGGCCTTGGGCGAAGCGGCGCAGGTTGGCGAAGAAGATCGCCTGACGCTCGGCGGCAAGCGTGGTGCTCAACGCCGAGCTGTGCGGCGAAATGAGAATGTTGGGCGCGGTCCACAGCGGGCTGTCCTGCGGCAGCGGCTCGACGGCCGTCGCGTCGATCCCCGCGCCCGCGATGTGTCCGCCGTGCAGCGCATCGGCCAGCGCGTCTTCGTTGACGATCCCGCCGCGGGACACGACGACGATGTGGGCGCCCTCGGGCATGAGCGCCATGCGCTCGGCATTGATCAGGTCGGCGGTCGCGGGGATGAACGGCGACGTGACGACCAGCCAGTCCGTGTGCCGCAGCATCTCGTCCAATTCCTCGGGCGGGTAGACCCGGCGCACGCCGGCGGGAACATCGGTGGGGCTGGGGTCCATGGCATGGACGTGCATGCCGAAGGGCAGCGCACGCTGGGCAACGGCCCGACCGACGCCGCCCATGGAGAGGATGCCCAGGCGGGCGCCATCGAGCGGCAGCATGCGACTGTTGTATTTCACCGTGTCCCAGACGCGCTGCCGCTGGTCGTCCAGCGATTCCTCCAGACGGTGCGCCAGGGCCAGGATGAACATGAACGCGTGGTCGGCCATGGGATTGGTGTGCGGGCCCGGCGCGTTGGTGATGACGACGTTCGAGGCGACGATCTCGGGCACCTTCATCAGCCGGTCGATGCCCATGCCGGGGTTGTGGATCCAGCGGAGGCGCGTGGCCGCCTGCATTTCCTCGCTGGTGGGGGTGCCGTAAAAGGCGTCCGAGTCGACGACCTCGCGCAGCCGCTCCTCGGGCGTCTGCGGCTCGACGAACGTCGCGTCGGGAAATTCCGCGCGAAGCTCCTCCGTCGGCAGGACGTAGTAGTCGGCGTGGGGGACTATCAACACCTTCATGGCAGCGTCTCCAGGCCGCCCGGCCTCAGCGGCGGCTGCCAGAACGGTAACGGGGCGGCGCGAGCGCGTCTATTCGGAAGTGGCTCGCGCGGCTTCCGTGGGCATGCGTCCGGCGGAATCGTAGCCCCGAGTGCCCCTAACCTTGGCTCTCTCCCTCACACGACCCGTACGTAGCTCGTCCGTCATTCCGGCGGAGGCCGGAATCCAGTTCGGTCGAAGCTGAAGGCGAGCCGGATGCGTGACGGCGGGAGGGTCTGAGACCCGCCTCTACCGGACTCTTCAGGGAGAGGAGACCGGATTTCGGCGCCGATGCGAAGAAACGGCGGGCGCTACCTGAAGTTGCGCACCACTATCACTTCACGTCGCCAGAGACCGAGGGAAACGCGCCGGGGGGGGGGGGGGGGGGGGGGGGGGGGGGGGGGGGGGGGGGGGGGGGG
>JAPPNP010000086.1:0-4456 GCA_028873795.1 Chloroflexota bacterium
CAAGGCGGGACCAGTGTCCCGGATGACGCCGGGTTACTGGTCGAGTCCCATTAGGACCGCCCCTACATGCCGCTCGAGACTGGCGCCCAATGACGTGTGACCGTCCTGGTATGCGAGCCTATCCGCCGTTATGGGCTACCTCATGGCAGCCGTGGCGTTGGCGGTGTCGTTTGGGCTGATTCAGCGCGCGGCGCAGCGGCGGCGCGGGCACTACTTTTACGTGTCCGTCACCAACTACGCCGTCGCCGCGCTGGTGGCGCTGGTGTGGGTGGCCGGGCGGGGCGGCTGGGAGGCGTCGGCGCTGGCCTACTGGGTGGGCGCGCTCAACGGCGTCGGCTTCGCCGTGCTATTCGTCTTGCAGTACTTCATGCTCGGACAGCGAGGCGTGGGCGTCACCTTTGCGCTGGGCTCGCTGGCGCTGCTGGCGCCGATCACCGTGTCGCTCGTGGTGTTCAGCGAGCCGGCCGAAGCGCTCACTCTGGTCGGCATCGCGCTGCTGGTGGTGGCGGCGCCCCTGATCGCCTATCGCCGCATGCCGCTGCTTCCCGCGGCGCGGGTGGGCCTCTATTGGGCGGTGGTGGTGGGTCTGCTGGGATTCACCGCAGGCACGCTGATCTCGTGGAAGGTCATCAGCGAAGTCACGCCGGCCGCCGACCGCGACGCGTTCGTGCTGGCGACATTCGCCGGCGCAACGGTGACGGCGGGCGCGACGCTGGCCATCCGACGCTGGAGCGAGGGCCCGGGCCCGCCGCTGCGTGCGCAGGGTCTGGCGGGCGCACCGGCGTGGATCCCGCTGCCAATCGTGATGGGCGTCGGACTAGGTCTGTGCAACGTGGTGCAGCTGTGGCTATTCCTCGCCGCGCTGCGCGAGGTGCCCGGCGCGGTGGCCTTTCCGGTGCACAGCGCGGGCACCGTGCTCCTCATCACCCTGGCCGGCTGGATCGTCTGGCGCGAACGCCATGGCCCCGTCACGTTGCTCGGCATCACGGCGGCGCTCGTGGGGCTGGTGCTGGTGAATCTGTGAGCGGTGCGCGGAATCCCCTCACCCTGGCCCTCTCCCCCCTGGGAGAGGAGACCGGACGCCTGGTTTGGGCAGACTGCCAGCCTCGCTCCGACCCCGCGACCGCCGGCCGCTCCGGGCATTCGTCACTCCGGCGAAGGCCGGAATCCAGCGTCCCATGGCAACTGGGCCAGTCGCCCTGCGTCTCGAGCTGCCGCGCCCCCTCAGTCGGCCGAGGCGTAGTCGCCCCTCCTGAGCGCCAGATCGAGATCGTCGTCGGTCCCGGCGGAGTCCATGCCTGACTCGACCGCAAACCCCAGCGACTCGAACATCCGCCGGCTGCGCACATTTCCTGCGTCGACGCACGCGTAGATCACGTCCACGCCCTCGCGCCGGAATCCGAAGTCCAGCAGCAGTCCCACCGCCTCGCGGCCCAATCCCCGGCCCCACAGCGCCGGCAAACCGATGGCGATGTCGATGCGCCGCACGTCCTCGCCGAGGTGCCGCGCCACGAGCCGTTCCAAGTTCATCCGCTGCAGCCAGCATTCACCGATGGGTGTGCCGTCCAGCTCCATCAGAAAGCAGTGCGAGTTGACCGAGATTGCGCGGTAGATGCGCTGCACCTCGTCCAGCGTGCGCGACGCAATCTCGTCACCCTCGGTCCACGCCAGCACCTCGGCGTCGTTGTTCCAGGCCAGCAGCGGCGCCCAGTCGTCTTCCGTCAACGGCCGCAGCAGCAGCCGCGGTCCGCGCAGCGTGACGTCGTGTGGCCTGAGCGTTGCCGGCGGATGCGCCAACGCTTCCCGATGCTCGTCGGTCGTGGCGTGAGCGTCGCAGGGCATGATGAGCGCGCCTATACTCCGCCCGGTTGAGCCGCAGGTTGGCGAGTCTCCCATGAAGCTGCGCAACGTCAACACCACCGACATCGCCGCCGCCATCGAGGCCGGCTCGCGCACGATGGCGAGCGTTTTCAACGCGGACGACGACGACATCCCGTTCTTTGGGTCCCAGGTGTGGCCCGAGACGCGTCTGGCCTTCAGCCCCGTGCACTCGGAGGCTCACGTTCCCGGAAGGCACCTCAACGCACTGCTGACGGCCGAGTCCCTGGGGTTTCCGATCGACGAGGCGGCGGTCGATAAGCACGCGCGGGCCGCGTTCTTTTCCTATAGCGGACCGCTGCCGCTGCCGCTCAACCGCGAAGTGATCGGCGGTCCGCTGGTGAACTTTCCAACGCACAACGTGCGCGAGGGCTTCCACGCGCTCTACGCCCTGGCGCGCTTCCGGGACTCCGCGCAGGCACACGACGTTGCCGCGGCGAGTATCGCCGCGATCAACGAACTCTGGGACCCCGACCGAGACTGGGATGACGAAGGCGTCGCCCGCGCCCACGGCATTGACGTCACAGTCGAACCCACCTTCATCCGCGGACTGGGTCGCGCCATCGGCCCGCTGGTCAAGTACTACCGCGCGGCGGGCTACGGTCCGGCGTTGGAGCTGGCCATCCGGCTCAAGGACAAGGCCGTGGCGGACCATTTCACCGCCGACGGCAGCTACTCCACCGAGCGCTTCGGCTCGCACACGCACTCCACCACGTGCGTCATGTCCTCCTTGGCGCAACTGGCCGACCTGCTCAACGACGCGCCGCTGATGGAGCGCGTGCGGACGTTCTACAGCCGCGGGCTGTGGGAGATCCGCGACGAGCTTGGCTGGGTCATCGAGAGCAGCCTGCCGGACGCAAAGCCCGATTTTGGCGAGGTCAACAACACCGGCGACATCCTGGAAACCGCGCTCATTCTGGGACGCTGGGGCTATCCCGAGGCATTCGACGACGCCGAGCGCATCCTGCGCGGGCACATGCTGCCCAGCCAGCTGCGCGACGTGTCGTGGATCGCCGAGCCGTCCGATCCGGGGGGCGGCGATGGTCGCCGCGACGTGGCCAGGCGTCACCTCGGCGCCTACGGCTTCCCCGCGCCCTACGGTCACCGGCCGGTCGAGGCCGACCGCATCTCGTTCAACATGGACATCGTCGGTGGCGCCGTGGCGTCGCTCTGCGAGGCCTATCGCGACGTGACCCGGTTCGACGCCGCCGGTCACTGGGTGAACCTGCTGTTCGACCATCAGACCGAGGACATTGAGGTCGAGTCGCCCTATCCCGGCGGCGTGCTCGGCGTCACGATCAAGCGTCGGGGGCCGCTCTTCGTGCGGGTGCCGGCGTGGGCGGACCCTTCACGCATCGAGGTCCAGGGCGCGGTGGCGACTGTGCCGCGCACGGGGCGCTATCTCATGGTGGCCGAGCCGCCGTATGGCCGGCGCATCACGTTCAGGCTCGATCCACCGATCAGCGAGATAGTCCTGCGGCACCGCACGCGCGACATCAGGGTCAGGCTTCGCGGCGACGCGGTCGAGGCCATGGACAATTTCGGCCAGGACCTGACCTTCTTCGATCCGATCGACTAGCCGCGCTGGTCGGTTTCGCGGAACTCGCGCACGATCCGGCGCCGCCGCGCGCGCATGGCCAGATCGAGGTTTGGCGCCTCGGGGTCCGCCGCGAACACGGCGATGACCTTGCGCATGCCGTCCACGGACTTGGGTGACACGCCCTGCGTCTCGGCCCAAGCCGTCACCGCCTCCAGCGCGGCGATCTGGGGCTCCCGGGCCAGGCGGGCGGCGAGGGCGGACGTGCGGTCGCGGTCGTTTTCCCGCCGGGCCGGGACGCGCCCCGTCCCTCCTGCACGCGCCATCCGGAACCGCCTTGCGAATCGAATCGGGAATCTCGTGACCACCCTCAACTTGAGAGATACTACCATAAATGGTTGTTTCTTTCATGACAGGGTGTATTCTTAGGAAATGGTGTCTTTCAGGCCAGAATGAGCCGCGATCTGCCGACCAGTGGCGATCCCAGACCGGGCCCGGGCGAACTCGCCCGACGGCTCCGGGCCTACATGGGCTATGCCGACCGCACGCTGGACGAGGTGGCGGCGGAGTTGCAGGCGGCGGGCGTGAGCGTCAGCCCCAGCACGGTCAATCGCTGGGCGCGCGGCCAGGGGGCGCCCAGCGTGTTCGCCGCGCGTGAGCTAGGTCGGCTCGTCGAGCAGGCGGGACTCGCCGCCGCGGGAGGCGGCACAGCCTGGCTGCTCGGCGAAGCCCCGGTGGTGACCACCGCCAGCCCGGCGCTCGACCGGGCCGTGCGCGCCTGGCACTTCCGCGCCGCCGACGCCGCGCTGGCCGACGCCCTGGGCGAACGCGGCATCCCCGCCGGCTATCGGGCGCCGCTCGCCGAGCTTCTGATCCGCCTGCTCGAAGAGTTGGCCGACGACCCCGACGGCGCGGGCGGTCGGGCCGAACCCCCTCACCCCAACCCTCTGCCCGATGGGGAGAGGGAGTAGGGGCGCCCGGTCCAGCAGATAGATTCCGACAGCGCCGCGGAGTCCGGTCCGATCCCTTCTCCCGGGGGAG
>JAPPNP010000086.1:4556-18774 GCA_028873795.1 Chloroflexota bacterium
AAGGTCAGGATGAGGGGGATCCGCTGGGCAGACGCGCGCGCCGCAGATGCGTCGGATCCGGTCCCTTCTCCCTGGGGAGAAGGTCAGGATGAGGGGGATCCGCTGGGCAGACGCGCGCGCCGCAGATGCGTCGGGTCCGGTCCCTTCTCCCTGGGGAGAAGGTCAGGATGAGGGGAAATCCGTCGCCAAACGCCAGTCCGACCCCGACGTGGAAGCCCGGACGACCGGCCCGCGGGTGACGGCGGCTCGCGCTAGAATGTTCGGCGGGCCGGTCCCGCCCGGCGGAAGTGGCTCAGTGGTAGAGCATCTCCTTGCCAAGGAGAGGGTCACGGGTTCGAATCCCGTCTTCCGCTCCAACGGCCCGTCCCAAACCTGTTGGGAGCCCCCTGCCGAGGGGGTCTGGGTCACCCCTGGGTCATCCCGATGTCCAGAAATGCAGGCGTCCAGGTCCCGCGCGGCCGCCCGCTGCGGGTTCGGGAGCGCGTGCGCGTAGAGGTTCGCGGTCGAGGTCTTGTCCCGATGACCGAGCCGCTCGCTCACCACCGGCAACGCGGTTGCGTGGTAGGCCCAGCGCCAGCCGGCGGCCTCGACGATGACGCCGCCGACCGCCGGCGCCACGAGCGATGCTGCAAGCCTGCGGCAGGACTGCGTGTCTGCCAGTTTCACCACCTCGGCCGGCCGGTAGCGGAGGCAGGAATCGAACGTGCGGCCAAGAGCTGATGAGTGAGCCGATCGGCAGTGGGGACAGGGCATTGGCGTCTCCTCGTCACGGCCTCGACGAGGCTACGCTACCCACGCGAGCCCTGAGTTCTAACGCAGCGACTACACTTCCCGTGCGCCCCTTCTGGAATCTCGATCTCGGTCATGCAACCTGAGCCGGTTCCCACCGCCTACGTCGGCCTGGGCGGTCGCGGCATGCGCTACCTCCGCGCCTCGCATTGGGTCGGCGGCTTCACGCCCGTCGCTTTGGTGGACACGGACGCGGAGCGGTTTGGCGAGGCCCTCGAGTTCACTGATCTGCCCGAGCTCGCTTGCCACGCCTCGCTCGCCGCCGCGCTGCAGGCGCATGAGATTGTGGCCGTCTTCGTCGGTGCGCCCGCGTCGGCGCACGCCGCCATCATCTTGGAGGCCGTCAGGGCCGGGGCGCACGTCTTCACCGAGACGCCGTTCACCACCAATTACGCCGATGCCGCCGAGGCCGTGAAGATCGCCGCGGCGAAGGGCCTGGCGATCGTGGTCGCCCAGCAGCACCGGCTCGCGGCGGTGGAACGCACCATCGCGAAACTCTTGGCGCAGGGCGCGTTGGGAGGGGTCGGCTTCGGATACCTGCGGCACGATCTGCCTGCACGCGAGCTGGCCGCCGAGGACGGGACATCGCGACTCTGGCGGGCAGACGTCCACACCATCGATTCGCTCATCGCGATGATGCCCGGGAGTCCGACGCGTGTCTTCGGCCGCCTCTTTTCGCCAGGATTCAGCGATGCCGCGGCGCCCAGCTCGCTGCAGGCGACGCTCGAATTCGACGACGGTTCCGTGGTCCAATACTTGTCCAGCTTCGAATCGCACCAGCCCGGCTATAGATTTCAGATCGACTGCGAAGCCGCAACCTTGGTGCACCGCGCCGCGCATCCGGGGCGCGGTGACGACGCGGCCGAGCTGATCCAGATTGCGCCCGACGGCAGCCGGCAACCGGTGATGCTCGATACGAGCTACGACGACGCCTGGTTAGAGGAGACCCTCGCCATCTTCTTCAGGGACTCCTTCCGGTTGGGCAAAGAGCCTGCCAGCAGCGGGCGTAACAATCTGGCCACCATGGCCGTGCTGCAGGCGCTGCTGCGCAGTTCCGAGACCGGGGAGGCGATTGACGTCGCGGATGTCGCGCCGGAGGCCATTCGTGAGCGTGGCTGAGGTGCCGGCGGAATCTCCTCTGCGCAACGACTTGCGCGGCGTGCTCGGCCTCGCGGCCGATCGCGGCCGGCACGTGCCGATCGGCTGCCAGTCCCGCTAGGACACGTCAGATCTCAGGCCGCTGGCGTGACGTTCGTCGCGGGATTTGTGCTGTTGCCCGCCGCCGTGTTCATGGGTAGCCGGTCGCGCACACCCGCCAGCTCCAGCTCCTTCCCGCGGTGACACGCGACCCAGTGACCCTCCGCCACCTCTTCCCAGACGGGCGTGTCGGTCCGGCACACGTCCTGCGCATAGCGACAGCGGGGGTGGAAATAGCACCCGGACGGTGGCGCCGCCGGATTCGCGACCTCGCCCTCCAATACGATGCGCTGCGAGCGCCTTCGCGGGTCCGGCTCCGGCACCGACGACAGCAGGGCCTCCGTGTACGGATGCCTCGGGCTGTTGAACAGACGCTCACGATCGGTCATCTCGACCAGGCGGCCCACGTACATCACCGCCACCCGGTCGCTGAGGTGCTTCACCACACTCAGGTCGTGCGCCACGAAGAGATACGTGAGCCCGAGTTTCTGCTGCAGTTCGAGCAGCAGATTCAGGATCTGCGCCTGCACCGAAACGTCCAGCGCGGATACCGGCTCGTCGGCCACGACCAACCTGGGGTTCAGGGCCAGCGCCCGGGCGATTCCGATGCGCTGCCGTTGCCCGCCGCTGAAGGCGTGTGGGAATCGGCGCATGTACTCAGGACGCATACCCACCAAGCGCAGCAGCTCTTCCACCCGCTCCTGCCGTTCCCGGCCGCTGCGCATGCCGTTCACCAGCAGCGGCTCACCGACGATCTCCAGCAACGGGAACCGTGGGTTCAGCGAGCTGAAGGGGTCCTGAAAGATCATTTGCATGTCGCGACGCAGCCGCCGCAGCTCGCGCCGCGTGCTTTGCGCCACATCGAACACCGTGTCTTCGGTCGGCCGGAACAGAATCTGGCCATCCGTCGGGTCGATCGCGCGCAGGATGCAGCGGGCCGTGGTCGTCTTCCCGCAACCGCTCTCACCCACCAGCGACAGCGTCTCGCCCCGGTCGATGTGGAACGACACATCGTCCACGGCTCGCACCGCGCCCACCTCGCGGCGCATAAAGCCCTTCCGGATGGGAAAGTTCTTCTTGAGGCGTTTCACCTCGAGGAGAGGGTGTCCGTTCGGCCCTTCGACGGTCATGCCCGCTCGTCCGTGGGCTCGTGATACAGGAAGCAGCTCACCAATTGATCTGACTCTCGCTCATCGAGCGCCTGGAGTTCGGGCACGTGCCGATCGCACGTTCCCGGAATGAATTGTGGACAGCGATCGTGAAACGGGCAGCCCTCGGGCCGGTTGTAGGGATGCGGGATGGCGCCGCTGATGGTGGGCAGCGGGACACGCGCCTCTGAATACAGGCTCGGGATCGACTGCAGCAGCAGGCGTGTGTAGGGATGCTTGGGATTGTGGAAGATCGCATCCACGGAACCCTCCTCAACCACCCGTCCCAGATACATCACGACAACGTTGTCGCACATCTCGGCCACCACGCCCAGGTTGTGCGTGATCAGGATGATCGCCATACCGAGGTCGGTCTGAAGCTGCCGCAGCAGGTCTAGAATCTGCGCCTGCGTCGTCACGTCCAGAGCCGTCGTGGGCTCGTCGGCAATCAAGACTCTCGGCTCGGCGGACAGCGCCATGGCGATCATCGCGCGCTGCCGCAGACCACCGCTCAGCTGGTAGGCGTATTCGTTAAGGCGCGCCTCGGCTCGTGAGATGCCTACTTGCCGCAAAAGGTCGGCCGCACGTTCACGGGCTTCGCGCTTGCCCAACGGCGAGTGCAGCCGGATGGCCTCGACGATTTGGCTCCCGATCGGATGCACCGGACTGAACGAGGTCATGGGTTCCTGAAAGATCATCGCGATCTCGCCGCCGCGAATCTGCCGCATCTCCCGGCCGTCGGCCGAAACCTGCGCCAGATCGAGCTCGACCTCCCGTCCGTCGGTTCGATGCAGATAACGAATCTCGCCTTCCACGATTTCGCCTGGATGTTCGACGATGCGCAAAATCGAGCGTGCGGTCACGCTCTTGCCGCAGCCGCTCTCGCCCACGATCCCGAGGGTCTGGCCGGCGCACACCTCGAAGCTCGCGCCGTCCACCGCGCGCACCGTGCCCTCATCTGGGAAGAAATAGGTCTTGAGGTTGTGCACGCGCAGCAGTGGCCGCCGTTTCCCTGCGGCAAGGGTGGCCATCAGCTAGGTCCCGTACGGATCCGCGGCGTCCCGCAGACCGTCCCCGAGGAAATTAAACGCCAGAATCGCGACGATCACCGGCAGCGCCGGCAGCAGCAGCCAGGGTGACAGCGCCAACGTCTGGATGTTCTGCGCCTGCTGCAGCAGCACCCCCCAGGAGATGGCGGGCGGCCGCAAGCCTAGACCCAGGAATGACAGCGAGGTCTCGCTGATGATGATTGTGGGGATGGCCAGCGTGGTGGCCGCGATGATGTGGCTCAGGAACGAGGGCACCATGTGTCGCAGGATGATGCGCATGCGGCTGGCCCCGGCCAGCTCGGCGGCCATCACGAAGTCCTCTTCCCGCAGCGAGAGAAAGCGGCCGCGCACCACGCGCGCCAGTTCGGTCCACAAGATCAACGCCAGCAGGATTGTGATCGCGAAGTAGATCTGCTCGATCGACCAGTCCTTCGGCACCGCTGCGGCAATTCCCATCAACAGCGGAATCTGCGGGATCGAGCGCACGATTTCGATGATGCGTTGAATCACGGTGTCGATCAGGCCGCCGAAGTACCCCGACACGCCGCCGATCACGATTCCCAGAATCTGACTGATCGCCACCGCGATCAGCCCGATCGTCATCGAGATCCTGGTCGCGAAAACGATCCGCGACCACATGTCGCGCCCTTGAATATCAGTGCCCAGCAGCGACACATGCTCCTGCGCCAGCGCGCCACCCGCGTCGTCGCTCACACCGATCAGGTGCCGGTCCCACGGAATGATGCCCAAGATCTCGTACTCCAATCCCTGCGCAAAGAACTGCACCGAGATCGGTTGATCGCCGAGGATCTCGTACACGCGTTCGAAGGTTTCCGGATCGCGACTTCCCTCGAATGCGAGCACATGCGGGTTCCACCCGTCGTCATCGAACAGGTGAATCGGCTGCGGCGGCAAAAGACCGCGCTTGGCCGCCGGCAAGTTCGGATCGGCGTAGGCGAAGAAGTCCGCAAACAGCACCACCACGTAATACGTGATCAGCACAATCGCCGCGATGTTCGCGACCTTGTGTTTGCGGAATCGCCACCAGGTGAGTTGCCACTGTGTGGCGACCGAGATGCGCTCTTCCTCGCGCGCGCCGCCAACGGCCACTGTGCTCTCAATCGTTCGGGTGGTGTGGTCCTCAGCCACCGCGCGCCTCAAACTTGATTCGCGGATCAAGAATCACCAGCAAGATGTCCGAAATCAGCGTGCCGACTACCGTGATGACGCCCAATAACAGAATGATCGTCCCCGCCAGGAAGGAGTCTTGCGCGATCAGCGACTTCAGGAGAATCGGCCCGACCGTCGGCAAGCTCAGCACGATCGATACGATCACGCTGCCTCCCACGATGTCTCGCAGCACGAAAGGTACGATGCTCACGAACGGATTCAGTGCCACGCGCACCGGGTACTTGAGCACCGCCCGGTTGTTCGTCAGGCCCTTCGCCCGCGCGGTCACCAAATACGGCTTACGCAGCTCATCCAGCAAGTTCGCCCGCATGATGCGTATCAGGAACGCGGTCCCCGCCAGTCCCAGCGCCAGCGCGGGTATCGGCATGTGCTGCATCAGATCCCAGAACTTGTCCCAGCTCCAATCCGCCTGGGCGTACTCCGGCGAGAAGAGGCCACCGACGTTGGCGTCAAACAGAACAAATCCGAAATACATCAACACCAGCGCCAAGAGGAACCCCGGAACCGCCAGACCAATAAACCCGATGAAGGTGAACGCATAGTCGCCGATGGAGTACTGCTTGACGGCCGAGTAGATGCCGATCGGCAGCGCCACGATCCAAGTGAGCAGCAGCGCCGCTACCGACACCACAATAGTCAGCAGGAAGCGATCGCCGATCACATCCAGAACCGGCCGGTTAAACTCGAAAGATACTCCAAAATTCCCCTGCGCCATCAGGCCCAGCCAGCGGAAGTACTGCAAGATGACCGGCTGATCGAGCCCGTAGAGATCGCGCAGCGCCTGCGCTTCGTGTTCGGTGAAGATGGTGCCCTGCGCCTGCAACTGCGCGATGTATGAGGTCACGTAATCGCCCGGCGGGATTTGAATGACGACGAACGACAGCATCGAAATCGCCCACAACGTCGCGAACGCAAACAGCGTTCGGCGGATCAGCCAGCCAGCCATCGGATCATTTCAGCCCCAGCCTGCCATCGGATCAATTCAGCCCTAGCACGGGCGGCTGGTCAAGCGTGGCCTGGGCGCAGCCGAGCTAGAACCGCCCGGCCACCCAGCCGTCCGCTACGCGCCCGGCGGCCGCCGCGGCCGCAACGGGTTCGACGTGGACTTCAAACGTCCACGCACCGTCGAAGCCCATGGTGGTCAACGCCGCGTACAACTCCGCCCAATCCACATCTCCCTGGCCAGGCATCCAGTGCCGGTCCGCCACGCCGTCCGTGTCCTGCAGATGCAACGCCATGAGGCGCTCGCCAGCGATGCGCGCTTCGGCCGCTGGATCGAGCCCGCTCATGTACGCGTGCCCGGTGTCCAGGCAGAGTCCCACCTCTTGGGGGTAGCCATCGATCACGGCCCGCACCTCTTCCATCAGGACCCCCGGCCGGGGCCGGCCATGTGACGGCATGTTTTCGCAGGCGAGGCGAATGCCGAGCGTCTCGGCCATCCGCAGCAACTCGTCCAGCGAGCGACGAAAGGCATCCAGGTGCGCCGCGCGGTTCCCTTCGTCCCATTCGAGTGACTTGTTAGGTGCAACCCCACTGCCGCTGGGATGCACGATCGCCGCGCCGCCGCCCAGCGCCGCGTACGGCTCGAAGCACGCGCTGATCTCCGCTACCGAAGCCCGGCGGTGGTCCTCGTCCAGCGCGCCCAGATTCGTTGCGCCGATTGGTGGGTGGATGGTTGGGGCCTGCACGCCATGCCGATCGAGCACCGATCGCACCACCGCGATATCGACAGGGGGCTCCACGTGCTTGAAAGAGAGCTCGCAGCCGCGGATTCCGGCTGCGGCCAGGCCGCGCACAATCGGTTCCAACCCCCCCGCACGCTCATCTTCCATGAAATAATTCGACGAGATGGCCAGGCCGAACTTTGGCACGTCTATAACCCCCCGTATCGTGCGCCCACTGAGAAACTCGGTCGATGGTCTGGTGTGGATGCTGGCGATGATGGGCTGTCGCCACTTGAACGGCGAACGCCGCACCCGCTCACCGAGCGCCTGCACGAGCCGGCGCGGCCCGGCCGCCAGGGGATATTGCCGCGCTGGCCGCCTGTCCGCTGATGCGCCAATGTCAGCAGGCGGATCCGAATCCTCTTCCAGCAATGATGACGACGCCCGCGCGATGCACAGCCCCACGCGGCACTGAGAGCCGAGAACTCACGTCTGCATTCGCTGCTTTCCTAGCGTACTTCGCAGAGAAGCCTAACGAAACCGCAAAGCGTCGGACTGTTGACCACCACAGATGACGGATCGCCGAGCGCTGACGAACCCCAGGTGCGCCGCGTCCGATGAACCAGCGGCGCCTCCCGGATACCGTATACGAGAGGGATGTTCACCAACAAATCGTACTCAGCGGCAGACGCAGTCTGACCGGCCCTCACAGGTGGCAGCGTACGCATCGCCTGCGTTGACGCATCAGTGGTACCCGCATACGCTATGCACACGATTACGCCATGCGCACGATATCGGAATCGTCGCACCGGTTTCAGGCATCTCCGGTCGGCGCAAGCGTGATTGTTGAGCAAAGCGGGTATCGCATCCGAGGTTGGTACCGGGGAGGTTGGTTATGAAACGCCTGTCGCGTCGACATTGGCTTCGTTTGATCGGGGGCGGCGCAGTCGGAGTAGCGGGCGTGCCGATTCTGATGGCCTGTGGCGAGACTGAGGTCGCCACCAAGGAAGTGCCGATCGAGACGACCGTGATCAAAGAGGTCCCGGTCGAGCGGGTGGTGATCCAGGAGAAGATCGTCACCAAGGAAGTGGAAGTGCCGGTCGCGACCACCGTGATCAAGGAAGTTCCGGTCGAGAAGGTCGTAGAGAAGGTCATTGAGACCGAGCGGGTGATACCGGCCCTCCAGCCGGCCAGCGGTGAGAACGTTGACGTCGTGACTGGCTTCATTCCGGAGTCGTTCTCCGAGGCGCCGCAATGGACCGCGTTGGTGCAGGCCGGGAACCTGCCACCTATCTCGGAGCGGCTGCCAAAGGAGCCGTTGGTCTACCGACCGCTGCGGCGAATTGGCAAGTATGGCGGCACGATGCGCCGGGCGTTCACTGGGCCCGGCGACCTCGCCAACTTTGACCGCATCCTCCACGACACGTTCTTGTACTGGAACAGCCAGCTAACCAAAGTCGTCCCTTATATCGCCAAGGGGTGGGAGGTCAGTGACGGCGGGACCACCTTTACTTTCTTCATGCGCGAGGGTCACCGCTGGTCCGACGGCACGCCGCTTACCGCTGACGACGTCATGTTTTGGTACGAGGACTTGTATCTGAACGACGACTACCACCCAGGCGGGTCTACCTGGAATGCCGACTCCCAGGGTGAACAGGGTACGTGGGAGAAGGTGGACGACTACACGGTCAGGGTCCGCTTCGGCGCACCCAACTTCGTCTTCGTCGAGCAGCTGGCTTCGAATCCGCCTGGCGGCGCGTTCTCCTCGAGTCACCTCGGAAATAGCATCTGGGCACCCAAGCACTACCTATCCCAGTTTCACCCCAAGCACGTCGGTGACGACAACGCCGCGAAGCTGGCCAGCGACGCCGGCTACGAGAACTGGGTCCAGCACATGAAGACGGTCGCGCACCCCGTGCGCAACCCGGGGTGTCCGGTTACGACCGCCTGGAAGCCTCTAACCGCTAACAGCACACCGCAGGTATTGCTGGAGCGAAATCCCTACTATCACGCTGTGGATATCGAGGGCAATCAGCTGCCCTACATCGACCGAATTCGGACCGATCTTGCCGAGGACTTGGAGGTACTGAACCTCAGGGCCGTGGCTGGCGAACTTGACTTTCAGGTCCGGCACATCGTCATCGGCAACGTACCCGTCTTGAAGGCCAACGAAATCAGAGGCGGCTACACGGTCAGCTTCTATAACGGGAACCACGGCACCGAGGGTGGCTTTCACTTCAACCAGGCGTGGCAAGGTGATGACGCGGAAATCAAGAAGTGGCTCGAGACCTTTGATTTCCGGCGGGCGCTGTCGCACGGCATCGACCGCGACGAATTAAACGAGATTCACTGGGTGGGCCTGGGTTCGCCCGGCACGACCTCGCCAGCCCCTGGCTCGCCGTACGCCCCTGAGCCCGAGTACCGCACGAAGTACGCCGACTTCGATCCTGCGAAGGCCAACGCGATCCTTGACGAACTGGGCCTGGCAGAACGCGATGACGACGGTTTTCGATTGCGCAGCGATGGCGAAGGCACGTTGATTCTGGATCTTGTCTCGGTCGCGGCGTCCTTTGTGGACTTTCCAGGCATCGCGGAGTCCGTGGGTCAGATGTGGGAGCGAAACCTCGGCATCCGCGTCAACTTCCAGGTGCTCGAGCGCAGCTTGTTCAACGTGCGACGGGCAAATGGCGAGTTGCAAATCTGGATTTGGTCGCTGCACGGGAACGACACACCGCTCCTTTACCCGGGATCCTCCCTCATGGCCTCCGCAGCCTCTGCCGCCCCGCTCTACGGGATCTGGTACGAGACCGGCGGTGCCAGAGGGTTGGAGCCGCCCGCGGGCAGTGAGATCCGGCGCCAGCAGGAACTCCACCAGCGAGCCAAGGGAGTCTCCGTCGAAGAAGCCCGGGAACTCGGCAAGGAGATCCACCGCATCATGGTGGACAACCTGTGGGTCATCGGGACGGTCGGCCTGTCGCCGGCGCTCATTGGGGTGCGAGTTCGGAGCAACCGGCTTGAGAATGTGGCGGAGGTTCTCCCATATGGGCAAGCGGCCTATAGCCCGGGCCCCGCGCGCCCCGAGCAGTTTTTCTTCAAGGACGCTGTGCCGGTCGCGCTCGATTTCGGCGGTTGACGCAGAAACCAAACTCCGCCGCAGGCCGACCGGCCTGCGGCGGAGCCCCCTGCCGCGCGATATCCCCTGAGGATTTCAGGCTGTGACCGTCACCAGGTCGCTCAACGCGCCACCGGAGGAAGGACGGATGATCGCCAACGCGCCGGGTCTCAGCACGGGCCAAAGGGACTTCTTCGACCGCGAAGGGTATCTCGTCATCGATGATGTCTTCGACCCGGCCCGCGATTTCAAGTTGCTCAACGAAGAGCTCGGAAACATTCTCGACCGGATCGCCCGCCGCCTGCTCGAGGCCGGCGACATCGAACACTACGATTTTGAGGAGTCCTTCGGGCAGCGTGTCCTACAGGTTCTCCGCGCCCCCGGCGCCTTTCCCGCCCAAGAATTCGACATCTCTCTCCCACAGAGGAGATCAATCGACTCCGACACCCCGATTTACCTCGGGAACGGCGCCTTTAGCATCCTCACCCACCCGATTCTGCTCGACCTTGTCGAGTCGATCGTCGGACCCGAGATAACCTCCAGCCCAATCCAACACATCCGCGTCAAAACCCCACTCTCACTCGCCAGGACTGACAATCAGTGGAACGGCATTCCTGATGAAAACACCCTCACCACGTCGGCCCACCAGGATATCGGCGTGCAATCCGCCGATGCCGACGCCAGCGAGGTTCTCACCGTCTGGATGCCCATCACCGACGTCTCCGCCGAGATGGGTTGCCTTGGCGTCTGGCCACGGCGCCACCGGGGCGGAATCCTCAATCACTGCCCCGGCAACGAGGGCCTGGCGATAACTCCACAGGCACTGGATGAAAACGACGTCTTGCCACTCCCGATGCGCGCCGGTTCGGTCCTCCTGATGACTCGCTTCACGCCCCACTGCGCTCTTCCCAACCTCAGCGACAGCGTGCGCTGGAGCATGGACCTGCGCTATCAGCCGACTGGCCAGATCAACGGCCGCGCCGACTTTCCCGACTTCGTCGCCCGCAGCGCTTCCAACCCGGAATCCGCCCTCGCCGACCACAACGCCTGGCGCGACCTCTGGTTTGACGCCCGCGCCCGGCTGGCCGGCCAGCCCATCCGCAGTTTTAACCGCTGGAGTGCAGACGCTCCCTGGTGCGCCTGAGTGAGTCACGGCCGGAACTAGGAGTTGCGTGGGACTTCTAAGAGACCTCTGAACAACAGGGGTGCCTGAGCGCGGGTCCGGGATCACGGCCTGGGGCAGCGCGCTGGCTCGATCCGCCGGCTCTATCCGTTGCGGGAGTGCGATCGTACCCGCGCGTGCCGCGAGCAGCAGATTGGCGAAGCCGAACAACAGGCACAGCCGGGTCCGGTTCTTGGCCAACCCCGACTAAATCAGAGGTTTCCTAGGCCTCGAATACGTCCGTGCGCTCCTCGGACGGCAGGTGCGACACCTCATTCCACCCAGTGACGACGACACCCCACGGCGAACTCTGAAATGTCGCAATCCCAGTGTTCTCGACCTTGAAACGCCGCATGTGCGTGCGCGGGTCCAGGCCGAGCACTGCGCAAATCGAAAGCTGTATTGGGCCGCCGTGGGTGAAGACGGCGACGTGGCTGTCGTCGCGCGCCACGATCTCCTCGAGCGCGACGCGGACGCGACGATCCACCTCGGCGAGGGACTCACCGTCCTCTGCCTTGGCCGCAAACCATCCGCCACCCTCGAAATCGAACATTGCGGGATAGCGAGCGCGCGCCGCATCCGCCAGCATCCCGGCGGCGCCGCCAAAATCGCGCTCGCGCCAGACCGGCTCGAGGGTCGCGTCCACTTCGGACCCAAGGACGAGACGAAGCGTTTCGGTCGCGCGCGGGAGGTCGCTGGCGATGATCCGCGCACCGTCGAATCGATCCCTTTGCTGAGCCAGGAAGGCGCATTGCCTGCGGCCGCGGTCGGTCAGCCCGGTATCGGTATGACTACCGTACATATTCAAGAAGTTCGCCTCGGACTCGGCGTGCCGGACGAGCGTGATGCGCAAGACTCGATCTGCTCGCGACTGAAAACGCGGGCGATCAGAGTAGCGAAGCCGACTCCGCCGGCCCCACGGCGCGTTGGGCGGTCTCCCACCCGTCAGCCGTGTCTCACACCTCTGTGGTCAGTGCACCTAGGTCATCTCGTTGTTAGAAACCGAAAGCCACGAACCGCAATGGAAAGGATCCAAGGGCAATCCGCGGCTCGCCGTAACAGGTTTGGCGTGCCATCAATCGGTATCATCCGGCATGGACCAAATCGAGACGGAACCTGCCTCCTCGAATCCCGTCTTCCGCTCCAGCACCCTCGCCGGAACCTGTTGATGCCGGTCGGCGCTGCGCCGCCTTCCAAACAATCAGGCGTGCTCTCGGTGTTCAGCCATCGGTGGTCACGCCGTCTCGCCAAAACGGATTGAACACCTCGACACCTGCGGGCTCGAAGTGCCTGGTGTTCCGGGTAGCTACAGTCAGGCCGTGCTCCAGCGCCGTGGCTGCGATAATCAGGTCCGCGGATTCGTGCCCGAGGTCGCCGGACAGGCGCCCCCAGCGCCGTGCGGTCGGCACGTCGACGCCCAGCACCCGATCGCCGTACCAGGTGAGCACCCGGTCCAGCCAAACGGACAGCTCCCGCGCAAACGATGGGTCGTGGCGCTGCTGCTGGGCGATGCCGCGTTCGATCTCGCCAATGGTCACCACGCTCAGGAACACGTCGGACGGCCGCTGGGCCTGAAGCCACCCGATTGGCCCTGGGTGACGGTCGGGCCGGCGCAGCGCGGACACCACGTTGGTGTCCAACAGATACATCACCACTCCACGTCGCGAAGCTTCACCGAAGCCTGATCGAACAGGTCGTCCGGCCCGCCCTTGGGAATGGCGAGCAGATGGTCGATGAACGTAGGCGCGCCGGCTCGCTCAGCTTCACAAAGCCGCTGGTACTCGTCGACGGCCAGCACGACGACAGCGGGCCGGCCGCGGCGAGTCACTCGCTGGGGATCGCCGGCGAGAGCGGCATCGACCAGGGCGCTGAAGCGGTTCTTGGCGTCATGCAGTGGCCAATCGGTCATGGCGATTTCCTGGCTAGATTATTTGTCTAGATTTTATCGACCATCAGGCTCCCGCGCCACTGCTACGCGGTGGCGCAGACACCCGTCGCGCCCAAGATCGCCAGCACCACCACGACAACCACCACGATCAAGCAGCCCCATTCGAGGCAGGGTTGGCTTCGGGTCTCGATGTCCGGCGACGGGTCGTCCATCGCAAGTTCTCCCTCCCAGGCGCCGGCTGGCGACCTGCGCCAGGGCGCCTGGTGGTTGGCTCGCTACCGTGCTGCATGAATTGTTCATGCTAATTTCATGACATGGCAAATCTACAAGTCCGCGACATTCCCGACGACCTGCACGAGCGGCTCCGGCGTCACGCCCGCAAGCACAACCGCAGCATGAGCGCCGTGGTGCTCAACGCCGTCGAGCGCGAATTGGCGCTGGGCGAGTGGCGTGAGCGGCTAGCGCAGCGTCCGAAGACCGACCTCGGTGTGGATGCCGTGTCCCTGCTGGCGGAGGAACGCGCCGCTCGCGACGCAGAGACCGAGTGACCCGATTCGTCATTGACGCGTCCGTAGCGTTCGAGTACCTGCTGCGGACGCCCCTCGGCCTGTCGGTGGCGGAAAGTATCGAAAGCGCCTCGCTGGTGGCGCCGGAGCTAATGGACGCCGAGGTGCTGTCGACCCTGCGCCGGGCGGTGTTTCGGGGACGCCTCGACGAAGCTCGGGCGCGGATAGCCATTGAGGATCTTGGCGCTTGGCCCGTGGAACGCATGTCGCACCGAGCCCTAGCTCGGTTTGCCTGGCGGTATCGCCGCAACGTCAGCGCCTACGACGCCTTCTACGTGGCCGCCGCCCACGCCCATCAGTGCGCGCTGCTGACGGCCGATGGGCGCCTTGCGCGAGTTCCCGGGCTGGGAGTCTTCATGCAGCACGTCTCCCTGGGGTGACAGGGCCGAAATCTCGCGCACGGGCAGCCACAAGACACCCCAGGTGCGTAAGGTGTCAAGCCGCGAGCGGTG
>JAPPNP010000074.1 GCA_028873795.1 Chloroflexota bacterium
GGTGTTCACCATGTCTCCGAACACCTGTTCACCATGTGTCCGGTCTGGACAAAAGTGGGAAGGTTGGGATGGGGGTCAATCCCCCCTTCCAGCGGAGACGCGTGCGCCGTTCCTCCGTCATTCCGGCGAAAAGCCTGCCCCGTACTTGATACGGGGCCGGAATCCAGTGGCCGGTGAGCCCATTCACATACGCCTAGCGACAGTTCGCAAACCCGGGCGGCCTCGTGCCCGATTCCTTCCCCCTGCATTCCGACTCCTTCCCCCTGGAAGGGGGAAGGTTGGGATGGGGGTCAACGCCTACCAACCGCCCGAATGCTCCGCCTCGCCACCAAATCCGTCTAGTCAAACAAATCCAGCAACGCCAGATAGCTCGCGTCCAGCCGCCGCGTCCGCCCGGCCACCTCGGCCAGGGGCACCGGGACGATGCGGTTGCGCTGCAAGGCCGTGAGCACGCCGTGGGCGCCGGACGCCAGGTAGTCGACCGCCGCGACCCCGCAGCGCGTGCCCAGCACGCGGTCGAACGGCGTCGGCGGCCCGCCGCGTTGCGTATACCCCAGCACCACCGCCGGAACACTGCGCCCCAGGGCGCGTTCCAGCGCGCCGGCCGCCGCGTAGCCCAAGCCGCGCGCCGAGAGCTGCACGTGGCCGAACTCATCCGACGTATGGACCTCCGCCGGGTCGACCTCCAGGTCCACGATCTCGGCGCCCTCGGCCACCACGATCACGCTGAACGGCAACCCGCGGCCGGCGCGACGCTCGATGTGCGAGACCAGCGTCGCGAGCTCGATTGGCCGCTCCGGCACCGCGATGTAGTCGGCGCGGCCCGCCAGGCCGCCCTCCGCCGCCAGCCAGCCGGCGTCGCGACCCATGGTCTCCACCACGACCACGCGCCGATGCGAAACGGCCGTGGTCCGCACCCGCCCCACGGCGTTGGACACCGTGGTGACCGCCGTATCGAAGCCGATGCAGATGTCGGTCTCCGGCACGTCGTTGTCGATCGTCTTGGGAATGCCCACCACGGCGTCGCCCTCGGCGGCCATGGCCCCGGCGACGGACAGCGTGTCGTCCCCGCCGATGACCACCAGCCCGCGCAGCTCGCATTCGTCGAACACCGCGCGGGCCTTGGCGAACGACTCCGGGTCGCGCAGCGGGTTCGTGCGCGACGAGCCGAGCATCGTCCCGCCCTCGGCGAGCATGGCGTCCGTGGCCTCGATCGTCAGCGGCTCGGCCTCTCCGGCGAGCACGCCGGCCCAGCCTTCGCGAAACCCCAGCGTGGTCCAGCCCAGGCGCGCCGCCTGGCGCACCACGCCGCGAATGGCCGCGTTCAGCCCCGGACAGTCGCCGCCGCCGGTGAGGACGCCAATCTGCATGGCGCGCCGCCTGCCGCCGTCCCGTGAGTGCCGCCCCAGAGTACCGCCGACGCGCCGTGGGTCGCGTTGACCCTTCGAAGCGGTAGTGGGCGACTCGAGTCGTCATTCGCGCGAAGGGAGACCTTCGCGTAACCCATCGTCATTCCCGCGAAGGCGGGAATCCACCCCTCATTGAATCTGGGGGCGGACGGGATGCGCCCGGTCATCCCCAAGCCCGGGTGGATTCTGCAAAGGTCTCCGAAGAGCCTGCCCCGTACTCGATACGGGGCGGGAATCTATCCCCGCGGGTCAACCTGCAAATCGAGGTTGCCCGTCGGTGCTGGGTCACCAAGCGGCGCACAGGTGTCAAAGTCGCCCGCGACCCTCGAAGCTAAGGGCGCGCGTTGTACCCCACAGTTGCATGGAACGCGGCCCCCTCCGACCTGCTGACCCTCCGGCGACGCCGTCCACGATCTGGCTGCCGGAGCCCAACTGTCGGCGGTATCAGCCGTGCAGATCGATCAGTCGGCGAAGCCCGTCTACCCCGAGCCCGGTCTGTTTCGGACCCAGGATTTCGCGCAGGGTGCCGCGTGGAATTGGCTTGTTCCGTTTGTGCTTCTTGGTCGGGATAACCGTGACGCGGGTCTCGGCCCGACCGTCAACAACGACTGTCTTCCGATAGACGACGCCATGCTTCGATGCTCGACCCTTGTGCCAACCGTCGCGTTCGAGCAACCGCTCCAGCTTTGCGCAGGTCATCGCGGGCAGCCCGGCACGGCTGGAGATGGCTAGGTGCTCCTACGCCGTAGCCATGGCTGCCGTTGCGCGAGGTGAGTCGATCTGCATTGGGAGAATCTGCGTGAACAACGGGGCGTCGCGGCTGATTGGCACAGGCCGCTCAACCTCCTGCGGCACCGAATCCTGGTAGACCTTGATTCCATGCGCCTCGAAGAACCGTTCCTGCTCCCCGGCATCCTCCAGCCCGTTCAGGTGGAGAACGACGAGATCGACAAGTTCTTCGTGAACCTCGTCAACGGAGTCCCCGAATGTGGCCGTTCCAAGTTCCACGCAACGGCCAACCCAATGCTCGCCCTCGCGCTGGATTTCCACGGTCAGAATGACGAGCTTGTCTCCGGCCATGTCGATCTCCCAATGACCATCAGCAGCTGCCGGGCCGCCGGGCGGCCAAGCCTACACCACGGTAAATCGAGAGTCCGTGACCAGGGGGGCCTCGCCGATTCGGCGACTATGGCTGGCCATCACTGGGATTTTCGCCACCCACCGTGCCCGGGCCGATGCGCGTCCGTGCGGGGCAGTCGATACCATGACCCTGTGACGGCCAGCCCCAAGCATTCGAGGTGCCGTGGATACCCTAACGGCGCTGCGTGATCGCCGCAGCATCAACGCCCTGACCGACGACGTGCCGTCGCAGGCCGCCATTCAACGGCTGATCGACGTGGCCGTGTGGGCGCCCAACCATCGCATGACCGAACCCTGGCGGTTCCACGTGCTCACCGGTGACGCGCGCCGGACGGTCGGCGAGGCCATCAGCGACGGCCTGCGCGACGAGCTCGACGCCGACGATCCGATCGCCGCCGGCGAAATCAAGGGCGCCCGCGCCAAGCTCACGCGCGCGCCCGTCGTCATCGTCGTCAGCCACCCGCGCGCCGACGACCCGGTGATGGACCTGGAGGACTACGCCGCCTGCTGCTGCGCGGTGCAGAACATGCTGCTGGCGGCCCACGCCGAGGGCCTGGCGGCCAAGTGGCGCACCGGCGCCATGTGCGACTACGTCGCCAGCCGCAAGGCGCTCGGCATCGGCGACACCGACCGGCTTGTTGGCTTCATCTACCTCGGCTATCCGTCGCCCAACGCGCCCCCTGACACGCGGGAGCGGACGTCGCCCGAGGTCGACTGGCTCGGTTGGGACGACGCGGGTGACTGACGCCACGGAGCTGTGGCAGTTCACCCTGGCCGAAATCGGCGGGCGCATCGCCGGCGGCGAGGTCAGCCCGGTTGAGGTGACCCGCGCCTGCCTGGCGCGCACAGAGCGGCTGGGCCCGGCGCTCAACGCCACGACCACGATCCTGGGGGACCAGGCGCTGGAGGCCGCGCGGCGGGCGGAACGCGAGATCGTCGGCGGAACTCACCGCGGGCCGTTGCACGGCGTGCCCATCGGCATCAAGGACCTGGCCGACGTGGCGGGCGCGCCGACCACGGCTGGCTCCCACGTCTTCGACGGCCACATCGCCGAGCGGGACAGCACGCTCGTGCGCCAGCTCAAGCGCGCCGGCGCGGTCGTCATCGCCAAGCTGAACTGCGACGAGATGGCGCTGCACCCGACCGGCGCAATCTCCCAGTTTGGACCGGGCCTCAATCCGTGGAACACGTCGCGGGTCAGCGGCGGCTCGAGCAGTGGGTCCGGCATCGCGGTCGCGGCGGGCATGGTGTTCGCCGCGCTCGGATCGGACACGGGCGGCTCCATTCGCATGCCGGCCGCCGCCTGCGGCGTGGTCGGCATCAAGCCCACCTACGGCCGCGTCAGCCTGGACGGCGTGCGGCTGCTGTCGCCGACCTTCGACACGCCGGGGCCCATGGCCCGCACCACCCTGGACGCGGCGCTGATGCTGCGCGCCATGGTGGACCCGGACGACGAGGCGCGCATCGGCGAGTCCAACAGCCTGACGCACCTCGTGCCCGACGCGGACGCCGGCCTCGACGGCCTGCGCCTCGGCGTGCCGTCGAGCTATTTCTTCGAGGAGATCGACCCCGAGATCGAGCGCATCGTGCGAGGCGCCATCGACGCGCTGGCCCGGCTGGGCGCCGAGCTGGTAGCGGTCGAGCTTTCGTCGCTGCCGCAGGTGATCGAGTCCCATTGGGGCATCATGATTCTCGAAGCCCACGCCTCGATCTCGGCGGCGACCGGCGGTGACCTTTCCCGGGTCGGCGAACCTCTGCGTGAGCGCTTGGCGGCGGGACTGGAAGTCCTGGACCTGAATCCCCGGGACACCGCGGCGACGCTCGGACGCCTGCGAGCCATGCGCGACGACGCGCTGGCGGATTACCGGCGCGCCACCAGCCAGGTGGACGCGCTCGTGGTGCCCGCCCTCCCGCGCTCACCCGTGCCGATCGCCCAAGCACTCACCGACTTCACCTGGATGGGCCGCTTCACGCGGTGCTTCAACTGCACGCACGAGCCGGTGGTGTGCCTGCCCTGCGGCCGCGGCGCCGACGGCATGCCGGTGGGGCTGCAAATCGTCGCCCCCAAGTACCGCGAGCGCACCGCCGTGCGCATCGCCATGGCCTACGAGCGCAGCGGCGACGCGCCCGCCCTCGGCTGGCCACCCGAGCCTCCGCTCACCTGACGGATCCTCGTCCTACCCCTCCGTCATTCCGGCGAAAGCCGGAATCCAGTCCGGTTGCCCGGCGCAACGTGTGCGCCGTACTTGCCCAACGGCGGCTCTCGAACCACCGCTTCTTCCGTTCCGACCCCTTCCCCGTAGCAGAGACCTTTGCGTAACCCTTCGTCATTCCCGCGAAGGCGGGAATCCACCCCACATTGAATCTGGGGCGGAAAGGATGCCCCGGTCATCCCCAAACCCGGGTGGGTCTTGCAACAGCCTCTTTCAGGGTGAGGGTGAAGACTCCCTCCCCATAGTCTCCAACCTAGCCCCTAGCCGTCGTCCGCACCGCCGTCCCATACGCCAACAGCTCGGCCACGCCCTGCATCACGTCCGCCGCGTTGTAGCGCGCGCCCACGATCGCGTCGGCGCCCAGCGACTCGGCGTGGGCCACCATGCGCTCCACCGCCTCATGCCGCGCCTGCGCCAGCAGCTCCGCGTACTCGCGCACCTCGCCGCCCTTGATGGTGCGGAGCCCGGCCATGAGGTCGCGGCCGATGCCGCGCGCCCGCACGCTGTTCCCCTGCACGATCCCCAGCGTCTCGGTGATCTCCCGCCCCGAAATCTCCAACGTGGTCACCACGATCATCCCGTCACCTCCGCTGCGTTCCGATCGGCGTCCGATCCGCCGGAATCTGCTTCCAATACGTTCAGCGTCCGCAGCACGTCGTCCCACCCCAGCTCGGCGGCCCGCGCCACGATCTCAGGACGCTGCGGCAAACCGTGCAGCGGCCCCGGTTTCTCGACCTTCAGCCCGGCGACCAGCGTCCCGAAGCGCGCGCAGGTCGCGAGGCCGGCGCCCGCCAGGCGACCCGCCAGGAAACCGCCCACAAACGCATCGCCCGCGCCCTGCGGTCCCCGGATGCGCCGCGCCACGTGCGGCAGCCGCACAGTTTCATCGCCGGTGGCCGCGAAGGCCCCATCCCCCGCCATCGTGACCGCCACAACCTCCGCCCCCTGGTCCAGGAAATACCGCGCCACGTCCTCGGGGTCGCCGAGTCCCGCCACCGCCAGCGACTCGTCCGGCGCGCCGCAGAACACGAAGTCCGCGTCCGGCAGCACCTCGTGCATCGCCGCCGCCGCTTCTTCCCCCGACCAGAGCTGCGGGCGGAAGTTGATATCCAGCGAGACTGGGATGCCGCGCTCGCGGGCGCGCGCCGCCAGGCGCCGCGTCGCGGCGCGCGACGACGCCGAGATGGCCTGCGAGATGCCGCTCAAGTGCACCAGCCGCACGCCGCCCAGGTCCACCCGGTCCACGTCGGCGGGCGCGATGGTCGACGCCGCGCTGCCCTTCCGCCAGTACCAGATCTGATAGCTGGCGTCGGCGGCGTGCTCGGCCACATACAGGCCAGTCGGTCCGCAGCCGCGCCCGACATAGCGCTGGTCAACCCCGAGGCCGGCCCAGTCCTCCAGCAGATAGTCGCCGAATGGATCGTCGCCGACCTTGGTCAGGATCGCGCAGGGCAGCCCCAGCCGCCCCAGCGCCACGGCCACGTTGAGCACGTCGCCGGAGTTCGACCGCTTGATCGTTTCCACCCGCGCCAGCGGCTTGGGACCGGCCAACTCGACCATGACCTCGCCAGCCGCGATTACGGACGGCCCTCTCGCGGTGCTCATCTGAATCTTTCGATGTAGGGGCAGCCCTTGTGGCTGCCCTGGTCACGGACGGAACGGGCGCCCACAAGGGACGCCCCTACAAATCTAGGAAAGGCAACGCCGTGATTCCCGGGAATGCGGGAATCCGCATCAGGACGCTCGCGCACGGGCGCGCCGCTGCGGCAGGTGCAACGGTTGGTTGATCGCCTGCCACGCGGCCTCGGCCGAGGCTTCGGGGAACGTCGGGTGCGCGTGGATGGTCTCGCGCAAGTCGTCCAGCGTCGCCTCCAACTGCAGCGCCAGCGCGCCCTCGGCGATGATGTCGCTGGCCGCCGGGCCGATCACGTGCATTCCCAGCAACCGTCCATTCGCGCCGTCGGCCACCAGCTTCACGAAGCCGTCGGTATCGCCGAACGCCCGGGCGCGGCCCAGGGCCTGGAACGGGAACCGCCCCACGATCACCTCGCCGTGCCGTTCCCGCGCGTCGGCTTCGGTGAGCCCCACGCTGCCGATCTCGGGATGGGTGAACGTGCACGCCGGCACGACGTCGTCGTGGTAGACCGCCGATCCGCCCACGACGTTTTCCGCCGCCACCACGCCCTGGTGCGACGCCACGTGCGCCAGCAGCCGCTGCCCCGTCACGTCGCCGATGGCGTAGATATCCGGCCGGTTCGTCCGCATGGCGCCGTCCACCGGGATCCCCTGCGCGCTGTGCGTCACGCCCATGCGGTCGAGTCCAAGATTCAGCGCGTTGGCCCGACGTCCGGTGGCCATCAGCACGTGCGTCGCGTCGACCTCTGACCTCTCGTCGTCTTTGGCCAGGCTCACCCGCAGTCCGCCCTCACGCTCGGCGATGGACTCGATGCGCGTGCCGTCGCGCACGGTCACGCCCTGCTGCACCAGGATCTTGCGCAAGGCCGCGCTCACGTCGTCGTCTTCGTTGGGGACCACCGTGGGGAGCATCTCGACGAGCGTGACCTCGCTCCCCAGCAGCGCGAACAGCGTGGCCCACTCGACGCCCACCGCGCCCGCCCCAGCCACCACGATCTGCTCCGGCGGCGCTTCCAGCTCGAACGCGCCGTCGCTGTCGATCACGCCCGGCAGGTCCGTGCCCGGAACCGGCGGCATCACCGACGACGAGCCGCTGGCGATGATGACCTTGGGCGCCATCACCAGGTCGCCGCGCTCGCCCATGTCCACTTCAACCACGCCCGCGCCGGCCAGCGTGCCGAAGCCGCGCACCACCGTGACCCCGGCGGCGCTCAGCAGGCCGCCCACGCCGCGCACCAGCTGGCGCACGATGCGGTCCTTGCGCGCCCGCATGGCCGCATAGTCGGCCTCCACGCCCGACACATTGACGCCGAACGCGCCCGCGTGCAGCGCGAGTTGGTAGACCTCGGCGCTGCGCAGCAGGGCCTTGGACGGAATGCAGCCCCGCAGCAGGCACACGCCGCCGACCTCTTCGGCCTCGACCAGCGCGACGCTTGCGCCTAGCGCGGCCGCCCGCAGGGCCGCCACGTAGCCGCCCGGACCGCCGCCAAGCACACAAACATCCGCCGTTACCGGCATGGCATCGTCAAGGTCGCCAGAGCGGACGGCATTGTAGATGGCGGGCGCAGGCAGTCTGGCCGGTAGCGGATCATGCTTGCTCCGTCATTCCGGCGAATGCACGCCTTGGCGTCACTCCACCGTCATTCCGGCGGAAGCCGGAATCCAGTCCGGACGAACCTGGAATCGCACACCGAACGCCAAATGCGTGTCCGCCGCCGTCAGCCCGCATCCGCAAACGCCTCGCAAATCCCCCGATAGACGCCCACGGCCGCCTCGAGCTCCGCCAGGCCGATCCACTCGTCGTTCGTATGCGCCTGCGCAATGTCCCCGGGACCCAGCACCACCGCGGGCAGTCCCCCGACGGACGCCAGCATGGACGCGTCGGTGGCATAGGCCACCGCGGCCAGGGTCGGGTCGCGACCGGCTCGCTCCAACGCCCGGACCGTCGCCCGCACCACCGGCTCATCAGCGTCGGTCTCCATGGGCGGCACGTGGACGTAGGGCGCCTCGCGCTCGACCCGGAGCCCGCCGTCGTCCTGGCGCAACGCGTCCAGCGCGCGGTCCACCTCGGCGAGGACGGCCTCCGGCTCCTCACCGGGAAGCAGCCGCCGGTCGCAGTCGATCTGGCACGCGTCCGGCACCACGTTCACCGCCTCGCCGCCCTCGATCACGCCCACGCTCCAGGTCGCCCGTCCGAGACGCGGATGCGACGACCGCGCCAGTCCCGGCTCGATGCCCGCGCGCAACGCGCCGATCACCGTCTGCATGTCGAAGATCGCGTTGCGCCCACGCTCCGGCGTCGCGCTGTGCGCCGCCACGCCCGTGGTGCGCACCCGCCAGCGCAGCACCCCCTTGTGAGCCACGATGGGTTGCAGGTTGGTCGGCTCGCCCACGATCACCGCGTCCACCGCGGGCCGGCGCTCGGCCAGCGCCCGCGACCCGCGCATGGTGATCTCTTCGTCCATGGACCCCGCCAGCCAGACGTTGATCGGAAACCCCGGGTCGCCGGCCGCGCGTTCCAGCACGCTCAGCATCGCGGCCAGCGAGCCCTTCGGATCGGCCGAGCCCCGCCCGTACAGCCTCCCGCCCTCGACGCGCGGATTCAGGGCGTCCGGCATCGGCGCCAGCCCAACCGTGTCCAGGTGGCACTCGAACATCAGCGTGCGCCGGCGACCGCGATCGACGCGGGCCAGCAAATTAGGACGGCCCGGCTCGACCTCGTATTGCTCCACCTCGGCGCCCATGCCCCGCGCGGCATCCGCCACGTAGTCCGCCATCGCCTGCTCCCCCGGACCTCCCGGCAGGCTGGCGTTGACGCTGTTGATCGCCACCAAATCGGCCAGCCGCGCAACCAGGGCGGACATGGGCGGATCCTCAGCGGGTGGGGCGCCGCAGTATAGGCGCGGGGACGCCTACGGACTGGCGCCTTGCGGGCCGTAATACCACCGGTCGATGAGATCTGAGGTCCGAGCTGCTGCCTCAGGGCTTGAGGCGCCGGCCACGAAGGCAGCTTTCAAGTAGCAAGGGCTCGATTCCGTCACTACGCACTTGGGCTGACGACTCAAGTCGGACCTATCCGCATCCAGCGTCCGAAACAGTTCCCCGAACCCTCGGCGGAACTCGGCGTCCCCCAAGCTGTTGTACAGGTCATGGAAGAGCGCGAATCCCATACGGTAGTGGCAATGCGATGCCGAACTAATCGTCGCAGGCGTTTTCCGTTCGAGCTCAGATAGATTGCTCGCGGAGGAGCACGAGTCGACGCCGATAGTGAAGGTATGCAAGGGCGTGCCCTTGCCGTTCGCAATCCAGGTCATGAACTCTGCACTGCCCTCCTGCAGCCATCTCGGAGGAATCGCCCAGTAGATGTGCGCCGCCTCGTGTGGAATCACATAGGTGAAATCGGGGGACCACGAGTCATCAATCGTGAGAAAGCCGGATGCCCCGCCCCCTGATCGCCCGACATCCGCGACCACCATAAAGACGAAGTCCACCGGGAATGGCACGCCCATGTATTCCTCGTGCACCCGCACGACTTGCTCCAGATAATCCATAACGTCGGCTGAGATTTCATTTGCGCGGAGTACCGACAGGATCACGTCCCCGGCAAGGGGGAGCGTGACGGTGCGCTCCTCACTGACGACCTGCGCGGGATCCATGAGCGTGGCCACCAGATCGTCACGCTGTGTTCCGCTTGAGTGATAGCCGGTAAGCAGCACCGCGGTCACCATTCCTCGGTCGTCATCCTCGATGACGCCGCCCAACGTGGGATGCGACAGGACCCGGTCCAAGAAGCTTCTGCGGGCTTCATCAAAGACGAACAGGAACAACCGGCTCATCGCTGCCACATCCGTTTGGTCAACTGCGTCCAGAAACGGCATCTGGCAAAGACGCACGGCAAGCGCCTCATCTCTCGTCGCAATGGTCGTAACATAGAAAATCATCGATACTTCAGGTTTGCTCATGCCATCCACGACCCAAGGCTTCGACACAACCGCGTCGAGCGTCGCCGACGACTCCAGCCCCAATTCATGAAGCCTGAACACGGCATCCACTTCCGATGAGTCCACCCCATCCTCCACCCAGGACAACGCTTCTACCTTCGCCGCCGCCTCCGGCTTCCGCAGGCCGAGATACTCCAGCGCCAGGACCGCCAACTGACCATCATCAATCCCATTGCGCAGCGCTGGACGCGCCAACAACGACCGCAGCTCACCGGCCCATGTAGCTTCCTGGAGAAGGTAGACTATGCGCAAGTCATCTTCATCTATGGATTCGAGAAATGGCATCTGCACAATCTGAAGCGATAACTGGCTATGAGCGGAAGTCATGCTCTCCATTAACGTGCGTACAATCTCGTGCTCGAGCGGGGTAAGTCCATCTTGAAACCACGCGCGGCTTAGAAACGTCGAGAAATGGCCCTGATACCCTCTGAGCTGCCATTCCATCATATTCATCACCATTCTTGCTTCGTCGCGAGTTCCCTTTAGGCCGCCATCTATTGTAAGTGGCGGTGGTGAAATACCGTCCTGAACCCAAGGCAGTGCTTCTATTGCTTGAGCCGCCTCGGGATGCCACTGCTCGAGGTGGAGCAACGGCAAGGAAGTGCGCTGATCGTCGGTGAGACCCCCGACCGCCGCCAAATACGAGACGGTCCGCTTCAGCTCATGCGGAGCGCGCAAGACAATCGTGTCTAATGTTCGCAAAGGCACGAGATCAAGACCGTTGAACGTTTCCAGAAACGGCATAGTTGTAATTGTGGCGGCTGCCGCCGGGTATTTTCGCGCGATGAGCACGGTATACCAAAGAATGCCTCGAACCATTGGCGCCGGAGTTAGACTCGTGCTACGTATTGAAGTGGCATGGATGCCGGGGTTTCGCACCAGAGCCCAGAAGGCATCCGGGGATATGCGTCCGAGTTCCCTTAGCCGCTCGACGGCCTGTTCCCCATTCGCGGATAAGCCGTCTTGGACCCACGCAATCTGGTCGATCGCCTCGTTAACGTCGCTCTCCGGTATTGGCGTCGGTACCGGCGTCGGCTCGGGCGTCGGTTCTGGCGTTGGCGCGGGCGTCGGCGCGGGTGTCGGCGCGGGCCGAGGCGGGGGAGGCGGCGGAGGCGGGGGAGGCGGCGGAGGCGGCGGAGGCGGGGGAGGCGACGGCGGGGACGGTGGCCGCGGCGCAGGTGTCGGGACGGGAGTGGGCACGGGCGTCGGCGCCGGCGGGGCGGCGGTGGGCACGGCCGGCGGAAGCTCCGCGCGCTCGAGGCTGGCTACCGAAATCCCGTAGCGCGCCTCCCAGGTGGTGACGTCCAGCACGAAGTTGCCGTAGTTGCTCTCATCGATGCCAAAGAGCTCCACGTCGGCGATGGATTGGATGTGGAGCAGGCGCGGCCGCGGCCACTCGGTCTCCCACTTGACCAGATAGATCGGATCGCCCTGTTTCAACAGACCGGCCGACAGCCACGGATCGCCCATCGGCAGCTCGCGCAACCCGGCCACGCTGACCTCGGTGCGGGCGCTCCAGTTGATATGGCGGCCGGCCAGCGCGCGAGTATCGCCGCCCCAGTGCAGGACGCCCTGCTCGTCGGCAATCCAGAGATGCGGCGTGCCCTGCAGCGCCACGACGGCGCCGTGCACGAACACCTGTTGCGCGAGCGTCACTGGCAGCGCCATGAACGCGGCAGCCGTGATTGCCAGAATGGCGAGACTCGTGCGCCATGACCAGGGCTTCCGCCTGCCAATCGCCGGTGCGCGCGGATTCGCGGGCGCCAAGCGACCCGCCGGACGACGATCAAGCAACTGGTGGAAACGCACCGGGTTCTTCACACCCACCCGGCAGCACCCTAATCGCTACAGCAAGCGAGAAGCCGCCCTGGTGAAGTTCTAAAGCACCGGTTCCACACTATCACTTGGATTGATAGTTTCCTACGTTGCCTTGCGGCGCCCCGCCGCTTCAGCGGCTGTCTTCCATCTGGGCAGGCTTGTTCGGCCTGGGCGAGGATGGGCTCGACCCACGGCCCAGATACCAGACAAACACCGAACACCCTGCTATACTGCCTGCATGGCTCCCCTGAGAGAACCGGCGACGGTCACGCTTTCCCCGCCGCGCGACGTGGATGTCCGCCCGCGTCCCCCGACGCCGCCGCCCGTCATGCGCCGGCCCGCGCCGACCTGCCCCGACTGCGCCGCGCCCCTGCGCGCGCAGGGCCTCTGCCTCGTCTGCCCCGCCTGCGGCTTCGGCGCCTGCGGCTAGGCGGTCCCGCCAAGTCTGTCATTCCGAGCGCAGCGAGGAATCTAAGGGGCGGGGAAAAGGCACAACGTCCTGAGATTCCCCACGTTCGTTCGGAATGACAAAAAGTTGACTCGGCGCCGGCAGCTTATCCCGCAGGACCAGCCTCCGCCTCGACCGCCACCGCGTGCCGCGCCAGAAAGGCCCCGCCCGCAACCCCCAGCATGCTGCTCGGCCCCGTCGCCGCGCCCACCGCCGCCCCAATACCGGTGGCCATCACCACCACCGCCGCGAGATTGTCGACCGTCACCGTCATGAACATGTCCGACACCAGCGGCTCGGAGAACCGCAGCAAAAAGGTCTCGCCCGCGCCCAGGATCTGGGCAAATGACACCAGCACCAGGCCGAGCGCCGCGATCCCGAGCAGCGCCGCCGCTGCCGCGCTCGCCATGATGACCACGCCGACCAGGGTGCGCAGCACCAGGCCGGGACGCTCCCAGCACGCCGCCCGCACCCGCGCGTGCGCCTCCACGGCGCCGGCCCCGCGCATCACGTGGGGCACCACCAGCCACAGCAGCGCGCCGACCGGCACGATCACCATCACGTTCATGGCAAAGATCAACGTGTAGACCACGGCGATTAGCGCCAGCGGCCGCGCCGGCAGCTCACCCAGGGGCCCGCGCGCGCCCATCTGCGTCAGCGCGAACACGCCCACCTGCGCCGCCAGCAGCACGCCCACCACCACCGCGGCCGGAATCGCCGCCGCCACCAGCGGCACGGCGCGGTTCAGGGCCCTTCGCAGCCCGGAAGCCAATGGCGTCTCCCGCTCGCCGGCCGCCGCCGCCACGGCGCCCGCGGCCACGGACCAGGTGACGACGATGAGCACCGCCGCGATAACGAAGTACGGAATCGCCGCCGGCGATCGGACATAGGCCAGCGCGGCGGCGCTGCCGGCGAGCGCGCCCACCGCCGCCCCCGACCCAAGCCCCAGACCGAGCACGTCCGGGCGAGCGGCCACCGCAAAGGCCGCGGCGATGGGGGCCAGCAGGCCGTCCGTCGCTCCGACCGCGTCACGCGTCCCGGTGGTGTCTGTGGATGTCATGCGGCCAACGCCGGCAGTGTATCGTCCCGCCCCGCGGGGCTTATGCTCATAGTGCCGGTGGAACGCAGCGGGGGACGGAACCGTGACGACTGATGCAACGTCGGGCAATGGGCGCCGCGCCGTGGTGGTGGGCGCCGGACGCATGGGTCATGGCATCGCGCTCGAACTGGCGCGCGGCGGCTTCGTCGTCTCGTTATACGACGCCGCGCCCGGTCGCGCCGAAGCGGCCATATCCGAGGCGCGAGAGGACGCGCAGGACCTGGTGCGCGCCGGCGTGATCGCCGACCACGACGTCGACGTCGTCGTGGGACGGCTGCGGGCCGCCGACACCCTCGCCGACGCGGCCGCCGGCGCCGTCTTCGGCGCCGAGGCCGTGGCCGAGGATCTCGAGGTCAAGCAGGACGTCTTCGCCGAGCTCGACCGGCTCTGCCCGCCGCCCGCCATCCTCACCAGCAATACGTCCAGCATCGGCATCAGCGACATCGCCAGCGGCTGCGCTCACCCCGAGCGCGTGGCGCTGGCCCACTGGATGCTCCCGCCGCACCTGCTCCCCATCGTCGAGATCGCCCCGGGCGAAGCGACCGACGAGGCCACGATCGCCGGCCTGCGCGAGTTGCTCGAATCGCTCGGCAAGTGGCCGGTGCACATTCGCCGGGAGCTGCCGGGCTACCTGATGAACCGGCTGCAGTTCGCCCTGGCGCGCGAGGCCCTCAGTCTCATCGACAAGGGCGTCACCACCGCCGACGAGATCGACCTGCTCATCAAGGGCGTGCTGGCGCGGCGCATTCCGGTGCTCGGCATCATGCGCCAGGCCGACATGGCCGGGCTGGACGTCTATCGCCAGATCTTCACCTACCTCGGCCCGGACCTCGATTCCAGCGCCGAGCCGCCCGCCTTCCTGGAGCAAGCCGTGGCCGCCGGCCACACCGGCGCGCGTGAGGGCCAGGGACTCTTCACCTGGGAGCCCGGCGAGTTCGAGCGCTACGTCGCCGCCCGCAACGACGCCCTCATCGAAGCGCTTCGGAAGGATCGCACCGGCTGAGTCCTTAGCCCCTCTCTGGAAGAGAACCTTGCGTAGCCCCTCCGTCATTCCGGCGGAAGCCGGAATCCAGTCCGGTCGGACCTGGGGCCTGGCCTAGGGGCGATTCACGAACTGCCTCTACCGGAGCCTTACGAGCGCGTCTTCATGGCAGCGGCCTGCGCCGAGGGCCTGGCAAGCGCCTGCCCCGGCGCCACCGCCATTCCCACGTAGCGCCGTCCAATCGCGTACGCCGCCGCCGACTCGCTGGCCATGCTCACCGTCCGCGCCATGGCCCCCACCCAGGCGCCGGCCAGCGCCGCGGCGGGCGCCACCATAAACAGCAGCACGGCCATCAGCGCCAGCCGCCCAATGGCCGCCGCCGCCACCAGCGACGTGCGGCGCTGGTGCATGGTCAGGCCGGAGTAGAACTGCCGCAGACCCATCACCGCGGGCACCGCCACGAAGATCTGCAGCGCCGGCAGCGCCCCCTCGGCCACGTGCGGCGGCGCGCCGATCACCACCTCCAGGGCAAACCGTCCCACCGGCGTGAAGGCGATCAGCGCCATCAGCGCGGTCAGGCCAAGCGAAACCGCGACCACGAAGGCGCGCACCCGCGCGTGATCGCCGGGCTCTTGCGCCATCACCAGCACCACCTGCCGCAGCGTGGCGAGCGCCGCCATGCTGACCATGATCAGGCTCATGGCCACGCGCAGGGCCGCCACCGCCGTTTCCGGCTCGGCCAGCCGCAGCAGCCCCGCGTTGGTGAGCGGCAGGCCCGCCGCCAGCGAGAACTGCGTCGCGATCAGCGGCAGCACGAACCATGTCACCTGGCGCGCGTCGAGCGGCAGTTGCCCGCCCGGGTCCTCGCCGTACGGCGCGCGGCGCGACGCGCGATGCGCCAGCCAGCCCAGCACCACCGCCTCCACCGCGGCGACGGCCAGCCAGACAACCGCGCCGGCCACGCTGGCCGCCACGGGAACGTTTGGGATGAGTCCCAGCGCCAGGACGGCCAGCAAGCCCACGCTGACCGCCGGCGCCACCCACACCACGCGCGTCTGCCGCAGATGGGCCAGCTGCGCCACGTAGAACAGCCGCGCCAGGTTGAACACCGGCACCAGCACGGCGATCTGCATCATCTGCACCACGCGCGGCGTCAGCGCCGAGGGCGTGCCCATCACCTGCTCGAAGAACCACGGCCCGCTCCCCGGCAGCGCCGTCACCAGCGTCAGCCCCACGATGCCCAGGGTGTACACCGCCGTATAGCGCCGCATGAAGTGGTAGGACTGGCGCCCGCGCACCAGCACCAGGTAGGCGCTCTGCACCGCGATACCCGCCGCGCCCAGAATCTGCACCACGCCGCTGACCACGCCAAACGCCGCCAGCGACGCCGCCGGCTCGAGTCCGCGCGCAATGCCCGCATCGAGCAGCGGGTGCCGCACCTGCTGCAGCACCTGCGACGCCGCCAACGGCAGAAAGAACGCCCACATGGCCTGGTAGGTCACGGCCTTGACGGACGCAGGGCGCATGGGCGCGGCGATCTTGGGGCTCAGGGGAGCGGCCTGATTATGACCGGCGCGCGCATGTCGCTCCGCGACGAGGCGTCGGCAGGATTATCTGCTCGACGGTGCACTCGTTCCGTCATTCCCGCGAAGAGCCTGCCCCGTACTTGATACGGGGCGGGAATCCACCCTTCATTGAACCTGGGGGCGGACAGGATGCGCACGGTCATCCTTCGTCCGACCGGATTTTGCAAGGGTCTCCGAAGGCCGGAATCCAGTCCCCACCCACCCGTTGGCGACGAACCGCCGCGCCGCCCGCCCCACCCAACGCGACCCGTCAACACGCCGTAAGCAAGCTTCGTGACCCCACCGCAAGCCCGCGTATACTCACAGCGTCGGGCCGGGCAGCCGCGCCGATCGCTCTGGCGGGCTCTACGAACCGCCCGACGTCATCGCGCGGCCACGCGCCGCGGCCACCACACCCACAGGACGAATGGCATGACCGCATCCACCAACGGCGCCGAAGCGCCCCGGCTCACCGGCGCGCAGCTGGCCGAGCGCCACGCGCGCATCGAAGCCGCCGTGCGCGAAATCCTCACCGCCGTGGGTGAGGATCCGGACCGTGACGGCCTGCTCGACACGCCCGCGCGAGTCGCGCGGATGTACGACGAGCTGCTCAACGGTCATCAAACCGACCCCGACGAGCATCTCGAGGTCACCTTCGAGCACGGCCACGACGAGATGGTGGTCGTGCGGGACATCCAGTTTCACTCGCTCTGCGAGCACCACCTATTGCCATTCTTCGGCACCGTCGCCGTCGGGTACCTGCCGCACGACCGCATCGTCGGCCTCAGCAAGCTGGCGCGCGTGGTCGAGCACCTGGCCCGGCGGCTACAGGTGCAGGAGCGGTTGGCCAGCCAGATCGCCGACGCCATCGAACGCGTGCTCGACACCGGCGGCGTAGCGGTCATGGTCGAGGCCGAGCACCTGTGCATGACCATGCGCGGCGTCCGCAAGCCCGGCAGCCGCATGGTCACCACCGTCACCCGCGGCGCCTTCCGCGACAACCCCGCCACCCGCGCCGAGTTCCTCCACGCCATCGGCCAGCCCACCTAGCCCCGATAGACCCTCGGCGCAAACGGCCGGGAACCGCGTCCGGCCACTTCTTCCCTGATCGAGCCCCTTGCGTAACCTGTCCGTCATTCCGGCGGAAGCCGGAATCCAGTCCGGTCAAACCTGGCGGTGCGACGGAGACTTGGAGTAGGGGCGGTTCGCGAACCGCCCCCATTTCGAGTGCGAATAGGTGAGGGAGCAATGAGCGCCACCTCGCCCCCGCCGACCTTGCACCCGGCAAATGGTTCGGTTACGATGTATACGCAGCGTTAACAGCGTTGCTCGGGTCGTCCCTGGTCGGTCGATCAGCGGTTGATCGACGGGCCAGCACCGCCAAAGGTGGCGTGATGCGAAACATTCGCGTCGAGATGGGACGCTGGCAAATTGACAGGTCGCGCCCCGCGGCGTGACGGTCGAGCCGTCGCGGGGCAGCAGGTCGCGCCGGACCCGGATGTCGCTTTCCGACGCCTGAGATCCCGCATTCGCGAGTTCGCTCGCTTGGGACTCTAGCCCCCGGGTCCACCAGACGACCGGGCGCGATCACGGACACGGATCGCGCTGCGGGGGGGGGGGGGCCCGGGGGGGGCCCCCCGGCCCCTGCCCCCCCCCCCCCCCCCCCGAAAAAAAAAGGCCCCCCACCCCCCCCCAAGGGGCACCCCCCAAACCCCCCCCA
>JAPPNP010000005.1 GCA_028873795.1 Chloroflexota bacterium
ATGTGTTCACCATGTCCCCGAACATGTGTTCATGATGTCCCCGGTCCGCACACCATCGGGGTCAAGGAGGCCCGCCATGGTCACCACCGCGCTGCCTGAAGTCGACGCCCGCACGGACCATCAGCCCAAGACGCAGTTGAAGCTCATCGACGCCGATGTCCACAACTACGTCAACTCCATCGACGAGCTGCTGCCGTTCCTGGCGACGCGCTGGCATGCCTACATCGAGCAATCGGGATTCGAGGCGCCGGGAGGCAATATCTACCCGCGCCTCTACGAGTATGCGGCGCGCCGCGACTCCTTCCCGCCCAGCGGCTGCCTGCCGGGCGGCGACCCGGATTTCGCTCGCGACCAGCTCCTGGACGGCTGGGGCATCGACGCCGCCATTCTGAATCCACTTTACGCCGGGTCTTCGCTGCGCAACCTCGACTTCGCCAACGATCTCTCGCGCGCGGTGAACGAGTTGACGGCCGCTCGCTGGCTGGACCACGACCCCCGCTGGCGTGGTTCGATCGTCGTAAACCCCGAGGACCCCGACGCGGCCGCCGCCGAGATCCGCCGCGCCGGTCGGGACCCGCGCTTCGTGCAGGTGCTCCTGATCGTCCGCGCCGTCGAGCCCTACGGCCGCCGGCGCTACCGCCCCATCCTCGCCGCGGCCAGCGACATGGGCCTGCCGCTGGGCATTCACTTCGGCGGCAATCCCGGCCCTATCACGGCCACCGGCTGGCCGTCTTTCTACATCGAGGACCACACGGGCATGCCGCAGGCCTTCGAGGCCCAGGTGCTCAGCCTGGTGGCCGAAGGCGTCTTCGAGAGCTTCCCCGATCTGCGCGTGGCGCTGGTCGAGGGCGGGTTTGCCTGGTTGCCGGCGCTGATGTGGCGCTTCGACAAGAACTACAAGGGGCTGCGCGACGAGATTCCCTGGCTCAAGAAGCTCCCCAGCGAGTACATCCGCGAGCATTTCCGGGCGACCACGCAGCCGATGGAGGAGCCGGACGACCCGCGCCACCTGCTGCAGATCATGGACATGATCGGCCGCGACGACTTCCTCATGTTCGCCACCGACTACCCGCACTGGGACTTCGACGCGCCCGACCGCGCGATTCCCTCCATCGTTCCGGACGACGTGCGCGAGGGCATCATGTCCGCCAACGCGGCGGCGTTCTATGACTTCGACCGCGCATGACGTGGGGGCGCTCGCCGAATTCGGCGAGCGCTGCGCGCGCCGCGTGCAGATCGGACGCCACGCCATCGTCGTGGTCCGCTGGGATAACGAGGTCTACGCCCTGCGCGACACCTGCGCCCACCAGGGCGCGCCGCTGTCGAATGGCACGCTGGGACACCACGTCACCGCGGCCACGGCCGGCGCTCCCTTCGTTCTCGAGCCGGATTCACGCGTGCTTCGCTGTCCCTGGCACGGCTGGCAATACGACCTCTGCACGGGCCGCTCACTGCACTTTCCCGACCGTGCCCGCGTGAGGACCTATCCCGCTCGCGTCGACGACGGCCGCGTCTACGTGGACCTCGGCTAGCACGGACGCCCGGCGGTGGAGACGGCGGTAGCCGCGATCCGCTCATCGCGAGCCATGGTGGCGCTGGCGATCGCCGGCGGCGGCTCGGGCGTCATTCCGCGCCTGCTCACGCGTCCCGGTGCGTCGCGCACGGTGCTCGAGGCGCAGGTTCCGTATGGTCGCCGCGCGTTGACCGAGTTGCTTGGGGCGAAGCCGGCGTCGCGCTGCTCGCCGGAAGCCGCGCGCGAGCTTGCGCAGGCTGTTTACCGGCGGGCGCTGCGGCTGCGCGAGACTCCCCACACGCCGGTGCTCGGGCTGGGCGCCACCGCCGCCCTAGTCACCGACCGCGAGCGCCAGGGCGCTCACCGCATCCACGTCGCGGTCGTCGACGGCTTTCGGTCGTGGGAAGCATCGGCCCACCTGCGCAAAGGCGCCCGCACGCGCGCCGAAGAAGAGGCGATTGCCGAGCGCATCATCCTGGGCGCCCTGGCCGAGGCCATGGTGGGCGGCGAGTTCGACCTCGCGCTACAGCCGGATGAACGCTCCAGCATCGAGGCGGTCTCACTGGCCCATCCATGCGACGTCATTGCGTGCGGTGAGCAGCCCTGGGCCACGGTCGACACGGCCGGCCGCGTACGCGCGGGCGGACCGTTGCCCGGCATCGTCTTGCCCGGGTCGTTCAACCCGCTGCACAAAGGCCACGCCGCCCTGCTCGAAGCCGCCCGCCGCCGCACGGCCGGCTTCGCGGCCTACGAGATCTCCATCACCAACGTCGACAAGCCGCCCCTCGCGGCCGCCGAGCTCGACGCGCGGCTGGCGCAGATCCGCGGTCGGGCGCCGGTGGTGCTCACGCGCGCACCAACGTTCGTCGAAAAGGCTCGGCTCCTGCCGGGCGCCGCGTTTGCGGTGGGGGCCGACACCGCCGCCCGCATTTTGGAGCCCCGCTACTACGCCGACGCCGACGGGCTGGCGAAAGCCCTGGCGGAGCTGCGCGAGTTGGGCGCCCGCCTTCATGTGGCCGAGCGGCGCGTGGGCGACAGGCTCCTTCGGCTCGACGACTTGCCGGTGCCTCCATCCGCCGTCGACATGTTTCAGCCCATCCCGGCCTCGGAGGTTGCGATTGACATCTCGTCGACCGAGCTGCGCAGTCGTCCCGCCGCGAAGGGTCATTCCGAACCACCCCCAATGTCATTCCGAACGTAGTGAGGAATCTAAGGACGGTGGTGCAAGCTCCGCGCCCCTTAGATTTCTCGCTTCGCTCGAAATGACACTTGGGGCCGAATCGACACTGGCGGGTCGAACAGACATCAGAAGGTCGGGGACGACCTGACCACGGCTGAGACGTCTTGACCACTGGGCGCGGCTGACCTGTCCTGGACCAGGGCGCCCCGACCATACTCGCCACTCCGAGCGATCGGCACCGGGTACCATCGGCCATCCGCGCCTGCGCCGTAGTGACCTGGGGGACCGTGGCCGCCGACAACGCCCGACCCCCGCCGCAGCCCGAATTCGCCACCTTGCGCCGTCCCGCCCGCGCCCGCGATTCCACCCCGCGCATCGTCGTACGGCCCGGCACGGCCTCCGATTGGGCGGCGTGTTGGGCCATGGACGTGTCCTACGAGACCGACCACGTGTGGCAGCTGCAATCGAGCGTGCAGGCCGACGTGCCGATGGTCGGCTTCGTGCGGGTGCGTCTCCCTCGCACCATCACCCTGCGGGATCCCCTGTGGGGCGGGTCGGCCGATCCGCCGCAGCCGGAGCAGGGATCCCTGATCGTCGCCGAGGCCGGTAGCGGCGTCGAAGGCTTCGCCCTGGTCGTGCCCGACGCCGCGCGCGCCGTAGACACGCTCTGGATGCTCGCCGTGAGGCACCACGCCCGCCGGCGCGGCCTCGGGGTGCGCCTGGCGCGAGCGGCGATCGAGGCGGCTCGCGCCAGCGGTCGCCGCGCCCTATGCGCCACCATCCAAGCCCGCAATTATCCCGCCATCCGGACGCTCCAGGCAGCGGGTCTGGTGCTCACGGGCTACGACGAGCACTACTATCCCTCCAACGACGTGGGCCTGCGCTTTGCCCATCGCCTAACCGCCAATGGCGGCGGCCGCCGCCCCAAAGACCGGGCGCCCGGAACCGCCTAGCGCAATCGCCGCGAGTGCCGGGTATTCTGCCTCTGCCGCCTCCCGTCGGGGTGCTGCGGGCAAGGGTGTGCCACGAATGTCCAGCGGGATAGGCCTCGGTCTCCTCGGCGTCGGCAATGTCGGCTCGGCAGTCGCGCGCCACGTTCACGCCCGCGCCGACATGCTCGAGCGGCAGCTTGGCCGTCCGATCACCGTTCAGCGTGCGCTCGTGCGTGATCCCAACAAGCCGCGCGATTCGTCCATCCCCTCGGATCGCCTGACCACGGACGCCGCGTCGGTGATCGACGACCCCAGAGTCGACGTGATTGTTGAGGTGCTGGGCGGCGTCGAGCCCGCGCACCATTACCTGCGCCGCGCGCTCGAAGCCGGCAAACACGTCGTCACCGCCAACAAAGAGGTTATGGCCGCGCACGGCGTCGACCTGCTGCAGCTTGCCGCGGACCGCGGACTCGATCTCTACTTCGAGGCCAGCGTCGGCGGCGGCATCCCGCTCATCGGCCCGTTCCGGCAGGACCTGGCGGCCAACGAGATCCAGGAAGTCCACGCCATCCTCAACGGCACCACCAACTACATCCTTTCCCAGATGGCCGAGCACGGCCAGAGCTATGCCGACGCGTTGGCCGAAGCGCAGCAGTTGGGCTACGCGGAGCCGGACCCGACCAACGACGTCGAGGGCCACGACACGGCCTTCAAGCTGGCCATTCTCGCGACGCTCGCATTCAGAAGTCGCGTCGCGCCGGAAGATGTCTTTCGGGAAGGCATTGCGCAGATCACCCAGGCCGACTTCACCTACGCCGCGGAGTTGGGCTACAGCATCAAGCTGCTGGCCATCGCCAAGCGCCGTGGCGACACGATTGAAGCCCGCGTCCATCCGGCGCTGGTGCAGCGCGACTTTCTCCTGGGGCAGGTCGAGGGCGTGTACAACGCCGTGCGCATCTCCGGCGATCTCGTGGGACGCGCCATGTTCATGGGTCGCGGCGCCGGTCCCGAACCCACCTCCAGCGCCATCGTCTCCGACCTGATCGACCTGGGGCACAACATTCGCCGGACGGCGCACAACCGGATTCCCGTGCTCCTGGACCGGCCGGTTCGCGTGCTTCCCATCGAAGAGGTGCTCTCGCGCTACTACCTGCGCCTCTGGGTCAAGGACCGCCCCGGCGTGTTGGCGCGCATCGCGGCCATCTGCGGTGAGCACGCCATCAGCATCGCCTCGGTGCTGCAGAAAGAAGTCGACCCCGACGCCCGGCGCGCCGAGCTGGTGCTGCTCACCCACGACGCCCGTGAGGCCGACTGGCGGCCGGCCATCCAGCGCATCACCGAGTTGGATGTGGTGCCGGAAGTCGCCAGCGTGATCCGTATCGAAGACCTGCTCGAATGACCCTCAGCGTCCCGGCGGGCGTCATCCAACGTTATCTCGAGTTCCTGCCGTTCACCGGCGACGCCCCGGACCTCACCATTGGCGAGGGCGGCACCCCACTCGTCCGCGCGCCCGTCCTGGAGGCTCGAACCGGCATTCGCGAAGTCTGGCTCAAGCTCGAAGGCTGCAATCCCACCGGCTCCTTCAAGGACCGGGGCATGGTGGTGGCCGTGGCCAAGGCGCTTGAGGCCAACGCCCGCGCGCTCATCTGCGCCTCAACCGGAAACACCGCCGCGTCGGCCGCCGCCTACGGTGCGCGCGCCGGCGTCACGACGGTGTGCGTGGTCCCGCACGGTTCCACCGCCGCGGGCAAGCTGGCGCAAACCCGCATGTTCGGCGCGCGAGTCGTGGCCGTGACCGGCACCTTCGATCACGCGCTCACCGTCGTGCGCCAGTTGGCCGAACGCGAAGGCGTGATCCTGGTGAACTCGGTCAATCCCCACCGCCTGGAAGGGCAGAAAACCGCCGCATTCGAGATCGTGGACGCCCTGGGCGACGCGCCCGACGAGTTGTATCTGCCCGTCGGCAACGCGGGCAACATCTCGGCCTACTGGCGCGGGTTCGTTGGCTATCACGAGGCTGGGCGGGCCACGCAGACCCCGGTGCTGCGCGGGTTCCAGGCCGAGGGCGCGGCGCCCATCGTGCTTGGGCATCCCATCGACGACCCCGTGACCCAGGCGTCCGCGATTCGCATCGGCAATCCGGCCAACTGGGAAGAGGCGGCCGTCGCGCGCGACGCCTCCGACGGCTCGATCGAAGCCGTCCCCGAGTCGGCGATCGCCGAGGCCTATCGCCTGCTCGCGCAGGAGATGGGCGTGTTCATCGAGCCCGCCTCGGCCGCCGGAGTTGCCGGCTTGCTGCAACGACGGGCCGGCGGCGCAGCCTCGGCCGACCGCGTGGTGTGCATCCTCACCGGCTCTGGCCTCAAAGACCCGGACACCGCCCTGCGCGAATCCGCCGATCCGATCAACACGCCCCCCGACCTCGATGCCGTCACCCGCGTGCTGGGGTGGTCAGACTAGGCCGCGATCGCGCACGGCGAGTTCGCCGCCCGGCGGCCTCGTGGGTCACGTTTCGTCCGTCACTCCCGCGAAGAGCCAGCCCCGTACTCGATACGGGGCGGGAATCCACTCTTCATAGAGCCTGGGGGCGGACAGGATGTGCCCGGTCATCCCCTAGCCCGGCTGGATTTTGCAAGGGACTCCAGAGTCGGGAATCCTAACTCCGCGCTTCGCCCGAGGCAGGACGCGGGCCGGCAGTTTGCTCCGTGTGAACTCGTCAGCGTGCCGAGTCTGGAGGTCGAAACAGCCCCGAACCCGCCTGGCCCGGCACTTGCTGGCGCTCGACGCGCCGCTCTACTATCGCGCCGCACAGGCTGTGCCGCCGACCAGGCTTGGGAGTTCCAAAGGATGGGGCAGGAAGACACCCGCGAACGATCCGATCGAATCCGCCGCGAAGTCCGCGATCTGACCAACAAGGGACTATCGCCGCAGGAAATCCTGTCGCTGTTCTATATGCGGGGCAAATGGCGCAGCCGCCTCTCCGAGGAAACCGAACCCGACAACTCCCCCAGCCAAGTCGCTCGCGACTAAGCGGCCGGAAGGTCGTTCCAGCGGACGGTCACCTGGGCGCGTAGCTCCTCCAGCGAGCCGTGGTTGCTGATTCGCACGAGCGGCCGCTCGGGATGGAGTCGGCGAAACGCCTCGGCCTTCTCTTCGGGGCCGGCCTGCATCGCCAGGCGGGCCTGAACCTCGGCGGCTGAGAGGCGCCCGCTGGCGACGACGCGCTCGACCACCACCGCAGGATCGGCCTCGACGAGCCACAGCCCGTCCAGGCGACCCCCGGACGGCCCCTCGACCACGTTGATCGCCTCGATGAACGTCACGGGCGCCTGTGTGGCCTCGGCCAGCAGCGCCTCCGTCGCCTCGCCGACGGACGGATATAGCAGGTCCTGCAGCAACGCGAGTTTCTCGCGATCCGCGAATACCTCCCGCGCCACGGCGGCGCGATCGATGCCGCCGTCCGGCCGCTGGGCCGCCGGAAAGGCGGCGCGCACGTCCCGCATCACAGTCGCGTCCGACTCCAGCAGCATTCGCACCGTCGCGTCGGAGTCGATCACGCGCGCGCCCAGCTCCCGCAGCATCGCCCCGACGGTTGACTTGCCCGCGCCAATATTTCCGGTGAGCCCCCAGACCGGATGCCTGGCCACGGCCTATCCCGCGTCGCGCATGATCGGCCACCGGTGGCGCCGAGCGATCTGATGCAGCCGCTCGTTCGGCCACACGGCCACCGGGCGCCCCACGAGTTGCAGCAGGTCCAGATCGCGCTCGGTGTCGGCGTAGGCCACGCTGCGCGTGAGGTCGATGGGCGGATCGGCGCCCTCCGCCATGGACATCACGCGCCGCACTTTCTCCGGGCCCGTCACCGTTTCGCCGAGCACCCGACCCGTCACCCGACCCTCAACCACTTCGACCCGCGTGCCGATCACCACGTCGAATCCCAGCGCCTCCTGCACCGGCTGCAAGAACGGCTCATAGGTGGCGGATACCAGGGCGGTGCAATGGCCGTCCGACTTGCTGCGCCGCACCACGTCCGCCACCTGCTCCCGCATGGACGGGCGAAAGATGAATTCCCACGCATGCTCCACGAGGGCCGCGAGCTCCCGCTCGTCCATGCCGCGCACCGTCGCCCACGCGGCCGGCATCCACCGGCGCACCATGAAATCCGCGCTCACGACGCCGACCTTGCTTGCGAGGATGACCGGCAGTTGACGCAGGATCATCATCGTCTTGCGGCGCTTCCATTGGCTGCGTCCGCCCATCCAGGACTCGATGGCCTGCCACACCTCGCCCGTGACGAGGGTGCCGTTGAAGTCGAAGATCGCGGCGGATTGGGTGGCTGGAGCTTGGCCTGGCATCGATTTGGTGCGGTCCTGGGGAGACGCAGCGGCAATGTCCCACACGAGCAACGGCCGAGCACGTGTCCAAATTCACCGTCAGCCCCGGTCTATAGTTGATCTGAGACAAGGGCGCTGGGTCGGGCATCGGCCGGAACCGTGCCTGATCCGCGATCCGAAGCCTCTGATCTTGCCCGGTGCAAGTCCTACCGTCTCACCGCATGAGGAAAAACGCCGGTGACCACGACGCCCATCGACACGGTGCCCGCGACTGACCGGCAGACCCTGGCGCGCGCCATGCATCGGGCCGTCGATCTGGCGCGCGCCGTGCGCGGCCGCACCAGCCCCCTCCCACCGGTCGGCGCCGTGGTGCTGCAGGGCGACCGCGTGGCCGGCGAGGGAGCCACGGACCCGCCCGGCGGACCGCACGCCGAGGTCAACGCACTCGCCGCGGCGCGGGAGCAGGCCCGGGGCGGCACTCTCGTCGTGACGCTGGAGCCCTGCAATCACATGGGGCGAACCCCTCCCTGCACGCAGGCCATTCAGCGTGCGGGCATCGCCCTCGTGGTCGTTGGTACGCGCGATCCCAACCCACACGTATCGGGAAGCGGCCTGGAGACGCTGGCTGCCGGCGGCATTGCCACGGAGGTCGGTCTGCTCGACCGTGAGGCGGACGCGCTCATTGCGCCGTTCACCACCCTGGTCACGCGCGGCCGCCCGTTCGTCACGGCAAAATGGGCAATGACGCTCGACGGCAAGATCGCCGGCCCTCGCGGCGGCGAACCGATTTCCGGCGCCGAGGCCAGGGCCGAGGCGCACCGCCTGCGGGACCGCGTGGACGCGGTCGTGGTCGGATCGGCCACCGCGCGCATCGACGATCCGCGGCTCACCGTGCGACCCGCGCCGGACGATGGACGTCAACCGCTGCGCGTGGTGATGGATTCGGCGGCGTCGCTGGCGTCGGATGCGCGCATGCTCGGTGAGCCGGGCTCGACTCTGGTCATGACGGCGCGCGAATCTGCCGCCGACCGCGCTCGACTTGAACGGGCCGGCGCCGAGGTCGTGCGCGTGGCCGGCGGACCCGACGGCCGGATAGACCTGGCTGATGCGCTGGCGCACCTCGGCGCCCGTGGCCTGGCCCACGTGCTCGTCGAGGGCGGGTCCCGGCTGCTCGGCGCGCTGCTTGCGGCCGACCTCGTCGACGAGGCGGTGGTGTTCATCGCGCCGCGCGTCATGGGTCCGGGCGTCCCCGCGTTGGATCCCCCACCCGAAGCCGGCCGCTTCCTCCCCTGGACGCTCGACGAGCCCGACGTGCGTCGACTTGGTCCCGACATCATGATTCGGGGCCGTCGACCGACGGCTCAGGTCGGCTAGACCATGTTCACCGGCATCGTCGAGGCGATGGGTGAAGTGGTGGAGATTGACTCCAGCGGATCCGCGCACCGCCTCACTGTCGCCGCGCCGGTGCTCGCAGACGGCGTGGCAGTCGGCGATAGCGTCGCCGTCAACGGCGTCTGTCTCACGGCGGTGCGGATCGAGGACGATCGCATGACCGTCGAGGTCGTGCCGGAAACGCTCCGCCGCACCAACCTGGGCTCTCTCGAGATCGGCGGCGCCGTGAACGTCGAGCGATCGCTGCCGGCCGACGGCCGCTTCGGCGGACACGTCGTACAGGGTCACGTGGATAGCACCTGCACCGTCCACAAGCGCGAACCGGACGGCGCCGGCGAGATGGTGACCTTCACGCTGCCGCCCGAGCACGCCGCCCATGTCGTTTCCAAGGGATTTGTCGCCCTCGACGGCGTAAGCCTCACCGTGGTCGACGCGTCCGCCGACGAATTCCGCGTGGCGCTGATTCCCCACACCCGCGCGCTGGTGACGCTTGGCTCCGCCGCGGTCGGATATCGCGCTAACCTCGAGGTGGACGTGCTGGCCAAGTACGTCGCGCGGGCCATGACCGTGATGCCGCGCGAGACCGCGCTCAGCCGCGCGCAGCTCCAGGCATCGGGGCTTCTGGACGTGGAGACGGAGGAATGACCGGGACCGAGATCGAGGCCGCAATCAGCCACATTGCCGCGGGCGGCATCGTGGCGGTGATCGACGACGGCCGCGATCCGCCCGACGTGGATCTCGTCACCGCCGGCTCGACCCTCACCGAGACGACCCTTGCCGAAATGCGCGCCCTGACCACCGGCCAACTCCACGTCCCCGTGGCGCCGGAGCGGCTCGATGCGCTGGGCATCCCGCTCATGATGGAGTCGCAGGTCAACCACGGCGCGCGCCTGGTCGCGTTCACCGTCACCGTTGACCTGGTCGACCAGCCGCCGCAGCCAGGCTCGTTGCAGGGTGTGGCCGGCACCATCCGCGCCCTGGCCGATCCAGCGCGCGACGCCGCGGCGTTTCGCCAGCCGGGTCACGTGGCGCCGCTGCGCGGGCGCAGCGGTGGCGTGCTCCGTCGCTTTGGCCACACCGAGGCCGCCATCGACCTGGCGCGCCTGGCCTCGCTGCCGCCCGTCGCCGTGCTAACCGCGCTGCACACACCCGAGGGCCGCGCCGCCCGTCCGGCGGATGCCCTCGAGCTCCTCGACGGCCGCGACATCCCGTCGATCGCCATCAGCGAGATCGTGCGCTACCGCCGGCTCAATGAGCGCGTCGTGATTCGCGGCGCGGAAGCCTCGCTGCCGATGGTCGCCGGGACGTTTCGAGCGATCGCCTTCCGCGATACCACCACGAACGAAGACCATGTGGCGCTCGTGAAGGGCTCGGTCGCCGGCGGAAGCCCGCCGCTGGTGCGGGTGCACTCCGAGTGCCTCACCGGCGACGCGTTTGGCTCGCTGCGCTGCGACTGCGGCGACCAGCTAGAGGCCGCGACGCGGCGCATCGAGGCCGAAGGCCGCGGCGTCGTGCTCTACATGCGCCAGGAGGGACGGGGCATCGGGCTCGCCAACAAGCTCCACGCCTATCAGCTGCAGGACGACGGCCTCGACACCGTCGAGGCCAACCGCCATCTCGGCTTCGCCGTCGACCTGCGCGACTACGGCGTGGGCGCCCAGATCCTGCGCGATCTCGGCCTGCGGGAGCTGCGGCTGCTCACCAACAACCCCAAGAAGACCGAAGGCTTCCGCGCCTACGGACTGCACGTCGTCGAGCAGATTCCCCTCACCGTCCAGCCGGGGGAGCATAATCAGCGGTACCTGGAGACCAAGCGACAGCGAATGGGCCATGGCGTCTAATCAAGAACCGTCGCCGACCGACGGCGAGGTCATCGAGCCGCGGCTCGACGGCGCCGGGCTTTCGGTGGGCATCGTCGCCGCGCGATTCAACGAGTTTTTCACCACGCACCTGCTCCGCGCCTGTCGGCGTGAACTCCGCCGGCACGGCGTCGCCGACGAGGACGTCATCGTCGCCTGGGTGCCGGGAGCCATGGAGCTGCCGATCACGGCGCGCGAACTCATCGCCTCCCGCGACGTGGACGTCGTGGTCTGCCTGGGATGCATCGTTCGCGGTGAGACCACCCACTACGACCACGTGGCCCAGGAATCGGCCCGGGGCATCGCCCGCGCCGCGCTGGATACGGGAACGCCCGTGATCTACGGCGTCGTGACGGCCGAGACGCTGGCGCACGCGGTGGATCGGAGTGGATCGCGCGCCGGCAATCGCGGCGGTGACGCGGCGCTGGCCGCCATCGAGATGGCGCGCGTGCTGGCCGAGGTTCGCCAGGGCCGTCCGGTGGTTCCCGCCGCCGAGCTATGACCGCGTCGGCGGTCACGTCGTTCGCGCCCCAGGCGGCGTCGGTGATGACGGCGGCGGCCCGGGACTTTCTGGCATCGCTCGACGTCTCGCAGCGAGCGCTGGCGATGTTCCCCTTCGTCGGCGACGAACGCTTTGTCTGGCATTACACGCCGGTGCCGCGGCGCGGCCTATCGCTCAATGCCATGCAACCCGATCAGCGGACCGCGGCCCTGGACCTGGTGGCCACGGGGCTGAGCCCGCGCGGCTGGCGCCAAGCACAGCAGATCATGGCGCTCGAAACCATCCTCGACGAGTGGGAACGCATACAGGGCCTACACGTGCGGTGGCTCCGCGACCCCGAGGAATACCACCTCAGCGTGTTCGGCCAACCCGGCGACGACCGCTGGGCCTGGCGCGTGTGCGGCCATCACCTCCTGACCCACATCACCGTGGCGGCGCAAGCGCACCTGGCGTGCGTGCCGCTGTTCTTCGGCGCCAATCCGGCCGAGGTGCGCCACGGCCCCGAGAAGGGTCTGCGCATCCTTTCGGTGGAGGAAGACCTGGCGCGCGGCTTGCTCGGGCAGCTCACGCCCGACCAGCGCCGCGTCGCCATCGTCGACCCGCAGGCGCCCGACGACATCCTCACCAAGAACTATCGCGCCATTCAGCCCGGCATGGCGCCCCAAGGCCTTGCGTTGGGCGACATGGCGCAGGCGTCGCGCGAGCAGCTGGTGCGGCTCATCCGGCACTACGTCGACCGCTCCGCCGGCGAGATGGCCGCCAACGCCTGGCGCGACATCGAGCACGCCGGCCTGGACCCCGTCACCTTCGCCTGGGCCGGTCCCCAGGAGCCGGGGCACGGCCACTACTACGCCGTCGTCGGATCATCGTTCCTGATCGAATACGACAACACCCAGGACGGCGCGAACCACGTTCACTCGGTGTGGCGCGACTTCACCAACGACTTTGGCGGCGACGTGCTGGCCGAGCACTACGCCGAGTCCGCCCACCACCACGACCACGAGTAGGCCTCACACGCCCAGGGCGTAGCCCTCGCGCCGCGGGTCGGCGCCGCCTTCCAGCCACCCGGCCGCGGACCGCGCGACGCCCTGCATGCCGCCCATGGCTTGGTCGAATGTCTCGGCCAATTCGACCCGATGCCCGTGACCGCGAAGGGCCTCGACCACGGTCGGCTGCGCGCGGGATTCGATTTTGACCAGATCACCGTCGTGGGCATGCAGGCGCGGCGCCTCGATCGCCGTTTGCACGTCGCGGCCAAAGGCCAGCATGCCGACCAAGACTTGGGCCTGCGCCTGGCAGATCGTGTAGCTGCCCGGCGTGCCGAGGGCCAAAGACGGCTCGCCCCCGCGGGTGACGATGGTCGGCGCGATGGGCAGGGACAGCGGCCGGCCGCCGGACAGATGGTTCGGGCTGGTTGGGTCGCGGTCGCCCCAGTCCAGCAGGTTGTTCAGCACGATGCCCGTGCCGGGCACGACCAATCCCGAGCCGAATTTGCCGCCCAGGCTCTGCGTGATACAGACCAGGTTCCCCTCCGCGTCGCCGGTTGCCAGCGCCGTGGTGTGCTGCGGCGGGTGGACTTCGCCCCGGTCGCTGGTGCGGCTTGAGAGGGTAGTAGCGGCGTCGACGCGCATGCGCGCAACGGCGTCGTCGGTGAGCAACTCTATGAGCTCGTCGCGCGGCGCGTTCGTGTGCCGGATCCGGGCTGTCGCCGCCACCCGGATCGCCCGCACCAGCGCATCCAGGTACGCCGGCTCGTCGTCGCCTGCCAGATCGTCCTCCAGGACGCGCAGCGTGAGCAGCATCTGGATGCCCTCGCTGGTTGGCGGCGGCGTGTGCACCTGGACGCCCTTGAATAGCGTGGCCAGCGGCTCGGTCCAGCGGGGCCGAACCTCGCGCAGGTCGTCCTCCCCGATCCATCCGCCCTGGGACTGCACGTGCCGCGCCAGCGCCGCGCCGAGCGGTCCGTCGTAGAGGGCGCCCGGTCCGTCGGCGACGATTTGCTCCAGCGTCGCCGCCAGGTCGGGTTGCCGCAGTACCGAGCCGGCGGGCGGCACCACGCGATCCGGCGTGAACACGTCCAGCCACTCCGATTGGGCGGCGTGGCGCTCGATGCAAACCTCCAGAAACTCGATGGCGAAGGGCGAAAGCGGGTAGCCCTCGCGGGCGATCTCAATGGCTGGCTGCAGAACTTGCGCCGGCGGTTTGCTGCCGTAGCGGCTCAGCAATTCCCACCACCCGGCCAGGTTCCCGGGAGTTCCCGCCGTCTGGGCGGCGGTGGCCTCTTCCCCGCGCGTTGCGTCCGCCTGGAGCCGGCGCGGCACCGGCGGCACGAAGTCGAGCGCGCGCACTCGCCGTTCGTCCGCCACGTAGCAGCAGGCCACGCCCATGCCGGCGAGGCCGGACATGTAGGGCTCCGCCGCGCCCAGCGCCGCCGCCGTGGCCACCGCGGCGTCGAAAGCATTCCCACCGGCCATGAGCATCCGCACGCCGGCGACGGTTGCCAGCGGGTGCGCCGAAGCCACCATGCCGCGCATCGACCGCACGGCCGGCCGGCCGCCGGAGGGGGTGGGCATGGCTGGGGATTCCTGTCGGCCGAGGGTGACGCGCGATGTTCCGCCATTCCCCTCGCGGTGTCACGCCCTCCCGCGATCGCCTACCATCGCCCCTGGCCGACGCACCGCTTGAATCGAGCCGAAATGGCGCCTAACGACTCTGTGACAGCCGACGTCTATGCCGATCTGGGTCTCGAGCGGGTAGTCAATGCCCGTGGCAATCAGACCGTGCTCGGCGGGTCGCGCCTTTCCCCGCGCGTGCTGGCCGCCATGGAGTCCGCCAACGCGTCATTCGTCGATCTGGACGCCCTGCTGACGCGCGTGGGCGAGTTGGCGGCGGAGATCCTGGGCTGCGAAGCGGCCTACCCGACCTCCGGCTGCGCGGCGGCCATGGCGCTCGGCACGGCCGCGTGCATGGCCGGCGACGACCAGGAGCTCATCGCCCAGCTTCCCGACACCACGGGCATGCGCAACAAGGTGGTCATTCAGGCACCCCAGCGCAATGAATACGACCGCATGCCCAGCGTGGCGGGGGCGCAGCTCGTGGTGGTCGAGCCCAGGGACTGGGAAGCCTCCCTCACCGACGACACGGCGGCGGTGTTCTTCGTCGCGTCGTACGACGGCAGGGGCGGAAGCGTGCTCTTGTCGGAGGCCATCCCGATGGCGCACGACCGGGGCATCCCGGTGATCGTGGACGCCGCCGGCAGCGTCAGCCCGCCGCAGATGATGAATGAGGTCGTGAGCACCGGCGCCGACCTGATCGGGTTCGGCGCCAAGTATTTTGGCGCGCCGAACTCCACCGGCTTGCTGTGCGGGCGCCGCGATCTGGTCCACGCGGCGGCGTTGCAGGGCTTCATCGGCTTCGAGTTGCACGGCGGCAACGCGTTCGGCCGCGGCTTCAAGCTGGATCGCGCCGAAGCCGTCGCCGTGATCGAGGCGCTGCGCGAGTGGCGCAGCGGCGGTTATGAGGCCGTCCGCGATAGCAGCAACGCCCGCGCCCAAGCACTGGTCGAGCTACTCGACGGCGTGCCGGGTATGTCGGCGCGGGTGGACGCCGACATGGGGCGCGCCGCGGTCACCTTCGACCCGGACGGCCCGCACACCGCCGAAACCGTCGCCGCAGCCCTCAGCGAGTGTCATCCGCCGATTTGGGCACGCGTCGAAGGCACGGAACTGGCGTTCCAAACCAACACGCTCAGCGACGACGATCTGAGAATCGTCGCGACGAGCCTGCGAGGGATATTTGGGAGCTAGCGCGGATCTAACGGACCCGCGCCGGACGCTGGAGTTCTAGTAGCGCCCGCCGCCGCCGCCGTAGCCACCGCCACCGCCGCCGTAGCCACCGCCACCGCCGCCGTAGCCGCCACCACCACCGCCGCCGCCGTAGCCACCGCTACGCGGGCGAGACTCGCGCGGGCGCGCCTCGTTCACGGTCAGCGCGCGACCCATCAGGTCGGAGCCGTTCAGGGCCTCGATCGCCTGACGAGCCATCTCGTCGTCCATCATCTCGACAAAGCCAAAACCGCGTGACTTGCCGGTCACGCGGTCCTTGATCACCGTGGCTCGTGTGATCTCGCCGTATCGTGCGAAGAGCTCATGAAGCTCGTCATCGGTCGTCACAAACGGCAGATTGCCCACAAAGATATTCATCCAGCTAAACCTTCCGCGGAACTCATGCGACGCTCGCCTGATCCGCCAACCTTGCCCGCCGCACACTCCGCGGTCGCAGCCAAGAATCCAACGTTGCAGGTTCCACGCGGAACCCGACACTTCGGAAACAGTACCACGGTATACGGCGTTCGCCGCCACAATTTTTGGGAATGTTCTCCGCGGATCACCTGCAGAAGGTCCATCCCGGTCGGCGCAGGGCCGGCGCCGTTCGTGGTGAGCCGGTCGAACCACGCCCTACGACGAGCTCCGAGCCTGTCTTCGGTTCACCGCAGGGGCGATCAGGTGCCTAGCCTCCGCCGCCGCCCCCCGCGCGCACGCCCGCCTCTGTCATCGGCGTGGGATCCAGCGCCTCGGCCAGTTCGTCGGCTGGGATATCGGTCAGCCGCGCCGCGACCTCCGGCACGCCTTCGCCGGTGGCGACGGCCTCCTTGGCGATCTCCGCGGCGGCGGCGTAGCCGATCCGTGGCGCCAGGGCCGTTGCCAGCATGGTGTTCCGCTCCAGCCAGAACCGCAGCATGCGGTCGTCCACTTCCAGGTCGCGAACCGCTCGCGTGTCGAACGCCCGCGTCGCGTTCGTCAAGACCTCGATGGACTGGCACAGGTTGTAGGCGATGCACGGCATCATCACGTTGAGCTCGAGCTGCCCGGCTTCGGCGGCCCATTGAATGGCCGCGTCGTTGCCGAACACGTGGAAGCAGACCATGTTCAGGCACTCGGCCATCACCGGATTCACCTTGCCGGGCATGATCGACGACCCCGGCTGCAGCGCCGGGAGTCGCAGCTCGGAGATGCCCGTTCGGGGACCCGACGCCAGCAGGCGAAAGTCGTTGGCGATGCGGCTCAGGTCGATGGCGAGCGCACGCAGCGCCCCCGACAGCATGGCGAACCGGGCCATGCTCTGCATCGAGTAGAAGAGGTTCTCGGCGCGTCGCACCTCGAGACCCGTGATCTCGCCGATGACGTCGATCACTTGCACCTGGTACTCCGGCTCCGCGTTCAAGCCGCTGCCGACGGCGGTGCCGCCGAGGCTGAGTTCCTGCACCTGGACCTCGGCGTCGCGAATGAACGCCGCATTGCGACGGATGGCCTCCGCGTACGCCCCGAACTCCTGGCCCAAGCGCACCGGCGTTGCGTCCTGCAGGTGCGTGCGGCCTGACTTCACGATGCCGTCCCAGTCTCGGGCCTTCTCCTCGAACGCCTCCGCCAGGCCGTCCAGCGACACATACAGGTCTTGCAGCAGCTTCAGCGCCGCGAGGGCGATGGCCGTGGGAATGATGTCGTTGGTCGACTGGGCCATGTTCACGTGATCGTTGGGGTGCACCGGCGCGTAGGCGCCGCGCTCGCCGCCCAGCAGCTCATTGGCGCGGTTGGCCAGCAGCTCGTTCGCGTTCATGTTGTGCGAAGTCCCGGCCCCGGCCTGGAAGACATCGACGACGAACTGGTCCTGGTGCCGCCCGTCGACCAGCACCTCATCCGCGGCCTGCACGATCGCGTCCGCCAACCCCGCCTCGAGCCGGCCCGTGCGCCGGTGCGCGATGGCCGCGGCCTTCTTCACCACCACCGTCGCCCACACGAAGGCCGGGTGCGGTCCGATGCCGCTGATGTCGAAGTTCTCCACCGCGCGCTGCGTTTGCACGCCGTAGAGCGCGCTGGCCGGAACTTCCAGATCGCCCAGGGGGTCCGTTTCGGTCCGTGTCGTCATCCGTCGTCCTTCCCGGTGTCGGGCTGTGGCGTGGCTGCGGCAGTCCCCAGTCCACGCAAACGGTCGATCACTGCGTCGCGAGCCTGTACCAGCACGCGAAACCTTCCAAGATCGGTGGGGGAAACGAGCTGAAAGACGGCGTCCCTTTCGCGCGCATAGTCCGACGCTGAAAGGTTCGGACGGCGCTGCACCGCCGGCAAGTGCTCGCCGATTCCCAGTGCCGTGAGAAAGTCTCCCTGCGTGCCCAGGTGAGCCGTCGTGGCCCCGGCGCACGTTCCCGCGTCGATGAGTTCGGAGAAGTTTACGTGCGCGGTGAGATCCGAGGCGCCCGGATCGGCCAGCACGTCCTCCGAGGCGTGGTGCCGGCGATACGCCAGCAGCGTTCCTTGGGGGAACCGCGAGCCATGGACTTCGGACGCGAGACCCCCGTAGTCGATGCTCGTCATGACCCATCGACGCGCGATGCGTTGAATTCCGGCGTAGATGTCGGCCACTCCCCCGCGCATCTCGATCACTCCGCCGTCGGGAACGCACTGGCCGTAGCGCCGCGCATAGGTCGTGGCCGTGGCTTCCGCCGGCGCCGGTTCGAATGCCAGGGCGTCGTCGCGCCGCGTCACACGGAGCTCGACCCAATCGTCCCCGTTGCGCTGTAGCAGCCGCACCGGCAGGGCGTCGAACAACTCGTTGCTCAGAACCGCTGCCGACGGTCCGGCGTCGATCGCGTCCAACGATTCGACAAACGTGGCCGCGGGCTCCCGTTCGCGAGCCTTGGCTCGGGCGGCGGCGGAACGCTCGACGCCGGTATAGCTGAGGTGCTGGTGCCATTCGAGTTCCCGCGCGGCGGACGCGATCTGGCGGGCGAGCTTGCCGTCGCCGCAGCCAAGCTCTACCACCCGGAACGGCCGGGGTTGCCCCAGCGCCGTCCACGCGTCGTCGAGGTGCTGCGCCAGCAGCGTGCCGAAGAGCTCCGAGTGCACCGTGACGCTGGTGAAGTAGTCGGCGGCCCGCGACGGCGCTTGGCTATAGAACCCGTGACGCTCGTCGTAGAGCGCCGACGCCATGAACTCCGCGAATGAAATCGGGCCCTCCGCGGCGATGCGCCGGCGAAGCGATTCGAAAAGAGGGCCGCGGGACGCTACTGCAGGTTCGAGACGACGATGACGAAGGCGATGATGAGGATGGCCGCGGCGGCCCAGACCGTCAGCGGCAATCCCAGCAGCGAGGTAGACGGCGTGCTCGGCGCGGACTTGCGTGGGCGGCGCTCCGAGGCGGCGCGCTCACGCTCGGTCTGCTCGCGCAGTCGGCGAAGGTTCTCGCTGATCTTTGGTGCGAATCGATCGGACTCGTCGGGGGCGGCCGTCTCTGAACTCAGATCGGCTTCGGCCGTCTCCGGCCGAGGCAGCTTCTCGCCGCAGTTGATGCACAGCCAGGCGCCCTCAGTGTTCTGATGGCTGCACTCGGGACACCGCATGGACACCGACCCGCTACCGCTTGTCGCTGGCCGCCAATCCTAGCACCCGCCCTGTCCCGCGATCGGTGTGAAACGCGCCGATTGACCGAGGCAATTCGACCTTCACCCGTGGGCCACGGACATCTCGCATGCCGCAGCCGGCACGCCCCGACAGTCGCCCGTCCGCGCGGACAAACGGCAGGGCGAATCGGCGCGTTCGTATAATCCCGCTTGCGCCGCCACGGCTCGACAGCACCCGGCGGCCCAAACTTTCTTCAAGGAGCGCTGCCGCGTGCCGACCTACGAGTACGAATGCACCGCGTGCGGCCATAACTTCGAGTTGGTGCAGAAGTTCAGCGACGATCCGTTGACGCAGTGTCCGGAGTGTCCCGGCCGCCTGCGCAAGGTCTTTCATGCGGCCGGCATCATCTTCAGGGGCGAGGGGTGGTACGCCACCGACAGCCGCTCGAGCGCCGAAAAGAACAAGTTCAAGGACGACGGCAAGGCCCCGTCCGAGTCCGGCGACGGCAAGAAGGACGCGGCGGACAAGCCGGCCAAGGACGGCGCGACCAAAGAGGCGCCGGCGAATGAGCCCGCGGCGGCCAAGTCCGACGCGAAGGCCGAGCCGGCCAAGGGCGCCGCGTCCGATTGAGGCGCGGTTTCCATGCGCGTCGTCATCCAACGAGTCTCGCGAGCGCGCGTAGCCGTCGCCGGCCGCGAGGTGGCGGCCATCGGCCCTGGACTCCTCGTCCTGGTCGGCGCGGCGGAGGGCGATGGTCCCGACGACGTTCGCTATCTCGCGGAGAAGGTCGCCAATCTGCGAATCATGCCGGACGCGGATCGGCGGATGAATCGGTCCGTGCTGGATACGGCCGGCGCCGTGCTGGTGGTGTCGCAATTCACCCTCATCGCCGAGACGCGCAAGGGCCGGCGCCCCAGCTTCACCGGTGCGGCCGAGCCGGCCGTCGCCGAGCCGTTGGTGCAGGAGTTTGGCGCGGCCCTGGGCGCCCTGGGCGTCCCCGTACGCTACGGCGAGTTTGGGGCCGCGATGGATGTCGAGCTGGTCAACGAGGGTCCCGTCACCATCATTCTGGACAGCCATGATCGACACATCGCGCGTCGTCGCGCGTAGTCCGGCGACGACCACCGGCGTGGCTCAGCCGTGAGCATCCGCATCGTTCACGGCGCCGACGCCGTGCGCCGGGAGCTGATCGCCCGGCACGGCGAGTTGGCCGTCGTCGACGAAGCGGCGCGGCAACGCGCCTCGGCGGTCTTTGGCGAGTCGCTGAGCCCGCGGGAGTTCGTCGCCAGGGTCGTCGAACGCGTGCGCGCCGATGGCGACGCCGCGCTGCGAGAGATCGCCGCCAAGGTGGGCGATCAGATTCCCTCTCAGTTCGAAGTCAGCCCGGACGAGCTTGCCGACGCGCGCGCCAAGGCTCTACCCGATCTCGCCGCCGACCTCGAAGTCGCCGCCGAACGCATCCGCGCCTTCCACCAGCGACAGCGGCCGACGGACTTCTTCGATGACGCGAGCGGCGTGGGGCAGCGCTGGATCCCGGTGGATCGCGCCGGGATTCACATCCCCGGCGCGTCCGGCCCGCTGGCCTCGTCGGTGCTCATGACGGCCATCCCCGCGCGCGTGGCCGGCGTGCGCGAAGTCGTGATCTGCACGGCCGCCGCCGAGGATGGCATCGATCCCGTCATCGCCCTTGCGGCCCACGTGGCCGAGGTCGATCGGGTGTTCCTCGTCTCCGGCGCGCAGGCCATCGCCGCCATGGCCGTGGGCACGGCGTCGGTACCCCGGTGCGACGCGGTCGTCGCCCCTGGTAACGCCTGGGTGGTCCTGGCGACGCGCGAGGTATTCGGCCTCACCGGGATCAGCGTGCTGCCGGGGCCAACCGAGACCCTGGTGATCGCCGACGCGACCGCCGATCCGGCCGATGTCGCGGCCGACCTCATCGCCCAGGCCGAGCACGGCGGTCCGGCCAGCCCGATTGCCCTCACCGACAGCGCCGCGCTTGCCACCGACATTGCCCGCGAAATCGAGCGCCAGCTGGAGTCGCTACCTAGAAATGAAGTCGCGGCCGACAGCTTTGCCGTCCGTGGCGGCGTGGGCGTCGTGGCGGATCTGGACGAGGCCGTGACGCTGGCCAACGAATACGCGCCCGAGCATCTGTGCCTGCTGGTGGACGAGCCAGAGCGGCTTCTCAACGGCGTGCGCCATGCCGGCGGCGTGTTCGTCGGCGCCGGCTCGCCCGAAGTCCACGGCGACTATGTGGCCGGTCCCAGTCACGTCATGCCCACCGGCGGCACGGCGCGGTTCGCGTCGCCGTGCGGGGTCTACGCGTTTCTCAAGTCCATGAGCGTGGTGCGGCTTGGGGCGGCTGACTCCCAGCGTTTGGCGCCGGTGGCCGCCCGCATGGCGCGGGCGGAGCGGCTGGAGGGTCACGCACGGGCCGCCGAGCGCCGCCGGAACCCTTCCGGCCCGTGACTACAATGGTGCGGCAGCACGCGCACTAGGGAGTCGCCCGCATTGGCTGACCGCACCGCCTCCGTCCAGCGAGCAACGGACGAGACCGACGTCACGGTATCCGTGGACATCGACGGCGAAGGCCGATTCGAGGGATCCACGGGCATCGGTTTCTTGGACCACATGCTGGCCCAGATCGCCAAGCACGGCATGTTCGATCTCCACGTCCAGGCAAGCGGCGACCTCAACGTCGACGGGCATCACACGGCCGAGGACGTCGGCATCACCCTGGGCAAGGCGCTCCATGACGCCCTCGGCGACCGCGTGGGAATCGCCCGCATGGCCGACGCCACCGTCCCCATGGACGAGGCGCTGGCCAACGTCGCCGTGGACCTGGCCGGGCGCGACCACCTGTCGTTCGACGCGGAATTCCAGCAGGACGCGATCGGCGACCTCGAGTCGTCGCTCATCGAGCACTTCATCGGGTCGTTGGCTCGCCACCTTGGGGCGGCCGTCCACGTGCGGCTGCTCGCCGGGCGCGACGACCACCACAAGGCCGAAGCCATCTTCAAGGCCCTGGCGCGCGCCCTCGACGCGGCCACCGCGCTCGATCCGCGCCGCGAGGGCCAGGTGCCCAGCACCAAGGGCACCCTCGAAGCCTAGCCGCGGCCGGTGAAGCGCCGGCTGGACGTCGAGTTGGTCCGTCGCGGACTGGCGCCCACGCGAGCCCAGGCCCGCCAATATGTGCGTGACGGCTTCGTGCGGCTCGACGGCGCCCCGGCCCGGCGACCTGGACGCACCGTGGCGACCGACGCCGCCATCGAGGTGGACTCGGAAGCGTCCCTCTACGTGGGACGCGGCGGGCGCAAGCTGGCCTTCGCCCTCGATGCATTTGGCCTGGATCCACGCGGCCTGCGGGTGCTCGACGTCGGTGCCGGGACAGGCGGCTTCACCGACCTGCTCCTCCAGCGCGGCGCCGCGCACGTGATCGCCGTGGACGTCGGGCACGGCCAACTCGCGCCGGCCCTGCGCCACGACCCGCGCGTCGACGTGCACGAAGGCGCCGACATCAGGGAAGTCGACGCTATCGAGCCACCCGTAGACGCCGTGGTCGTAGACGTTTCCTTCATCCGCCTGCGCGACGTGCTCGGCTCCCTGGTCCGCGCGGCGCCGGCGGCCCAATGGATGGTCCTGCTCCTCAAGCCGCAGTTCGAGCTGCCCGGCAGGTCTGTGCCCGCGGATGGCGTGGTGAAAAGCCAAGAGCAACGTGATGCGGTCCTGCACGAATTCCAAGCGTGGCTGGCCAGCGCCGGCTACGCCGTAGTCGACACCTGCCCCAGCCCGGTGCCCGGCGTCGGCGGCAACCGGGAAACCTTTGTGCACCTGACGCCACCCTGGCCGCCGCCCCACTAAAATGCGGCAAAGCCCACCACGGGCCGTGCCATGCGCGTTGGATTGCTCTACCAGCCTCATATCGCCGCGTCGATTCGACATGCGGACCGCGTACGCCAGCGGCTTGGTGACCTCGGCGTCGACGCCTGGACGTCGTCGTCGTTCGATATCGTCGACAAGCCGGACCCGATCGAAGGCTCCGATCTCCTTCTGACGTTTGGCGGCGACGGCACCGTGCTGCGAGCCGCGCGCACGGCGGCTCCCTATGGCGTGCCCTGTGCCGGCGTGAACTATGGACGCATCGGGTTTCTCACGGAATTCAGCGGCGCCGACCTCGACGCGCGCCTCCCGGACCTGGTGGCGGGCCGGTTTTGGATCGAGCCTCGACTGCTCATCGACTGGACCCACACCGGCAACGGCGGCGCCGAGGCTCGCGGCATTGCCGCCGGCGACGTGGTCGTGGGGCGCGGACGCATCGCCCGGGTCATCGAGGTCGAGGTGCGCATCGACGACGCCGAGCTCACCACCTACACCGCCGACGGCGTGATCGTGGCCGCGCCCACCGGCACCACCGGCTACACCCAGGCCGCCGGCGGACCGATCTTGCATCCCGAGGTCCGCGAGCTTGTCGTCACTCCCATCGCGCCGTTCCTCACGCCGGCCAACTCGATCGTCGTGGGACGAGACGTCACCATCGACATCGGCGTGCGCACCACCCACGAAGCCACGCTGTCGATCGACGGCCAGACCCAGTATCTGCTGGACACCGGTGACCGGGTGGTGTGCCGCGCATCCGACCACGTCGCGCAGTTCGCGCGAGTGCAATCGCGCTCCTACTTCTACGCCACGCTGGCCGAGAAGCTGCGTTGGCGCGTGCCCCATCAGCTGGCGCGGCCCTCGAACTCGGACACCTAAGTCGCGTGCTGCTCCGGCTGCGCGTGCAGAATTTGGCCCTGATCGACGCCGTCGAGCTCGCGCTGGAGCCGGGATTCAACGTCTTCACCGGCGAGACCGGCGCGGGTAAGTCGATCCTCATCGACGCAATCGACCTGCTGCTCGGCCGGCGCGCCCGGCCCGAAGACGTGCGCACCGGCGCCAGGGCCGCCTACGTGGACGGCGTGTTCGCGCCGCCCCCCAGCACAGCCCTTGCCGCCGCGCTGGAGGCCTATGGCATCGAGCCCGACGAATCGCTGCTTATCTCCCGCGAGGTCATCGTCGACGGGGTGGCGCGCTCCGTGGCGCGTGTCAACGGACGCGCCGTGCCGGTGCGAGCCCTCGTGGAGCTTGGACCGCACCTGATCGACATCCACGGGCAGGTTGAGCACCAGTCGCTCTTTCGCGCCGCGCGTCAGCTCGAGTACCTCGACCGCTACGGTGGTCTTGCCGGCCGGCGCCAGACGGTCGCGCAGCTCGTCGACCGCTGGCGCGCCATCAAGGATGAAGAGGCGACGCTGCGACGGGATGCCCGCGAGACCGCGCGTCTGATCGACCTGCTGTCCTTTCAGGTAAATGAGATCGATGGCGCGGGCCTGTCGGTGGACGAAGACGAGGCGCTGCGCGTCGAGCGCCAGGTATTGGCCAACGCGCAGCGCCTGCGCGAGCTGGCCGGTGTCTCCGAGCGCCTCCTGACGGGCGATGACGCCGGGGCGGCGGTGGATCGCCTGGGCGAGGCGATGGCCGCACTCGCCGAGATTGCCGACCTCGATCCGGCGGTCAAGCCCGCGGCGGATCAGATCGCCGAGGCGCAGGCCGTGATTTCGGACGCGGCGCAGTCCCTTGCCGCCTATGCCGCGGACATCCAATCCGATCCGGCCCGGCTGGAGGAAATCAACGCGCGGCTTGACGTGCTCGACACGCTCAAGCGCAAGTACGGCGACTCGCTGGCCGACGTGCTGGCGTTTGCCGACGACGCCCGTCGCCAGCTGTCCGACCTGGGGGCTTCCGACGACCGGCGGCGTGAACTTGCTGTCGAGCAAGCTGCCCTCGAATCTGACCTCGCGCGCGCCGCGACGGATCTTCGGACACACCGGTTGGCCGCCGCCAAACGACTCACGCGCGTGATTGCCGCCGAGCTGGCGGACCTGAACCTCCCCGACGCCGCCGTGGAGTTCCCGCTGGACACGCGACCCGACGCCGCCGGGCTGGTGATCGACGCGGGTGAGGAGCCGGTGGCCTTCGATCGATCGGGCGTGGATGCGGGGGAGATGCAACTGAGCGTGAACCGCGGGCAGCCGGTGCGGCCGCTGGCCGCGGTTGCCTCCGGCGGGGAAATGTCGCGCATTCTGCTGGGACTGAAGTCGGCCCTCGCCGCCGCCGACGAGACGCCGACGCTCATCTTCGACGAGATCGACGTTGGCGTGGGCGGACGCAGCGGCGACGTCGTCGGGCAAAAGCTGGCCCGGCTGGCGCAGGCCCACCAGGTGTTGTGCGTGACCCACCTGCCCTCCGTCGCCGCCTTCGCGGACACGCACTTCGTGGTGGAGAAGCACGAGGAGTCGGCGGGCACCATCACCAACGTGCGGCGGCTCGACCGTGATGCCGTGGTCGAGGAAGTCGCGGCCATGGGCGGCAGCCATACCACCGCCGGCCGGCGCGTGGCGCGCGATCTGTTGGCCGACGCCGCGGCTTGGAAGCACGCCGGCCAAGCCGACCGATCCGATGGATATACCACGGAGGCGGCGGTGCGCCGATGCTAGGCTCCCTGCTACCTGCCCCGCCGGGGCAGGCCGTGTGTCCCGCGTGCGCGGCAGCGGATGTCCGCAGCGCGCCGCACGCCCGGCATCGACCGGAGCTCGAATGATCAACGCCAGCGCTCGCCGGGCGGCCTGGTCGACCATCGTGCTGCCACGGCCCAGCTTTCGCGGGACGGCCTACGGACGGAAGGCGCTGGGTCTTCGGCTGCTGCAGCTGGCGCGTCGCCGACAGCGCGCCCGCGCGCTGGCCCTGGCGCCGCGCCTGGTCACGCTGGTCATCGTCGGCGCGCTCATCATTGCCGTGCCGGCTGCATGGCTTGGCGGACCCGACCTTCTGGTCCCGTCCGGCATTGCCCTCGCCGTGGCCGGTGTGGCCGTCCTGGGCGCGGTCACGCTGCATGTGCCGGCGCCCCACGATGTCGCGCTGGCATACGACCACCGCGCGGGCTTGCAGGAGCGCCTGTCGACGGCCATTGCCGAGCTCCGCAACGTCGATTCCGACGTGCGCGAGCTGCAGCACGGCGACGCGCTGGAGGCGGCGGACCGGCTCAATCCCGGTCGCGCCATGCCCTACGGCGTCGCCAGACGCGACCTCCTGGTCCTGGCGCTGGCGGCCGGCGCCCTCGCCGGATGGGTGGCGGTGCTCGCGCTCAGCCCGTTCTGGCGCTCGATCAATCCGCCCCTGGCCTTCGAGTCGGGGAGCGCCGAACTCTCGGATGGCGCGGCCCTTGCCCCAGCGGCGCCGGGGGATTCGGCGACCGCGATCGATCCGGCCACCGCCGCCGAGATCGAGCGCATGCAGGCCGCCATCGACGAGTTGCGCGCCCAGATGGATCCCGAAACCGGGGCGGCGGAGCAAGCACTCAATGAGGCCTCACAGCACCTGCGACTGTCGGACGAGGGACGGCGGCTCGGCCGCGAGCTTGGCAATCGCGAGTACGCCGCCGCCGCGGCGGAGCTCCGGCAGCTCGCGGCGGAGCTGTCGGAGATGACCGCGGCCCAGCGCGAAGAGCTTGGCGAGCGTTTCGGCGAATCCGCCGCAGCCGCCGCCGCGGACCCGCGCCTGGCCGAGCCCCTGCAAAGCCTGGCCGATGCCCTGGAGAGCGGCCGCCTCAGTGACGCCCGATCCAGCTTCGAGGAGCTGGCCAGCATGCTCGAAGCCGTCGAGGAATCAGTGGCCGGCAACACGGCCATGCAGCAGGAGCTTGCGGCCCTCGAGTCTGAACTGGCCGAAATGCTCGCCGATTCCGGGGCAGGTGCGGGACTGCCCGGCGAGTCCGCCATGGATGCCTCCGCCATGCAGGGCGAGGGCGGCATGGGCGGCGACGGCAACGCGGCCATGCTCGACCAGGGGGCGGGCGCAGGGGGCGGCCTGGGCGGCTCAGCCGCCGAGGGCCAGGAAGTGCCCACCAACATCGAAGGTCTGGCCGCCGATCAACGCTTGGATGCCCAGGGCCAGCTCGAAACCGTGCCCATCGATCCGACCGCCGAGGGCCAGGAGACTGTGATGCGGCCCGTGCTCGAGCTGGGCACCGACGTGTCGCGCGAGTTCGAGCCGTCGGCCGGAAACCGCGGCACGGCGGTGGGGCGTCCCGACATGAGCCGCGCGCTGCCGGCGGACCGGCAGATCCTCCTCGACCGCTACTTCTCCACGCCGTAGGGTGCCAGCATGACTGCCATGACAACCGAACGCCGCGCCGAGCATCTCCGCGAGCTTGCCCACGGGATCATGTCCGAGGTTTCGCGCGTGATCGTGGGCCAGAACGAAGTCATCCGCGACACGGTCGTCGCCCTCATCGCCGGCCAAAACGTCCTGCTGGAAGGCGTGCCCGGGCTGGGCAAGACGCAGCTGGTTCGGACGCTTAGCGAGGTGCTCGACCTCACCTTCAGCCGCATCCAGTTCACGCCCGATCTCATGCCGGCCGATATCACCGGCACCAACGTCCTCGTCGAGCCCGCCGACGGTCGCCGCGGCTTTCGCTTCGAGTCCGGGCCGATTTTCGCCCACCTCGTGCTGGCGGATGAGATCAACCGCGCGACCCCAAAGACCCAGTCGGCGCTGCTGGAAGCCATGCAAGAGCGGCAGGTCAGCGTGGGCCGCGAGGTCCACGCGCTCGACCGTCCGTTCTTCGTTATGGCGACGCAAAACCCGATCGAGATGGAGGGCACCTACCCGTTGCCTGAGGCCCAGGTCGACCGGTTCATGTTCAAGCTGGTTGTGGACTATCCGTCCAGCGACGAGTTGGGCGAGATCATCGCCCGCACCACCGGCGCCCAGGTCCCCGACGTCTCCACGGTCGCCACTGGCAACGACCTGATCGACATGGGGGAGTTCGCCCGCCGTGTGGCCATCGCGCCGCACGTTGAGTCCTACGTGGTCACGCTGGTCAAGGCCACGCACCCGTCCGACTCCCGCGCGCATGCGATGACGCGCCAATACGTGCGCTACGGCGCCTCGCCCCGCGCCGCCCAGGCCATCGTGCTTGCCGGCAAGGTCTACGCGCTGCTCGATGGCCGCTACAACGTGAGCTTTGACGACATCCGGCGCGCGGTGAAGCCGGCCATGCGCCACCGGATTCTCTTGAACTTCGAAGCCGAGGCGCAGGGGGTGACCAGCGAAGGCGTGCTGGACCAGATTCTCATGACCACGCGCCCGGACGGCGGCTGAGGCAGCGTGGCCCGGCGGGCCGGACCGGCCTTCGCTCCGGAGGTCGCGCTGCGCGCCCAGCTCGAGCGCCTCACCGTCGTTTCGCATCGACCCCACGGACATCTGCATACCGGCGGACGCCGGAGCCGTAAGTCGGGCTCGTCCATCGAATTCGCCGACTACCGCTCCTACACGCCGGGTGACGACTTCCGGCAAATCGACTGGAACGTCTACGCCCGCAGCGATGAGCTATTCGTCAAAGTCCGCGAATCCGAAGAGACGCTCGTCGTCCACCTGTTCCTGGATGCGAGCGCGTCCATGGCCACCGGCAGGCCGCCCAAGTTTGAAATCGCCCAGCGTCTGGCGGCGGCGCTCGGGTGGGTGGCGCTCACCAGCCACGACTATCTGGCCGCAACCCTTGTCGGCGGCGATTCCCGGCATCACTTTCCAGCGCAACAGGGCCGTGCGGCGGCGGGCCGCTTCTACGACTTTCTCGAAACTTCGTCACCCGCAGGCCCTACCCGCCTGGAGGCGTCGGCGCGCGACCATGCCGCCCGGGGCGGGCCGCATGGCGTGGCCGTGCTGATATCCGACCTGCTCGCCGACGACGCCACCCAGGCCATCGGCATGCTCGTCGAGCGAGGCCATGAGCTGGTCGTCATTCACGTGCTCGACGGACAAGCCGTGCAGGCCGACTTCGCCGAAGAGGTCGAGCTGGTCGATGTCGAGAGCGGCGCCAGCCTCGAGCTCTACGGCGACTCGGCGCTCCTGACGGCCTTCCGGGCCACCGTCGCGGAGTGGATCAACGACATGCAGGCGTTCTGCCACCGGCGGCACGTGCGCTACATCCCCATCGAGTCGGACTGGTCGGTTGAGGAGGTGCTCCTCCGGCGACTGCGGGCGCACCGCGTGCTCGCATGACCTGGGCCGCGCCGCTCGCGTTCGGCTGGCTGGCGCTCATGGCGCTCATCGGGCTGTTCTACCTCCTGCGGCCCAAGCGACAGCGAATCGCAGTGGCCTCGCTGCTGCTGTGGCATCGGACGCTCCAGCGCGAGCGCGACGAATCGTGGCTCGATTGGATCAAACGCCACCTGCTGCTGATCCTCCAGCTGCTCGTCGTCGCGGCGCTTGCCCTGGCGCTGGCGCGGCCGGAATGCACGGGCACCCGCTCGGTTGGACCGCCGGTCGCGATTGTGGTGGACGCGTCCATGTCCATGCAGATCGACGACGTGGGCCGTCCCCGGATCGAAGCCGCCAAGGACCAGGCCATCGGGTTCGTGCGTCAGCTGCCGGCCGACGTGCGCGTGTCGGTGCTCAGCGCGGAGGGCGCGCCACGGCCCCTGGTGACGCATAGCGCCAACCGCTTCGAGATCGAGACCGCGATCGACGGCATTCGGCCGACCGCGGCCGAGGGGGCGATCCCGGCCACGCTCGACATCGCGCTGTCCCTAGCCCCGCCCGCCGCCGGCGGCATGGTCGCGTTGTTCAGTGACGGCGCGTTCGAGCTGCCGCCGGGCCGCGCCTACGACGACGTGACGGCGTTCATCGTGGCCGGGGACGCGGCCAACGTGGCCCTGGAGAGGTTCGGGGTGCGCCGGGACTTCGCCGAGACGCGAGGCGTGCAGGGACTGGTTGTAGTCCGCAACGACGGCACGCGTGCGGCCGATGTCGCCGTGCGCATCGAGGCCGCCGGCATCGGCGTTGCCGAACGCCAGGTGACCATTGAGCCCCGCGCCCGGGAGACCCTGCTGATTGACGGTCTTGGCGCGGCGCCCGGCTATTCGGCCACCGTCGTGCGCGACGGCGACGGCCTGGCGCTCGACAACACCGCCTTCGCCGAGCTGAGCGATCCGCAAAACCTCCGCGTCTTGGTCGTCGGCGAGGAAACCGAGCCGATCGTCCGCGCCCTGCAAGCGACGGCCAGGGTCACGGCGGCCGCCGGGACACCGGCCGAGTTCGATACCGAGCGCCCCCACGACATCTACGTGTTCCAGGGGTGGTTGCCGGAGTCATTGCCCAACACCTCGGTGATTCTGGTGGGTCCGCCGGATATCGAAGTGCTCGGCGTGCAGGAGCTCCCCGCGTTGGAGTCGGCGCCCCGCGCGGCCCGGGACAGCGTGCTCCTCAGGCACGTGGACCCCCTGGACATGGCGCAGACTCAGACCCGGCGCTATCGGGCGCCGCCCGAGCTTGCCGTGGACCTGGACGTCGACGGCGGCGCGGTGCTCGCCCACGGCGTCCTGCAGCGGAAGCGGCTAGTGCTCATCGGGCTCGATCTGCTGGCCCCCAGCGCCACTATCGCGCCCTGGTATCCGGTGTTCTGGAGCAACGTCCTGCAATGGTCCGATCCGTTCAATCCCCGCGGCGACGACCTGCCGCTCACGCCCGACCGGCCGGCGCAATTGATTGCGCATCCGCAGGCCGACGCGCTTGACGTGGTGCATCCCAGCGGCGCGCGATCGGATTTCCCGGTCACCGCCCCCGCGATGCTGGACGCGCGGGAGATCGGCACGTATGTCGTGCGGCAATACCGCGAGGGCGAAGTGCTGGCGCAAACGCGCCTGGTGGTCGAGCCGCCCGAGGGGGAGGTTGGCGCCGGATCTGCTCAATCGATGACGGGCGCGGCAGCGCCCCCCGCCGGCGCAACCGCGGGCGTGCCGGAGTCCTTCGAGCTATGGCCGATTCTTGCCGCGCTGGCATTGGTTTTCCTGATCGCCGAGTGGTGGTGGTTCCACCGCGTTCGCGGGCTGCGCTAGCGCCATGACGCTGGATCGCATCTGGCTGCTCGCATTCCTGGCGCTCATCCCGCTCAGCGTCTGGATGACGCACGCGAGCCGCGCCCGGCTCTCGCGCCGGCGCACGGCCGTTGCCGCCATTCTGCGCGCGGTCGCCATCGCGGCCGTCGTGCTCGCGCTGGCCGGACCCGGGGGCGGCAACGGACCGCCGGTCACCATCTTTGCGGTCGACACCTCGGCCAGCGTACCGCTGGCCGACCAGACGCTTGTCATGGGCCAGGTTGAAGACTTTGCCCGAGCATTCAGCGCCGACACGCCGGTGGGCGTGGTCCAATTCGCCGGTCGCGCCGCCGTTCTGGCCTCCCCCGATCGTCTGGAGGAGGCCCCGGCCCTCACGGCTGCGCTGCCGACCGACGCCACCGACCTGGCGCAGGGCCTCTCGGCGGCCCTGGCGCTGGTGCCCCCGGATCGCGAGGGCCGGGTCGTACTCGTCACCGACGGCAATCCAACGGCCGGAAATCTCGACGCGGCGATCAACGCCGCCGTCGCCCGCGGCATCACCGTCTCGCCCATGCCGGTGGCCGGCGAAGCCGGCACCGATCTGGCCGTCGAAGCCCTCGACGTGCCCCAGGCCACGCGTCGGGGCGCGGCGGCGCAGGCGCAGATCACCGTCGTCTCGGGACGGCTAACCACCGCGCGGCTGAGACTCTGGAGCGGCCCAACCCTGCTCAGTGACGCGCAGGTCGAGCTTCGTCCCGGTCGCCAGACGTACGTCACGGACCTCACCGGGCTCCCGGACGGCTTTCACCGCCTGCGCGCGGAGCTGCTGGAGGACGCCGACGTGCGCCGGGCCAACAACGTGGCCGAGGCCGCCACCTGGGTGCAACCCGCGGGGTCGATTCTGCTCGTCGGCGACGCCGTGGCGCCGGCGGTCCAGGGCGCGCTCGCGGCGTCCGGACTGGATATCACGCCGGTCGGCCCGGCGGACCTCGAGACCGCGGCGCTCCGGGACTTCGACGCCGTCGTCATGGCCGACACCGCCGCCGCGTCGCTGAGTCCGAGTCTCATGGAGTCCCTGCGAGACTACGTGCGCGACGGCTACGGCCTCGTGGTGACCGGCGGCCCGGCGAGCTTCGCCGCCGGGGAATACGAGGGCACCGCGCTGGACGAAGTGCTTCCCGTCTGGTCGAACCCGACCGAGGCCCGGCCGGATCCACGCCTGGCCATCGTGCTGCTGATCGATCGGTCGTCGAGCATGTCGCGGGAGACGCCCGACGACAAAGTCAAGATCGATCTGGCCATCGAGGCGGCGGTGGAAGCCGTGGAGCTGCTCGAGGAGGGCGACATCATCGGTGTGGTCGCCTTCGACGAAAACACGCAGTGGATCGTCCCGCCCCGCGCCATGGCGAGCGTCGCCGATCTTTCACACGTGATCGAATCAATCCAGCGCATTCAGATCGGCAATCTGACCAATCTCTACCTCGCGATGTATACCGCCCGCGAGCGACTGCAACGTGTCGACGCCTCGGTCAAGCACGTGATCCTGCTGACGGACGGCAAGGCGCACCGCGGCGACTTCGACGCCATGGCCCGCTCGATGCGCCGGCGCGACATCACCGTCTCCTCCATCGCCATCGGGGAGGACGCCGACAAGGAGTTGCTGGCCGACGTGGCGCGGCTCGGCAATGGCCGCTACTACTTCGCGCCCACGGCCAGCGATCTGCCGCGGGTCCTGACGCAAGAGACCCAGCTTGCCGGCGAGTTCGCCATTGTCGAGCGGGAGTTCCAGCCGCGGCTCCAGACCGCAAGCCCGGTCTTTGCCGGCGAGCTCGAAGGGCAGGCGCTGCCCAATCTGACGGGCTATGTGCGCACCCGGGCCAAGCCCACCGCCGAGGTCGTGCTGGCCTCCGACAGCAACGATCCAATCTTGGCGCAGTGGCAGTTTGGCCTCGGCCGCGCCGTGGCCTGGACCTCGGATCTGGGTGGGGAATGGGCCGCGGAATGGTCCCAATGGCCCTTGTTTGGCGCCTATCTGCGCCAGGCGGTGGATTGGGTGATGTCGTCCCCCGACGGAACGCTCGCGGAAGGTCTCTATCCGGCTGTGGAGGCATCGGCCGAGCGCACCACCATCAACATCGACTCGCTCGAGGCCGACGGACGCTTCCGGAACGGGCTCGACACCAGCGTGCGGCTGATCTCTCCGGAGGGCCGGGTGCTGGAGTTCACCGCCGGCCAGTCCGCGCCCGGCCGCTACACCCTCGACACGGCCAGCCCGCCGCCCGGCGTCTACGAGGTGCGGATCGAGCAGCGGGCCGACGGGACGCTTGTGGCGAGCAGCCAGACCTCGCTCGTCGTGCCGGCGCGGGCGGAGTTCCGCAGCATCGAGCCGGACATGGCCACGCTGCGCCGCATCGCGGCGGCCACCGGGGGCGAACTGGTTGAGTCACCGACGGACCTCGCGCGCACGGCCCTGCGCGCCACGCCCGCGGGACAGCCGCTGGGATGGCCGCTATTCCTCACCATCGGCCTGCTGTGCGCCGTTGCCGACGTCGGCGTTCGGCGGGTTCGGGGCACCCCGCGTGAGGTCTGGGACCAGCTTTGGGAGCGTGTAGAATCGCTGCGTACGGCGCTTCGTTCGCTGCGTCGCCTGCCGCGCTTCCTACGGCGCGCCTAACATCGTTTCAGTCCTGTGAATAATCCCATCGGGCGCCTCGCGCAAGCATTTCAGCGGGCGGGGTTTGCCTTGTATCTGGTCGGCGGCCCCGTGCGCGACCGCATCCTGGGGCGCGAGTCTGCGGACCTGGATTTCACCACCGACGCACGCCCACCGGAGATCAAAGTGCTGCTGCGCCGCGCCGGCGCCGACCACGTCTATGCCGTCGGCGAGCGCTTCGGCACCATCGGCGGCGTCTTCGGCGACATGCCCGTCGAGATCACGACCTATCGGTCGGAAACCTACGAACCCGGTTCGCGCAAGCCCAGCGTCACCTTTGGCCACTCGCTCGAGGGCGATCTCTCCCGCCGCGACTTCACAGTGAACGCCATCACCCAGGACATCGCCACCGGCCGCATATTTGACCCGCTGGGCGGGCTTGGCGACATCGCGCGGCGCGTGATTCGGGCCGTGGGCACTCCCGACGATCGCTTTCGCGAAGACCCGCTGCGCGTGCTGCGCGCCGTGCGCTTCGCCGCCCAACTCGACTTCACCATCGACCGCGACACGGCGGCCGCCATGCGCCGTCAGGCCACGGGCTTGGGCACCATCAGCGCCGAGCGGATCGGCGCCGAGATGAATCACATCATGGCTTCGGACCGCCCGCACCGCGCCATCGTCACCCTGCTGGAGCTTGGGTTGTTGGGCTTTGTCATTCCCGAGCTCATCGCCATGCAGTCCACGGTTCAGGACGAGCGGCACGAGCACAAGGATGTCTTTGCCCACACGATGCGCGTGCTCGCCGGCACGCCGAACCGTTTGGAGCTGCGCTGGGGCGCCCTGCTGCACGACGTGGGCAAGCCAACGACGAAGACCGTGCGTCGCGGGCGGGTGCACTTCTACGGCCATGCCGAGGTCGGAGCCCGCATGGCGCGCGTCATCCTGGAGCGGCTGCGAGCCGACAATCGTTTGACCGACCGCGTCTCGCACATCGTGGTGCTGCACATGCGCGCCAACGGCTACGAGCCGTCCTGGACGGACGGCGCGGTGCGGCGATTCATCCGCGAGGCCGGCGAGGAGCTCGACAACCTGATCGCCCTCTCCCGCGCCGACATCACCAGCTATCGGCCGCGGCGTATCGAAGTGGGGTTGGCCCGCGTCGCCGAGCTGCGGGCGCGCTGCGACAGCCTGATGGCCGAGCAGGACGTCACCGCCCTCGACAGTCCGCTGGACGGCCACGCGCTCATGGAGCTGTTCCAGCGTCCGCCGGGGCCGTGGATCAAGCCCGTCAAGCAGCACCTGCTCAATCTGGTGCTCGACGGTGAGTTGGCCCCGGACGACACCGAGGGAGCAACCGCGATCGCGCGCGAGCTGGTCGAACAGGATTCCGCCGTGCCGGCTGCATCGGCCAAGCCCTAGCGCCGTGGAGCCCCGAGCCGACCAATGGGAGCGCCTGCGCGCCTGGCTTGAACGCAAGATCGCGCAGATAGCGGAAGGCGACTTCGAACGCCTCCCGCCCCAGTTCAGCGACGACGACGGCCGTCGCGCGACGGAGGCCTACGAGACGGTGCTGCTCGCCATGGAGGTCCTCGAAGGCCGCCGCGGCACGACCGTCCCCCGGCCCGACGCCGACGACGCGACCTAGTCGGCCCACCCAGCGGTCCGGTGGCCCAGGCTGCGTGCAGCCTGGGATAGCGCGCCCCTTCCCAGCACCAACCGGCGACGCGCTAGCATGAGCGGTCTCGCCCACGAGCCGAGCGCCATGTCTCACGACCACGACGCCACCGACGTCCTCATCATTGGCGCCGGCGCGTCCGGGGCGGCGGTCGCCTGGTCGCTCGCCCGCGACGGCGTCCGGGTCACCTGTTTGGAGCAGGGCGGATGGCTGGATCGGACCGACTATCCGCACGAGCTGCCGGACTGGGAGCTACACCGGCAGACCGATTTCTCCAACAATCCCAACGTGCGCGGGCGGCCCGAGGACTACCCGCTCAACAATGCCGACACGCCCATCGCGCCGCTCATGTTCAACGCCGTGGGCGGCAGCACCATCCACTGGGCGGGACACTTTCCGAGATTCCGGCCCTCGGACTTTCGCGTCCGCACACTCGACGGCGTCGCCGACGATTGGCCCATCGCCTATGAGGATCTGGAGCCCTTCTACGAGGAGAACGACGTAAACGTCGGCGTGGCCGGGCTCAGCGGCGATCCAGCCAATCCACCGCGCGGCCCGCGGCCGCTGCCGCCGGTCGCCCTCGATCGCGCCGCGTACGTCTTCATTGATGGACTCGAAAAGCTCGGCTGGCATTGGTGGCCCGCCGACGGCGCGTTACTGACAGCCCCATACGGCGACGGTGGCCGCGAGGTCTGCAACCGATGCGGCCCCTGCGATCTGGGGTGCCCGAACGGCGCCATGTCGAGCGCCCACGTCACCTATTGGCCCAAGGCCCTCGACCACGGCGCGCGCCTCATCACCCACGCCCGCGTGCGCGAGATCACGGTCGACGCCCATGGCCGCGCGTCCGGCGCCGTCTACTACGACCGGAACGGCGTTGCCCGGCATCAGGCCGCGCGCGCGGTCGTCGTCGCATGCAACGGCGTCGGCACCCCGCGCTTGCTCCTCACTTCCGCGTCGGCGCTCTTCCCGCACGGACTGGCCAATTCAAGCGGCTATGTCGGCCGCAACCTCATGTTTCATCCCATTGGCTTCGTTAGCGGTGAGTTCGAGGAGCACCTCGAGGGCTATCAGGGTCCGCTGGGCGTGCTGCTGCACTGTCAGGAGTTCTACGAATCCGACCCCTCGCGGGGCTTCGTTCGTGGCTGCCAAATGCAGCTGCACCACGACTTCGGACCGCTGACCACGGCGCTCGGGGGATTCACGGCACATCGCCTGCCCTGGGGCGCCGATCACCATCGCGTGATGCGCAATCGGCTCGGGCGCACGCTGTCGATCACCGCGATGACGGAGGATCTCCCGGAGTTGCACAACCGGGTCACGCTCGACGAGACCCTCACCGACAGCCACGGAATTCCCGCGCCGAAGATCAGCTACACCCTCAGCGACAACACCCAGCGCGCGATCGACTTCGTGGTCGCGCGGGCGCGCGAGCTCCTCGAAACCTGCGGCGCGCATGAGGTCCGGGAGCTTCCCTGCGTGCCCGAGTCGGGGTGGCACCTCATGGGAACCGCGCGCATGGGCGACGATCCGGAGACCTCGGTGGTGGACCGTTGGGGTCGCGCCCACGACGTGCCGAACCTGTTTGTGGTCGACGCCAGCCTCTTCGTCACCGGAGCGCCGGTCAACCCCACCAGCACCATTCAAGCCCTAGCGTTGCGCACCGCGAGGTGGATGAGCGCCAATCGACGCGAGATCGCGGCATGAGCGCCGCCCTGCGTTTCCTGACCGACGAGCAGTCGCGCCTCGCGACCGCCGTCCTCGACGAGATCATCCCGCCGGAAGGGGACCTCCCGGGAGCCGGCGAGGCCGGCGGCGCTCAGCGACTCGACGTAGTCCTAGTCGACAATCCCGACCTTCGCCGGACGATCCTCGAGACGTTGCAAGCCATCGATATCGCCGCTGGTTCGTGCGGATTCCTTGCCCTTGAGCCTGCGGCCCGACCCGAAGTCTTGCGAGCCGTTGAAGCGGCTGAACCCGACGCCTTTACCACCCTGGTCACGCAGACGTTCAACGTCTATTACACGAGTCCAGAAGTGCGCCGTGCCGTGGGCTTCACGCCCGAGAATCCACAGCCCGATGGATTCACCGACGTTCGACCGTTCGACCCCGAGTTGCTCGACGGGGTGCGCCGCCGAAACCGGACCTGGCGCCGCGTCTAACTCCGACGGCCGGTGGCCGCCGACATTGACTTAGGCCTTTTGCACGCCCAGGTCGCCCGCCCGCATTTCAAACTTCACCTTGAAGCCCGACTGCGCGGCAGCCGACTGAATCCGCCCGCGAATCGTGGGCTGGCGCTTCTTTTCCTGTTCCGTGAGGCTGATCACTACCCATTCGCCACGCGTCGTCTTATCTAGACGGTCGACAATCTTGCGAATCTCAGGGCTGATGCGCCGTGATCGCTGCGGTCGCTGCTGCCAGTCGCTGGAAGAAACAACTTCTTTGAGCTCCATCTGACTCTCCATTCCGGTAGAACAATCCGAATTCGATCGCGTAATCATGGCACACACTGATCGACCGATGCAAGGATTGGACCAGAATTGAATCTATTCGAAATGTAATCGTGGCAACACCAGTCAGGTCCTCGACCGTGCCATGTTCAGTGGCTTTCTAACGACCTTGTCTTGCGAAAACTGGTGTGCTGTCGAGTGCTCTAATCGTGGGTCCATTGCCACGAGAGCGTGTCTTGACGAAAGACTGGCCCGTCCCTACACACACGCTTCACACCATGCGAGGTCCGTACCACGCACGAGTAGCACACGCCTATGGCGCAACCCATTCGCGCTTCGAGCGACGCGAAGACCGGGCGTTGGCCCCGCCGTAGCCCGAGACTGGCGCTGAGCGTCGACATCGCCTCGAGCATCGGCGTTGGACCGCAGACAAAGACCTGTTCCGCCCAGTCCCACCAGTCCGGAACCAGGTCGGTAATCACGCCGGCGTGCCCCTGTGAGCCGTCGTCGGTCGCGGTCAAATAGGTGGCCCGCTCGGGAATCCAGTCCGCCGGGGTTACCCCCGCCGCGTCCCGTGCGCCGCACAGAATGGTGGCCTCCACGCCGCCGGCTGCCGCGTCGTCGGCCATCACCAGCAGCGGGGCCAGCCCGATGCCCCCGCCAACGAAGAGCGCGCGCGTCGAGTCCGCCTGCCACTCGAACCACGTCCCCAGCGGTCCGAGCAAATCAATTTCGGCGCCGGGATCCTGGCGCACGAGCCAGTCGGTGCCGCGACCGACGACATCGATCAGGAACGCGATGCGACCCTGCGCACGGTCCACGCGGCTGAAGCTCAGCGGGCGCCGCAGCATGGGGTCGTAGCTCCAGGGATCGCCGCACAGCGCGTGGGCAAACTGGCCGGCGCGCGCGGTCGCGGCGATGCCCGGCGACTCATAGGTGCACCACCACAGACGATCGGTGATCCGCTCGTTGCCGACGACGCGCGCCGTCTCTTGGAGCGCTTTCACGCGGTCGCCAGTGGGGCGCCGCGGTACTCGTCGATCGTGCACACGTCAAACGTGCCGCGCGTCGTCTCCACCGCGTCCAGCAGCGTGTGCACCGTCTCCAGGGTGGTGAGGCAGGGGGTGCGGGTCTCCGCGGCCGCCCGCCGGAGGTAGTGGCCGTCTTGCAGCGTCTGCCGTCCGCCCGTCAGCGTGTTGACCACCAGCACGCTGCTTCCCGAGCGAATGAACTGCTCGACGTTCGGCGTGCCGGCGCGCATCTTGGCGACCGTGCGAGCGCGGAACCCGAGTTCGCGGATGAATCGCGCCGTGCCCACCGTCGCGACGAGCCCGTATCCCAGCTTGTCCAGGCGCTGGATGATGTCGACTGCCGCCGGCTTGTCGCGGTCGGCGATCGACAGCAGCACGTCGCCCTCGGGCGGCAGCGCATTGCCGGCCGCGATCATGGCCTTCAGCAGCGCTGGCGGAAACGCGCGATCGACGCCCATCACTTCGCCCGTGCTCTTCATCTCCGGGCCGAGATACGTGTCCACGCCCGAGAGCTTGGCCATCGAGAACACGGGAGCCTTCACGGCCACCAGGGGAGGCGCCGGCGCCAGGCCCGGCTCCCAACCCAACTCCCGCAGCGAGGCGCCGAACAGCGTCTGCATCGCCAGCCGCACCATCGGAATCCCGGTGGCCTTGCTCAAGAACGGGACCGTCCGGCTCGAGCGTGGATTCACCTCCAGCACGTAGACGTCGCCTTCGTACTCCACGTACTGCACGTTGACCAGCCCGCGCGCGCCCAGCCCCGCGCAGATGCGCTGCGTGGCGTCCAGAATCGCTTGCTGCGTCGCCTCCGAGGCCGTCACCGGCGGATACACCGCGAAGCTGTCGCCGGAGTGGACTCCGGCCCGCTCGATGTGCTCCATGATCCCGGGAATCAAGGTGTCCGTGCCGTCGCAGATCGCGTCGACTTCCAGCTCTCGACCCTCGAGGTACTTGTCGATCAGTACCGGTCGCTCCGGCGACGGCTGTGTGACTTCCCGGATATAGCGTTCCAGCTCCGCCCGGTTGTCGACGATCTCCATGGCCCGCCCGCCCAGGACATACGACGGACGCACGAGCACCGGGTATTCCAGCTGCTCCGCCACCGTCACCGCGTCGCGCATGCGCGTCACCGTGGCCCCCGGCGGACGCAGCAGCCCCAGCCGCTCGAGGAACCGGTCGAACTTGGCCCGATCCTCGGCCTCGTCGATGCTGCCCGGGCCGCCGCCTGCGATCTCATGGCCGAGCGTGTAGAGCGGCTCGGCCAGATTGATCGCCGTCTGGCCGCCAAACTGCGCGATGGCGGGCGGCATACCGGCACGCTGGCCCTCGTTGGCGAGCACGTCGGCCACGCTCTCCACGTCGAGCGCCTCGAAATACAGCCGCGTGGACGAGTCGAAGTCGGTGCTCACGGTTTCCGGGTTCGAGTTGATCATCACGCTGGCGCGTCCCGCCGCCTGCAACGCCCACGCCGCGTGCACCGAGCAGTAGTCGAACTCGATGCCCTGGCCAATCCGAATCGGTCCGCTGCCGATCACCACCGCCGGCGAGTCGCCTTCCGGCTGCGCCTCGTTTTCGTGCTCGTAGGTGCTCCAGTAGTACGGCGTCACGGCATCGAACTCGGCCGCGCACGTATCCACCATCTTGTAGACCGGGGTGATCCCGTCGACCTCGCGCCGCTCCCGCACGCGCTGCGGCAGGTCATCGGCCAGCGCGGCGATCATCTCGTCGGAGAAGCCCATCCGCTTGGCATCCCACAGCAGATCGGCCGTCAGCGGTTCGTCGAGCAGGCGGCGCTCCATGGCGTGGATGCCGGCCATCTTGTCGACGAAGAAGATGTCGATGCGCGACCGGCGGGCGATCTCCGCTGGTTCCGCGCCGCGCCGCAGGGCCGCCATGATGGCCCACAGCCGCTCATCGTGCGCGTGGTCGATGCGCCACCAGATGGCCTCGTCGTCGTTGGCCCACGCCGGGTCTTCCCAGAGCAACGTGCGGCCGCCGATTTCCAGTCCGCGAACGGCCTTGTTGAGGCAGGCTTCGATGGTCCGCTCGATCGCCATCACCTCGCCGGTCGCCTTCATCTGGGTGCCCAGGCGCCGGTCGGCGTGCGCAAACTTGTCGAACGGCCAGCGCGGAATCTTGGTCACCACGTAGTCGAGCGCAGGCTCGAACGCGGCGCAGGTCCGCTGGGTGATGGGATTGGGCAGCTCATCGAGACGCCGGCCCAGGGCGATCTTGGCCGCGATGCGCGCAATCGGGTACCCCGTGGCCTTCGACGCCAGCGCGGATGACCGGCTCACGCGTGGATTCACCTCGATCACGGCGTAGTCGAAGGACTCCGGGTCCAGCGCCAGTTGCACGTTGCACCCGCCCTCCACGCGCAGCGCCCGGATGATCCGCAGCGACGCCGACCGGAGCATCTGGTACTCCTTGTCGCTGAGGGTTTGGCTGGGCGCGAACACGATCGAGTCCCCCGTGTGCACGCCCATCGGATCGAAGTTCTCCATGTTGCAGACAGTGATGCAGTTGTTGGCGCCGTCGCGCATCACCTCGTACTCGATCTCTTTCCACCCCGCCAGCGAGCGCTCGACCAGCACCTGGCCGATGGGACTCGCCTGCAGCCCGGTGTTCACCACGGCTTCGAACTCGTCCTCATGCCGCGCGAAGCCACCGCCCGTGCCGCCCAGCGTGTAGGCCGGTCGCACCACCAGGGGGAAGCCGCAGGAGCGGGCGAAATCCCAGGCTTCCGGCAGCGACGTCACCGTGCGGCTCTCGGGCACCGGCTCGCCGATGCGCCGCATCAGGGTCCGAAATCGTTCCCGGTCCTCCGCGTCCTGGATCCCTTCCAGCGGCGTGCCCAGGATCCGCACGCCCGCCGCTTGCAGAATCCCGGCCTCGGCCAGCTCCACCGCCATGTTGAGGCCCGTCTGTCCGCCCATGGACGCCAGCAGCCCCTGCGGCCGTTCCCGCTCGATGACCCTTGCCAGCACGTCGCGCGTGATGGGCTCGATGTACACCCGGTCGGCAATGCCTTCGTCGGTCATGATCGTGGCGGGGTTGGAGTTGACCAGGATCGAGCGCACGCCCTCCTCGCGCAGCGCCTTGCAGGCCTGCGTCCCGGCGTAGTCGAACTCCGCCGCCTGCCCGATCACGATCGGCCCCGAGCCGATCACCAGCACGCTCTCGAGATCAGCCACGCATGCGTCCTCGGACTGCCAACCCCGTCAAGCCGCCTGCCCGCCCACGCCCTCGATCGCGTCCAGGAACCGGTCGAAGAGGTATTGGTTGTCTTGCGGTCCCGGACTGGCCTCGGGGTGGTATTGAACGGAGAACACAGGCAGGCGCTCATGGCTCAGGCCTTCGACCGAGCCGTCGTTCAAATTCACGTGGCTCACGGCGAAGCCGCTGTCGGCGGGAATCGACTCCGCGTCCACCTGAAAGCCGTGATTCTGGGAGGTGATGTGCACCCGCCCATCCGTGAGGTCCTGCACCGGGTGATTCGCCCCGCGGTGGCCGAAGGGCAGGCGGCTCGTGGTGGCCCCGATCGCCAGCCCCAGCACCTGATGTCCCAGGCAAATGCCCATCAGCGGATAGCGGCCAATCATCGCGCGGACGGTTTCGACGGCGCGGTCGGCCTGAACCGGATCGCCCGGTCCATTGCCCACGACCACGCCGTCCGGCTGCAACGCGGCGATGTCTCCCGGCGTGGAGCCATAGGGCAGCACGCGGACCTCGGCGCCCCGGCGGGCGAGCGAGCGCACGATGTTCGTCTTAACGCCAATGTCCAGGAGCGCGATGCGCGGTTCCCGATCGCGCCGCCGCGGCTCCGGCCACGGCGCCCAGGGCGCGCTGGTGGCCGTGAACGGCTCCGGGACGGTGACTTCGGAAACGAACGGCTGGTCGTCGTAAGGCGGCAAGTCCTGCGCCCGCTCAACCTGGCTCTCGGCCCAGGCTGTGGCGCCCGGATGCGTTCCCCGCAGCCAGTGGAAGGTCGAGGCGCCATCGGCCACCTCGCGCGGCGCGCGGACGAGCCGGCTGGGCGCCGGACCCGTGCGGCGAATCACCCGCACCAGCGAGCGCGTGTCGATGCCCATGATCCCGGCAATGCCGTGCTCCTCCAGAAACCCGCCCAGGCCGCCCGCCGCGCGCCAGTTGCTCGACGTCGGCGCAAGCTCGCGCACGACGAGCCCGGCGATCCATGGACGCCGGGATTCGACATCGTCGGCGTTCACGCCGTAGTTGTTGATCAGCGGATAGGTCAACGTCACGATCTGCCCGCGATAGGACGCGTCGGTCGTGATTTCCTGATAGCCCGTCATGCTGGTGTTGAAAACCACCTCGCCCTCGGCCGGCTCGCTGCTCCCGAAGCCGTAGCCGAAAAACACGTCGCCCGTCGCCAGTGCCAGCACGGCGGGCTCAGCCCGCATGTATCAACTCTGGGGCGGACGCCGCGCGGTCGTAGACCACCGATCCGCCCGCGATCGTCTGCTGCACCACGCCCTGCATCGGCATGCCCGCCAGCGGCGTGTTGCGCCCCTTCGACCGGAAGGCGCCGGGATCGATGACCGTCTCCTCGTCGGGATCGAAGACCACCACGTCGGCCTCGGCGCCCGGCGTGAGCGTTCCATAGGGCAGGCCGTAGACCTGGGCGGGCGCGATCGTGAGCATGCGAATGGCGAATGCGAGGTCGAGGCGCTCGGCGTGCACCAGGCTCAGCACGCTCTGCAACGCCGTCTCGAAAACGCTGAAGCCGACCACCGCGTCGGCATACTCGATGTCCTTCTCATGCACCGCGTGCGGCGCGTGGTCGGTGGCGATGCAGTCGATCGTGCCGTCGCGCATCGCCTCCACGAGGCGCTCGGTGTCGGCCTTCTCGCGGAGCGGCGGCGCGACCTTGGTGTTGCCGTCGTAGGGCGGCAGGATCGCGCTCACGGGATCATCCCGGCCCGCCACCAGGTCGCAGGTCAACGTCAGGTGGTGCGGCGTGACTTCCGCAGTCACGTTTGCCCCGCGCGCCTTGGCCTGTCGAATCAGGTCCACGGAGCCGCCCGAGGTCAGGTGCAGGCAGTGATAGCGCCCGCCGGTCAGCTCCGCCAGCAACAGATCGCGCCCGAGCATGATTTCCTCGGCCTGCCGCGGCGTGCCGGGAAGGCCGAGCCGCATGCTCACCTCGCCCTCGTGCATCGTCGTGCCGGCGGTCAGGGCCGGATCCTCGCAGTGGTTGGAGACCGGGACACCCAAGGGCCGCGCATATTCCAACGCGTGCCGCATGAGCGCGGTGTTGGCCAGCGGCCGGCCGTCGTCGGTGAACCCGACCACGCCGGCCTCGGCCAGGTCCACCATCTCGACCAACTGGCGACCGTCTTGGCCGCAGGTGATTGCCGCCAGCGGCAGCACGCGCACCACGGCGTGCCGCTCGATCTGATCCTGCAATCCCTCGATCACGCTCCGTGAGTCGAGCACGGGATCGGTGTTGGGCATGGCGCACACCGTCGTGAAGCCGCCGGCCGCCGCCGCGGCGGTGCCGCTGGCGATGTCCTCTTTGTACTCGAACCCGGGCGTCCGCAAATGCGCATGCACGTCCACGAATCCGGGCGCAACCACCTGGCCCGCGGCATCGATCACGCGCGGCGCGCCCAGCGGAAGTTGGGCGCCGACCTCGCCAACGCTCACCAGCCGTCCGTCGTCGATGAGCACGTCGCCGACCCGGTCGATCCCATTCGCCGGGTCGATGATTCGTCCGCCGCGAATGACCAGCGGCGTGTGCTCAGCCATTCAGGGCCTCAGTCAGGTAGCGGCGCACGGCCTCCTTGGCGACGTCGAGAATCGGCTCGCCGTGGGCCACGGCCAGCGAGGTAAACGGCAGCTCCAGCAGGCCCAGGAGCGCGTGCGGCGGTCGTGCTCGCGGATGGGCGCCGACCTGGCCTTCGTTGTGCGTCCAATAGCTCGTAGTTCCCAGCGCGTCGCCCACGAAGAGCACACCGCGATTCTCGGGCCAGAGCAGCGCGTGCTCGCCGTCGGTGATCGTCCCAAGCGCGATCGCCCGCAGCCCCGCGGGAAGCTCCGTATCGGCGTTGAACACGTGGTCGGGCGTAACCGACTCGAGCTCGCCGATGTCTCCCTCGGGCGCCCAGACCTCGGCGCCGAACCGTCCGCGCAGCATGGCCGAGGCCCGCTCGTGAAAGTGGTTCGTCATCAAGATGTCGCTCACGCCGTAGCGCTCGATGGCGCCGATGCTGCGCGGGGGATAGTCGCTGGGGTCGATCAGCACGCAGCCGGACGGCTGCTCGATGGCGTAGGACTCCAGCGAATATCGGTGCCAACCCACCGACCAGTGCGTCACGCCGGGAAGGATCTCGCGCGGTCCGGATCCCGCATAGCCGCTCATCGTCGTCCCTCCCCGGTGAGCAGGAGATAGAGCACCGCCATGCGCACCGCGACCCCGTTCGCCACCTGCTCTTCAATCACGGACTGCTCGCTGTAGGCCACCGCCGGTGAGATTTCTATGCCCTGGTTCATTGGTCCGGGATGCATGACCAGCGCGTGGCGCTGGGCGCGCTCGAGTCGCGCGGGATTGACCGACCAGCGGCGAGCATATTCCCGCAGATCGGGCAGCAGACCGGCCTGCATGCGCTCACGCTGCACGCGCAGGGCCATCACGATGTCGGCGCCTTGAATCGCGCCGTCTAGGTCATGCTCGATGCGCACTTCGCCGGTGCCGTTGGTGAGAGCTTCCATAGTGTCGGGCAGGAGGGACGGCGGCCCGCTCAAGACCACCTCCGCGCCCATGCGCGCGAAGGCCCAGATGCCCGATCGCGCCACCCGGCTGTGCAGGATGTCCCCCACGATGACGATCTTGCGGCCCTCCACGTCGCCCAGCCGGCGACGCGCGGTATAGAGGTCCAGCAGCGCCTGCGTCGGGTGGCCGCGGGTGCCGTCGCCCGCATTGATCACGCCGCAGTCAAGGTGTCGCGAGGCCAGCTCCGGCGCGCCCGCGCGCGAGTGGCGCACCACCACGATGTCCGCGCCGAGCGCCTGAATGGTCTGGAACGTGTCGATCAGCGACTCGCCCTTCTCCACGCTGCTGCCCGAGGCGGCGATGTTCACCACGTCCGCGCTCAGGTTCTTGCCCGCCAGCTCGAACGACACGCGGGTGCGCGTGCTGGGCTCGTAGAACACGTTGGCGATCGTGGTCCCGCGCAGCGTCGGCACGCGTCGGATGGGGCGTTCCAGCACCGCGTGCATGCGCTCGGCGGTGTCCAGAACCTCCGCGAATTCGTCGCGGGTGAAGTCGCTCACGTCCAGCAGGTGCTTACGTTGCAGGGGTGGCCTCCTGCGCCGGGCTCACCACGCGCTCGATGTGCACCGCATCCTCCCCGTCGAGTTCCTGGAGTCGCACGGTCACCCGCTCGTCGTCCGCGGTCGGGAGATTCTTGCCGACGAAATCCGCCCGTACCGGCAACTCGCGATGGCCGCGGTCGACGATGGCCGCGAACTGAATCGTGCGCGGCCGGCCAAAGTCGTTCAGCGCGTCCAGCGCCGCCCGCAGCGTGCGGCCGGTGTAAAGCACGTCGTCCACCAGGACCACGGTGCGATCGGTCACGTCCACCGGAATGTGGCTGGGATGCACCGGCGGACCGATTGACCGGCGGTCCAAGTCGTCGCGGTGCATGGTGGGGTCCACGGCGCCGGTCGGTACCTGCCGGCCCTCGATCGTCTCGATCAGGTCGGCCAGTCGCTCCGCCAGCACCGGGCCCGGCCGTGGAATGCCGACGAGGACGAGCGAGGCCGCGCCGCGGTTGCGCTCGATGATCTCGTGGGCAATGCGGGACATCGCGCGACCCATGTCGGCCGCCGACATCACCACGCGGCGCTGCGCCGCTGCCACGCCCACCTCCCTATGTCTTCGTCCTCCGGGCCGCGTGCTCGGGGCACAAAAAAAAGGGCCGCGAAGGGCCCCAAGTCCGTACCCGCCACACACGGTGTCGGCGGTCTGCCGCTTTCCGTCTCGCTGGAACGGATTAAAGGGCCCTCAAGTATAGCCCCTCCGGCCTGGAGGCCTTACGCGGATTGCGGTTAGAAAGTGGGCGACTTATCCACATTTTTCAGCGCCGTACATTGGCCCGGCACCGGCGGGCGCCCGCGACTTGCGGTTGACGCGCCGGGATGGATTCCCGCCTTCGGAGACCCTTGCGCAGCCCTTCGTCATTCCCGCGAAGGCGGGAATCCACCCCTAATTGAACCTGGGGGCGGAAGGGATGCGTCCAGTCATCCCCAAGCACGGCTGGCTTTTGCGAAGGTCTTCCTTCGTGTACATGAAGGACCCAACGAGGGCCACTGCCCGCGACTGGATGGTGTGTTGTCTAGCCCGCCAGGCTGAACGCCGGGTCCCGCGTCGCCACGGCCGACCGATGCTGGCCGGTGCCTACCATCGCCACGGGAATGCCCGTGATCTCCTCGATGGTGCGGACGTACTGCTGGGCGTTTGGCGGCAGCGCGTCGTAGTCCTGCACGCCCTCGGTGGAGGAGAGCCAGCCCGGTACGTCGCGGTAGATCGGGCGCGCGCGGCTGAGCGCATGCGTATCGGGCGCCAGGTCGACGCGCCGGCCGTCAATCTTGTATCCCTCGCACACGCGCAACTGCTCGAACCCGTCGAGCGCGTCGATCTTGGTCAGCGCCAGGGCGTCGACCCCGCTCAGCACGCCCACCGTGCGGATGGGTACCGCGTCGAACCAGCCGCAGCGCCGTGGACGGCCCGTCGAGGCGCCATATTCCCCGGCGCCGACGTTGCGCAAGCGGTCGCCGGTGCTGTCGTTGAGCTCGGTCGGGAACGGCCCTTCGCCGACCGAGGACGTGAACGCCTTGGCGATCCCGAGCACTTTGTCCAGCGCCTTGGGCGGAATCCCCGCGCCGATGCAGGCGCCCGCGGCCGATGGGCTCGATGAGGTGACGTAGGGATAGTGACCCCAGTCCAGGTCGCGCATTACACCCAGCTGGCCTTCGAGCACGATGTTGCGATTCTGGTCCAGCGCCTCGGCTACCAGCGGCAGCGAGTCGACCACGTGGGGGCGCAGCGCTTCGCCCCACGCCAGGGCCTCATCAACGAGCGCGCTCGGGTCCAGGGGCTCCAGGCCGTAGGCCTCGGTCAGCAGCCGATTCTTCGGCTCGAGGATGCTCGGAATCCACGTGGACAAGTAGTCGGCGTCGAGCAAGTCGCCGACCCGAACGCCTGATCGAGCCGCCTTGTCGGCGTAGGTCGGCCCGACGCCGCGAAGCGTCGTGCCCTGCACCAGCTCGCCACGCTGCTGCTCCTCGGCGGCGTCGAGCGCCAGGTGATAGGGCATCACCACGTGCGCGCGCTCGGCGATCTTGAACGTGTCGAATGAAATGCCGGTGGCCTCGCCAACTTCCTGCATCTCGTCGATCAGCGCCTGCGGATTCACGATCGTGCCCGGCCCGAGCAGGTTCACCGTGCCGGCGTGGAAGACACCCGCGGGCAGCAGGTGCAGCGCGTAGGTGCCGTAGTCGTTGACGATGGTGTGGCCGGCGTTGTTGCCGCCCTGGAAGCGGATGACCAAGTCGGCGTGCTCCGCCAGACGGTCGACGATCTTGCCCTTGCCTTCGTCGCCCCATTGCGTGCCGATCACGACTATGGTGCTCATCGGGTGTCCTCTCGCTGGCGGCGCGGGTGAAGCCGCGCGCGCCGGGTCCTGCAGTTCATGGTCGTCTTAGCGGGGTCGAGCGGCGGCGACCCTCAGCCGGCCACCTCGGGCACCGATTCGGGCACGGGACTCCGCCCCTCGACGTGCCGCACCGCCGCCTCCAGGAATCCCCAGAACAACGGATGCGGGCGCGTCGGCCGCGAGGCGAATTCCGGATGAAACTGGCACCCGACGAACCACGGATGGTTATCCAACTCCACGATCTCTACCAGTGCGCCGTCCGGCGACAGGCCGCTGAGGGTCATGCCTTGCGAGCGAAGGATATCGCGATAGCTGTTGTTGACTTCCATGCGGTGGCGGTGTCGTTCTTCAATGCTGGCGGCGCGGTAGACGCGCCGGGCCTGCGTTCCAGCCACCAAGTCGCAGCGCCACGCGCCGAGACGCATCGAGCCGCCCTTGTTGGCCACGTGATAGTACTCCGGCATCGGGTGGATTGCCGGATGGGCCGTGTCCGGGTTGAACTCGATACTGGTGCAATCGTCGGTGCCGAGCACCTTGCGCGCGAATTCGATCACCGCCACCTGCATGCCCAGGCAGAGCCCCAGGTACGGCACCTTGTGCGTGCGCGCGTAGTGGGCCGCCATGATCTTGCCCTCGATGCCCCGCGGCCCGAAGCCGCCCGGCACGATGATGCCCGCGACCCCGGCCAGCAGATCGTGGGGATCGCGGTCCTCGAGCTCTTCCGAATCGACCCAGCGGATAACCGGCCGGACTTTCCAGGCAATGCCGGCATGCCGCACCGCCTCCACGACGCTCAGGTAGGAGTCGGGCAGTGAGATGTACTTGCCCACGATGGCGATCTCGAGCTCGGGGACGGTGGGATCCAGCAGCGCGTCCACCGTGGCGCGCCACTCGTCGAACTCCGGCGTCACGTCGCCGAGGCCGAAGTGCTCGGTGATGAAGGCCCCCAACCCCGCCTCCTCGAGCACCAGCGGGACTTCGTAAATGGACTCCACGTCATGGTTTGAGATCACGGCCCGCGACTCAACGTCGGCAAACAGCGCGATCTTGTCGACGAGCTCCGGCGTCAATCGGTCGTCCGAGCGACAGACCACCACGTCCGGCTGAATGCCGATGCTTCGCAGCTCCCGCACGCTGTGTTGGGTGGGCTTGGTCTTGAGTTCGAGCGTCGATCCGAGCCGCGGCACCAGCGTCACGTGCACGAACAGCACGTTGCGCATGCCGACCTCGCGACGGAGCTGCCGCAGCGCCTCGAGAAACGGAATGTTCTCGATGTCGCCCACCGTGCCGCCGACCTCGACGATCACGATGTCGGGATCGTCCCCGTCGCCCACGTCTCGAATGCGCGCCTTGATCTCGTCGGTCACGTGCGGGATGACCTGAATCGTGCCGCCCAGGAAGTCCCCCCGACGCTCACGGGTGATCACCCGGTCGTAGACCCCGCCGGTCGTCAGGTTGCTGGCCCCGGTCAGGTTCTCGTCCACGAACCGCTCGTAATGGCCCAGGTCCTGGTCGGTCTCGGCGCCGTCGACCGTGACGAACACTTCCCCGTGCTCGAGCGGGCTCATGGTGCCGGGATCTACGTTGATATAGGGGTCGAGCTTCATGATCGACACGCGTAGCCCGCGGCTCTTGACCATGCGGCCGATACTGGCGGCCGTCACGCCCTTGCCGATGGCCGAGACCACCCCGCCGGTGACGAAGATGTATCGCCGCTGGGACCGATGCCTCGCCGCTGCCCGCCCGCTGCCCGACGCTCCGTCGCTCGTCACGTTCCCTCAGTTCCTGCGTTCGAGCATACGCACGTCGATGGGATCGGGAAGTTGGCGGCGGTTGGCGTTCAGGTTGCCGTCCGCCACGGGCGCCGCGCCGTGGAGCTCGCGCGCCACGAGCCGCCAGGCCGCCTCGCCGCCCGCGAGGTCGTCGTCGCCGTAGGGAATCACGATGTTTGGCTCGATGCGCGACACGGTCTTGATGATCTGGTCGGGCGTGAGGAAGCCGTCGCCGCTGCGCACGCCGATCAACAGCACGTGAATCGTGCCCAGTTCATCCAAGAGCGCATCCACCGGAACGCCCGCCAGCTCGGGCAGGTGCCCGATCGATACGCCATCGACGTCGATCGTGAACAGGGTCGTCCGTTGCTCGGCCTGGGCGGGCGCCGGCACGCCGTGCACGTACACGCCGGCAACCTCGTATTCGCCCGGACCATCGGCGCGGTACGCCGGGCGCGTGCTATCGGTGCGCCGCTTCGGCAGGTTGGACCAACTGTCGCCGACGGATTCGCTCAGCGTCACCACATCCGCGTTGGGCATGGCGGAGCGCTGCTTGATACCGCTGGTGTGTGGGTCGGTGAGAACGGAAGCGTCACGGCCGCGGAGGCGGAAACAGCCGCCTCCAACCCACGTAACGTCCATCCCCCTCCGATGGTGGCTTTGGCGCTGGGAACCCCAGAACCGGCGGATTGTAGCATGGAGCACGGTCCAATCCGGGCGTGAGATGCGCCCGCGAGCCGCCTAGCACGCGCATGGAGCACCGCATGGCACGCGCCGCCGCCTCGCTCGAAATGTCCTGGGCGCGCCGTGTCTGGGGCGCTGTCCGAGAGCTCGCGGACTATACCGATCTGCTGCGCAACCTCGTCGTTCGCGACCTCAAGGTGCGCTATCGCGGGTCAATCTTCGGCTTCGCCTGGTCCCTGCTCAATCCGCTGCTGATGATGGCCGTGTTCACTCTTGTATTTCAGGTATTGGCGCAATACGACGAAATCCATCTCTACCCGTTTTTCCTCATGGCGGCGCTCGTGCCCTGGCTGTTCACGGCGCAGGCGTTGACTTCCGCCATGCGCAGCATTACGAGCAACGCGCAGCTCATCAAGAAGGTCTATTTCCCGCGCGAATTACTGCCAATGAGCGCCGTGCTTGCCAGCTTTGTAAATTTCGTGCTGGCGTTCCTTATTTTCTGGCTCATCGGCCTGGTCTTCGGTGTCGGAAACTCGCCCGCAATGTTCATGATTCCCTTGATCATGCTGTTGCAGCTGGCGCTTGTCATGGGTCTAAGTCTTATTCTGGCGATGGCCAACGTGTTCTTCCGCGATACGGAGCATTTGGTCGAAGTCGGATTGCTGGCATGGTTTTTCCTCACGCCTATCTTCTATCCCCTCTCGTTTGTTCCCAACGTCACGTTCCTCGGGCGCGATGTGCACCGGTGGGTCCTCACGCTCAATCCCATGGCCACGCTGACCACCGACTACCGCTTCGCCATCATGGAAGGGGCCTTCCCCATCCGCCACACCATCGCCACCATCGTCGTGGCGGCAGTGGCGCTCGGCTTCGGCTGGTGGGTTTTTCGGCGCTACGCCCACCGCTTCGCCGAGGAGCTGTAGCGCGTCGTGCCTGACCCGCAGCCGCCCGCCATCGAGCTCCGCGACGTCCGCAAGCGGTTCGTCATTCGCCACGAAGCGGCTCGTACCTTTCAAGGCATGGCGCTGGCGATGCTGGGGCGGCGGCCCATGGAGCACGAGGAATTCTGGGCGCTTGACGGCGTGAGCCTCGCCGTGGCGCCCGGAGAGACGCTGGGCATCATCGGGCCGAACGGGTCGGGCAAGAGCACGATCCTGAAGCTCCTCGCCGGCACGATTCAGGCCACGGACGGCCAGGTCACCGCGCGCGGTCGGGTGTTTGGGCTGCTCGAACTCGGCGCGGGCATGCATCCGGATCTCACCGGGCGCGAAAACGTGTTCCTCAACGGTTCGTTTCTCGGCCTCAACCGGCGCACCATCCAGGCCATGTATGACGACATCGTGGCCTTTGCCGAGCTCGAGCAGTTCATAGATACGCCGGTCAAGCACTACTCGTCCGGCATGTTCATGCGGCTGGGATTCGCCATCGCCATCCACGTCGACCCGGAGATTCTCTTGATCGACGAGGTCTTGGCCGTGGGCGATGCGCACTTCGCCGCCAAGTGCTACGCGGCCCTGGCCCGCGTCAAGCGCCGCGGCCGCACGATGGTGCTCGTCTCCCACGATCCCATCCAAGTGCGGCGGTTCTGCGACCGCGTGATCTGGCTGGATCGGGGCAAGGTGCGTCAGGCCGGCGATCCCAATCAGGTGATCCAGGACTATGTGCAGTTCATGCAAGGGGGAGCGACCCCCGACGATGCAACGGCCGTGCAGCGCGAGGACGACGCGCCCAGCGACCTGCGGATTCGGGCGGCGGTCCTTCGCGAGAGCGCCACGGGCCCCGAGCAATACACCGTGCTCCCGGGTGACACGGTCACCGTGGCCGCCGAGCTGGAGGCCGAGACGCACCTGACCGACGTGATCGTTGGGTGCGCGCTCCACCGCAGCGACGGATTGCTGGTTGCCGAGTCGACCACCGAGGCCACCATCGGTCCGCTGGACGTGCCGCCGGGCCGCACCATCGTCACCTGCCGCCTCGGGCCGGTGCCGCTTGGCGTCGGCGCCTACAACGTTTCCCTTCGCGCCTGGCCCGAGCACAAGCGCCACCGGCCCTACCATCGGTGGGACAACGCCCTGACCTTCTTCGTGGGCAAGTTCGCCGGCTTTCAGCGGGGCGCGGTCGTCGTGCCGGCTCAATGGCGCGCCCGCGTCTCACGCGATCATCCGCCGCTCGAGCGGAGCGACGCGCCGGTGGCCCAGCCGGACATGATTAGCGAGTCGCCGCGACAGATCTGGCGCAGTCCGCCCGCCGAGCTCCGGCTGGGCGAGGGCGATGACGACTGGCTGGGCGAAGGGTGGCACCCGGCCGAGGAGTGGCCCCCGCGTCTCCGCTGGACCACGGATCGCGCCGTGGCCTATGTCACGCAATCGGTTGGGCAGGGGACGTTGCGGCTCTCGGTGTGCCGCCCGTTTCACGATGTCGATGGCGCCAGCGTGCAGCTTCGCCTCAATGGCCGGCACGTGTCGACCTTCACGGTGCGGCACATGGACTTCGAGGACGTCATCGTGCCGCTCGATCCGGTGACCGGTCCCACGACGCTGCGGCTCGAAATCACGGTTGACGAGCCGCTCGTGCCCGCCGTCGTGGGCATTGAAGACGACACCCGCGTCCTCGGGCTGGCCGTGCGCTCGATCAGCGTGGAATGACCGGCGCCATCGCGGCCGAGGCGCCGCGGCAGCCGAATCCGACGGTTGGCGGCACTCGCGCCGACCTGCCGCGCGTCCAGATCGTTGTACTCACCTATAACCCCGGCGCGTACATCGATCGGTGTTTGAGCGCCGTCCTCGCCACGGACTATCCGACGTTCGACGTCACCGTCGTCGATAACGCCTCCACGGACGGCTCCGTGCGCCATGTGCGCCGCGACTTTCCCGACATTGCGCTGCTGGAGGCTGGGGCCAACCTTGGCTTTTCCCGCGGCAACAACCTGGCCATGCGCGAGGCGACCGCCCCCCTCATTGCGCTCCTGAACCCCGACACCGAGGTCGATCCGGGATGGCTCCGACCCCTCGTGGAGCGCATGGATCGGGACCCGGTGGCGGGGGGCGTCGCGCCGAAGATTCTGTACCAGCACGACCGCATTCCCGTGGACCTGCGCGCACCGACCTTCGTCCCCGGCGGCGGCGACGCGCGCGAGCTTGGCGTGCGCCTCTATGAGGATGCGTCCGAAGCCGCGCCGGCTGTCATCAACCAGGGGGCGTACGGCCCCGAGGTCGACCACGACGGCGCCACGTTTCGCTGGACCGAAGGTTCGGCGACGCTGGCCGTTCCCGTCGTCGACGGCCGGGCCCGGCTCACGCTCGACGTCGCCGCCGGCCGCAATGACTTCGCACTCGCAGTGGGCGTCGGCGGTCGCGAGCTTGCGGAGTTGCCCCTCACGTCCGAGCGCGCGCGATTCGAGCTCGATATCCCGGAGAACGCCATCGGCGAGTTCGCGCGCCCGGTGATTGAGAACGCCGGCATCAAACCGCTTCCCGACGGCTCCATGCGCGACCGCGGCACGTTCGTCACCCACGGCAACGTCTGGCAAGCATGGGACGGACCGGACTTTGCCGCGCCCCGTGAGGTGTTCGCCGTCAAGGGCGGCGCGGCGCTCTACCGCCGCTCGATGCTCGAGTCGCTGGACTTCCTCGACCCAGGCATCTTCATGTACTACGAGGACGCCGATCTTGCCTGGCGCGCGCGCCGTCGCGGCTGGCGCTTCTGGTACGAGCCGGCATCGGTCGTCCGCCACGCGCACGCGGCGTCGAGCCGCGAATGGTCGCCCGCGTTCATCCGCAATGTCGAGTTCGGCAAGCTGCGCATGCTGGCCAAGAACGCGCCCTGGCGCTTCGCCGGCCACCACGCGGCGCTCGCGCTGGCCCACGGCGGACGCGAGATCCGCCGCGGGTTCTCCCTGGGAGACGCCCAGGCGCTGGCGCGGGGGCGAGCCCGGGCCTCGGCGCTGCGCGCGTCGCTGCGCGCCCTGCCGGCCACGCTGCGGCTGCGGCGCATTGAGGCGCGCCTCGCGCCGTTGGACGCACGCGAGCTGCAACCCTTCGTCGAGCCCGAGTGAAGGCCGCCGTCTACAACCGCTGGTTGCACCAGCGCGGCGGCGGCGAGCGTCACGCCGCCATGGCCGCCGCCGTCCTGGCCCAGCGCTTCGCGGACACGCGCCTGGTGACGCACCGCGGCATCGCCCGCGAAGACCTGGAATCCGCCCTCAACATCGACCTGTCGAACGTCCGAATCGAGGTCATCCCGGCCCTGCCGCCCAACCGGTTCGCCGAGTACACCTCGCAATTCGACCTCTTCGTCAATTCCTCATTCATGACCTCGCAGCCATCGGCGGCGCGCCGCAGTCTGATGCTGGTGCTCTTCCCGTCGCCCATCGAGCGCGGTTGGACCGCGCGCCTGCGCCGCAACGTCGGCGAGATGCTGATTCGGCAGTTGCTCCTTCCCGAGTGGCTGGATGGCTTCTACGACGTGCATCCGCTCGGCCGGGGCTGGTTTCGTTACACCACGGACCGCGCGGTCGTGCGCCTCCCCTGGCCGCCGGGGCGCACGTTGGCAAACGTCGAGATCATCGCCGGCAACTTTCGCGCCGACGAGTTGCTTCCCGTCCGATGCCTCGTCGACGGCGACCTGCTCGACGAGCGCACCTTCGAGCCGCGCCCCGGAGAATTCGAGCGCTGGCCGCTGCGCATCCAGCGCCCGAGCGGGGCGAATGACGCTGTCGAGATCACGCTCGAATCTCCGGTGTTCAACCCCGCCGAGACCCTCGACGAGGCGGACAACCGCGAGGTGGGCCTGGCGGTCACCGACGTGCGCGTGCGCAGCCCCCGCCGGCTGATCTACGAGCTGCTATTCCGCCGGCTCTTGCCTGAAGCCGGCATCCGGCTGGAGGGCCTGCCGACCTATGGGTCGCTCGACTTTCTGGACGCCTACGATCTGATCGCGCCCATCTCCGAGTTCAGCCGGCGCTGGATGCGCTACTACTGGGACCGCGACGGTCCGTTGCTCTTCCCACCCGTCGACACCTCGTGGGCGACCCCCGGGCGGCGTCGCAAATCTATCCTTGGCGTGGGCCGGTTCTTTCGCGGCACGCACGAGAAGAAGCATCGGGTGATGATCGACCAGTTCATTCGCATGCGGCGCGAGGGCCTTGACGGCTGGACGTTACATCTGGCGGGCCACCAGAGCGAGCGCGATATCGACCTCGACTACACCCGCGACCTCCAGCGCCGCGCCGCCGGGCACCCCATTGAGTTTCACGTCGGCGCGCCGTTCGCCGACCTGCAACGGTTGTACGGTGAAGCGCAGGTCTATTGGCACGCCGCCGGCCATGGCGAACGCGAGTCGCGCCATCCGGTCAGATTCGAGCACTTTGGCATCACGGTGGTCGAAGCCATGGCCAGCGGCGCGGTTCCGGTGGTGCTCGACCGAGGGGGGCTGCCCGAAATCATCAGCCATGGCGTGGACGGCTTTCGCTGGTCAACGACACGTGAGCTGCGCGAACACACCTGGACGCTCGTGCGCGACGCCGAGTTGCGAGAGCGCATGTCCGAGGCCGCCCAGGCCGCGAGTCAGCGATTCAATGTCGCCGCTTTTGACGAGCGTCTGAATGCGCTCGTTGATGAGCTTGGATTCCCCGCTGCGCCCGCCGCTTAGCGAACGCTGCGTGCGGCGTCTCGATTTGGCGCGCGTCTAGTGCGGCTGCGCGTGCCGGCCTGGATGGTCCATCGTCCGGCGCTCGTGCTATTCGTGCTCGCCGCCAGCGTCTATCTGCTCACCGCCGGCGTGAGCCGCAATGGCGTCGGCTACAGCGCCGACGGGACCTTCGCCTTCGAGATGGCCAAGAGCGTCGTCGTGGATCCCGATCACAAGTACTTGAAGGAGCATGGCGGCAACTTCTCGCGCTGGGGTGTGGGCCTGCCGCTCGCCCTGATGCCGATGGTTGCCGTCGCCGAGCCCTTCGCGCATCTCGCGCCACAGCGCGATCGGCTGCCGATCCTTGGAGGCGAGCACGAAATGCTGTTGGTGAACTACGCGCCGCTTGGCGGCATGCCGCAGCCCAACAGCACCGGAGTGCTCGAGCTTGGTCTCGAACCCGGACGCTATGACCGGTTGGCGCTGCTCACCCACGCCGGTCTGAGCGCTGCATTCCCCCAGGGTCTTGAGATTGCGCAGCTCATCGTCACGGTGGCTGACGGGACCGAGATCGTGCGACCGATCCGCGTGGGCATAGAAACCGCGGAATGGGCCTACGACCGCGGCGATGTCCGGGCCCGGATCCAGCATGAGCGCCCGCCGCCCGCCGGTCGCCAGATCGGCAACGCGCGGGCGTACTACTACCTGGCGACCTGGGACTTTCCCCGGCCCATCGACCTGGAATCCGCCCGGCTGAAATACCGCCAGCCGGACGGCAACCTGTACGTCGACGGCGTGGCCGCGCGGCTGGTCGACGGCGCCTGGGTAGACGGGCCGGGCATCGGCCGGCTGTGGTCCGAGCGTCAGACGGTCGACTTTTTCCGGCGCATTTGGGTACCGCTCGTCAACTCCCTGATCACCGCCTTTGGCGCCGTTGTCGTGTTTCGCATCGTGCGGCGCCTCGACTACCGCGCGGACATCGCCCTGGCCATCGGCCTCGTCTATGCGCTCGGCACCATGGCCTGGCCCTACGCGGTCGTCGACTTTGCGGAGCCGTTGGTGACTGCGCTCGTGCTCGTGTGCGTCTGGCTGCTCTTGATCTACGACCAGACCCAACTGCGGCGGTATCTGCTGCTCGCCGGTCTCGTGGCGCTCGCCGCGGCCGTCACCAAGTACGTCACCGTCATCATCATGCCGCTGCTCGTGGTGGCGATCTTCCTGAGCCACAAGCCCGGGCGCACCTGGCGCGAGGCCGGGCGCCAGGGCTTTGTGCCGGCGCTCGCATTCGCCGCGCCCAGCATCGCCGTTGTGCCCGTCGGCCTGGTGGCGGCCGCCTTCCTGTTCGATGTGCGGCTGCTATACGTCCACGAGCTGTGGGGCGGCATCAGCCGCGGGTGGTTGGGCCTGCCCATCGAGCTCGGAATTCACGGGCTGATTTCCAGTTGGGGCAAGGGCTTGCTCTGGTACAACCCGGTGCTCCTCGTCGCGATCCCGGCCATTCCCTGGTTTATCCGGCGTCACGGATGGCGCGCGTTCATCTTCCTCGCCATACCCATCGGCTACGTGCTGCTCTACAGCAAGAAAGAGGTGTGGTACGGCGGCAACGCGTGGGGCCCGCGCTATCTCGTGCCCATCGTGCCCTTGCTCGTCATCATGGCCGCGCCGGTGATCGAGTGGCTGGCGCGCAAGGGTCGCCACGCGCTGCCGCGGGCGGCCTTCGCCCTCGTGCTCGTAGCCAGCGCGGCCGTACAGGTGATGGGGGTGAGCAAGGACTTTGGTTCGTACCTTGACCTCTATCAACAGCAGGTGGTGCGGGAGCTTCCCGAGGACGGTGCGGTATACGGCGGAGCGGCCTATCAGCCCTGGTCAGCCAAACAGCCGGAGGGCGACTTCGTGGCCGTGCTCTACGCGCACCAATTCTCCCCGCTGCTCGCGCATGCCTGGCTCCTGCGCGCCGATGCCACGAACCTGGTGGCGCCGGATCGGACCGACCTGCTCGAAGACGCCCTGGCGCGCTCGCCCTGGTCCCGCTTCGGGATCGACGTCCGCCCGCCGCGTCCCGAGAACGGCCTCGGCCTGGACTTCTGGTCCACCACGCTGATCGAGTACTACCTGGCCTATCCGGTCGTCCTGGCGTTGGCGGCCCTGGTGCTCGTGGCGCTCCAGGTCACCTCCGTCGTCGCGCTCGCCGCGGCCACCCACCAGCTCTGGCCGCAGGGGCCCAATGCCGTGCGCTGGAGACTCTCGGTCGTTGGCGTCTACGGGGCTGTCCAACTCGCCTTTGACACGCTCCACTTCATGCTCTAGCGTCGAACCGAGGCTACGTGATGTCCGACTCCTCAATCGCCGATCTGATCCCCGCCGACTTCCTCGCCATTCTGCGCTGTGTGAACGATGCGCATCCGCGCGATGACGGGGTGCTCCGCATTGAAGGCGACACCCTCGTGTGCACCGTCTGCGGCTACGCCTATAAGGTCGAGGACGGCATCCCCAACATGCTCTGGGACGAAGCCATTCCGCCCGCCGATTCAACCCCCGCCAGCCCGTGAACTCAGTCGCGCAGGCCAAGGACCTCATCCTCAACTTCCGCCGCCACAAGGCGGTGGCGCATCCGCGCCTGGCGCGCTTCGCCTACCACTGGATGCGCGGCTCCTCCGAGTTGCCCTACGGGCCGCTCAAGATGCATGTGGAGCCCACCAGCTTTTGCAACTTGCGCTGCCCCATGTGCCCGCAGAGCGTTGGCGCCAACGCCACCAACGGGTTCATGGAGATGGATCTGTTCAACAAGATCATCGACGAGGCCCGGCACTTCACGCGCGAGATCAATCTGTTCTTCCGCGGCGAATCGTTGATGCACAAGGGCATCTACGAAATGATCGAGACCTGCGAGCGTGCCGGGATCGCCGCCCACATCAACACCAACGCCACGCTCTGGCGCGACGATGCCATTGCCAATCTGTTGGAGGCGCGTCCCTCCAAAGTGACCATCAGCTTCGATTCTGGCGAGCCCGAGATCTACGAGCAGATGCGCAAGGGCGCCACCTTCGATCGCGTGCTGGAGCGCGTCCTGCGGTTTCTCGAGGCCCGCAAGCGCCTCGCCGGCGCGAAGCCCTACGTGGTCATGCAAGTGATCCAGCTTTGGGAAAAGTCGATGGGCATCGGGGCGCGCCCGGTGATCCCGGACCACTTCACGGAGCGCTTTGCCGGCCTGCCGGTTGACGAGTGGGACACCTTTTGGGCCCACGGCTGGGCCGGCACGCTGACCGACTCCGACTTCTACACCGCGCGGCCGCACGGTCCCGTTTACTACCCCTGCAACTGGCTGTGGAAGTCCATGGCGGTCTACTGGGACGGGCGTGTGCCGTCGTGCTGCGCCGACTTCGCCGAAGAACAGATCATGGGCGACCTCAGCACCCAGTCGATCCAGGAGGTCTGGAACAGCGACGCCTACCGGGCCATTCGCGAGGCGCACACGCAAGGTCAGCTGGCTGATTACCCGCTGTGCGCCGGCTGCGACGCCAAGTGGCAGGAAGACACCCCGCTCTGGCGGGCGTTTGCCGGCGCGCGGTCGGTTGCCACCACGGAGCCGCTGCCGGTGCTGCAGAACGGTCGCGCGAACGGCCACGCCGGATAGCGGTTCGCGAGGGCGGGACGCCTTGTGCTCGCTCGGTTGTGGCCCCCAACGCTCGGTGCTAGCGTCGCGAGCATGCGTCTAACGCTGGTGTCGAACATCTTTCCGCCCGCCGTCGGCGGTCCCGCCACGCACGTCTATCACCTGGCCGCGTCGCTGCATCAGCGCGGCCACAAGGTGCGCGTAATTGCCGGCACCGACGATCCCGAGGGCGCGGTCAAGGTTCCCTATCCCCTGGTCCGCGTGTCGTGGAGCATGCCGGTGCCGATCCGCTACCTGCGCGTCATGTGGCACACCTGGCGCGCGGCCCGGCGGTCCGACGTGGTGTACATCAACGGCATTGAGCTCCCCGCCAGCCTCGGGGCGCTGCTCGCTGGCCGTCCCCGCGTGCTCAAGGTCGTCGGGGATTGGGCGTGGGAGTCGGCCATTCGGCGCGGACTCACCACGCTGGGCATCGAGCCGTTTCAGAGCGCCGCGCATGGTGTGAAGACCCGGCTGTTTCGAGCCATCCAGCGGTTCTACTGCCGGCTCGCCAGCGTCGTGATCGTGCCCAGCGCCTACGTGGGCTCCCTCGTCGCGGGATGGGGCGTTGACGCGCGCAAGACCCAGGTCATTCAGAACGCGCTTACCAGCGCGCCGCGTCCCGACGAGGAGCCTGAGTCCGTGCGCCGGGCGCTCGGCGTGGACGCCCCCGTAGTCTGCAACGTCTCGCGGCTCTACGCCTGGAAGCACGTCGACGCGCTGATTCGCATGGTGCCGAGATTCGACCAGGGCGCCGCCCTGCTCATCGTCGGCGGCGGACCGGAGCAGTCGCGACTGGAGCGCCTAGCGCGGGAAGTAGGAGTCGCCGACCGGGTGGTCTTCACCGGCGACGTGCCCCACGACCGAGTGGCTACCTACCTGCGAGCGTCGCAGATCTGCGTGCTCAACACGCAGTACGAGGGTCTCTCACACACGCTGGTGGAGGCCCGCCACGTCGGAACGCCGATCGTGACCACCGACATTGGCGGCAACCGCGAGATTCTGCGCCACGGCCACTCCGCGGTGCTGGTGCCGTTCGGCGATGAGGACGCCTTCGTGCAAGCCGTCAACGACGTGCTCGCCGACCCGGCATACGCCGCGCGGCTGGCTCAAGCCGCGCAGGCCGGCCTGGAGCACTTTCGCTGGGACCGGTTGGTGGACCAGACGCTCGAGGTGCTGCATGAGGCCATCGACCGCCGGCCCGGAGCCGCCCGCGCCGTCGCATGAAACCCAGCCTGCTGATGCTCAGCGGCGATCGCGACGTAGCGGCGGGGCGGCGAGGCCCGTTCTACTACACGCTCGAGGGACTGTCGCGGGAGTTCGACCGGATCGACGTGCTGACACCGAACGTTGCAAACGGCCAACCGCGCACGCTTCATGGCGTCGCGCACATCCATCCGTCGACGGGCGGGCGGCTCTGGCACGCGCGCTGGCTGATCCGTCGGGGGCGCGCCCTGGCCGCCGAGCGGCGCTACCACCTCATCGTGAGCCACGACTACGGCATCTTCTCGAACGGCATCGCTGCCGCGCGCCTGAGCCGGCGGCTTGGCGCGCCATATGTCAGCGAAATCCACCACATCCCGGCACACCCGCGGCGTGCGCAGTGGTGGGAGTCCGCGGCCAAGCTTGGCTATCGCGCCTACATCGGATTCGCGGCCACGCGCGCCCGCGCCATCCGCGTGGTCAATCGCCGCGAGGTCCCCGAACTCCTGCGACGGTGGGGCGTACCGCCGGAAAGGATCCTGGTGCTGCCCTCGGCGCACGTCGATCGGGAGGTGTTCCGTCCCGGCGACGATCCACGGCCCTACACGCTGGGCTTCGTCGGGCGCCTGGTCGCCAACAAGGGGCTTGACTATCTGGCCAAGGTCTTTGCAACCCTCGCGGCTGACGCCCCGGACGCTCGATTCGTTGCAGTGGGCAATGGTCCCGAAGCCGCCGACTTGCAGCGCCGGCTTTCCGCGGCGGGAATCGAGGATCGAGTCGACCGCATTCGCTGGGTCGACGGTCCGGACGATCTGGCGGCGCTCTACCGCCAAATGGACGCCCTAGTCTGCCCGTCGCGCAGCGAAGGCGGTCCCCGCGTCTGCCTCGAAGCCATGGCCTGCGGCACGCCGGTCTTCAGCACGCCCGTGGGCCTGATGCCCGAAGTCATCGAACCCGGGGTGAATGGCTGGCTGCTCCCATGGGACGCGAAGGCCGGCGCTGATTTGGTCGTGCGGGCGCTCGGCGCCCGAGACGCCCTGGCCGGCGCCGGCACGGCCGCCCGCCGGGCAACCGAGCCCTTCACGCGTGATCGGGTGCTCGGCGCCTACGCTCGCGCCTATCGAGACCTGGCGTCGGAGTCGCTGGCGTGAGCGAGGCCGAACGCGGCCTGCGGCTGCTGCTGATCACCCAGGAGCTCGCGGCCGACAGCTCCAATATGGGCGTGGCCCATCTCTGGACCAACGAGCTGGCGCCGCTGGTCGAGCGTCTGCATGTCATCGCCGCGACCACCGGCGTCGTGGACCTGCCGCACAACGTCACCGTGCACGCGCTCGGCAAGGAACGCGGGCGCGGGCGCCTGAGCCGCTGGCCGGCGCTGCTCGCCCGGTGCCATCGGTTGATCGGCGGAGGCCGCGTCGATGGCGTGCTGGCGCACATGGTCCCGGCCTACGCCATCGCCGCCGCGCCGTGGTGCCTGGTCCGGCGAACGCCCCTGGTGCTCTGGTACACCAGCCACGGCCGCACCCGAGCCCTGCGGGTCGGCGCCAGGTTGTCCAGCGCGGCCATCACTGCGTCGCCCGAGAGCTTCCCGATGAAGAAGGCGCCCGCCTTCGTCATCGGGCACGGCATCGACACGGACCGGCTGGCGGCTGCGCCCGTTCGTTCGGCGGTATCCGAGCCGCCCGTGGTTGGCGTCGCCGGGCGCATCACGCCGCTGAAGGGACTGTCGACCGTGGTCGAAGCCGTCGCCAAGATGCGCGATGACGGCTCGCCCGTCGAGCTGCGCATCGCCGGCGAGCCCTTCTATCCGGCGGATCATGAGTATTTCGGCGGCATTCAGAAGCGCGTCCGCGAGCTTGAGCTCACCGACCGCGTCACGTACCTGGGCGCGCTCCCCAGCGCGGCCATGCCGGACTTCTACGCTGGACTTGACGCCTTCATCGCCTGGCGCGATCGCCCCGCGCTCGACAAGACCGGATTGGAAGCCCTGGCCGCCGGCACGCTGCTAGTCACCAACAACGTCGCCTATCACAGCGCCCTTGGCCCGTTCGCCGGTGACTTTCTCGTTCCATCGTCGGCGGAAGCGTTGGCTGATGGCCTGCGACGGGCGCTGGCGCTTCATCCTGGCCTGCGCACATCGGCCATCGAGCAGCTCCGACAGGCGGTCCTCGAGGAGCATGCCGCCAGCAGCCTGGCGGGTCGGCTCGTCCAGGTGTTCAGGGCCTTGTGCGAGGGGCGGGAGCCGCCGTTTCCACGGGCTGCGCCCGCCGCAAAGGCGGACGAGCGTGGCTAGCGTGACGACAACTGGGAAAGAGACGGCGCGCCTCACGCCTCGCGCTCGATGGGCTATCGAGCGTGCCTCCGACGCCTTCGAGCGCCTCCTGGGGCCTGAGGGCTACGCGCCTTGCCCCGAGCACGGCCTGGACTACACGGGCAAGACGGCGCGCGCCATCGTGCTCAACTGCGCCCTGGCCGCGGACGCCGAGAACGACTCCTACCTCGACCGCGCGGTGCGCGTGGCGCGCACGATCATCGGCCGGCTGGGTCAGGATGACGGGGCGGACGGAGCCTGGGTATTCAATCCCAACCGGCGCGAACCGCATCACGTGTCAACGAGACTCGTCGATTGCGGCGAAAGCGTCGACGCTCTGGCGACCCTGCTTGAAGCAGCCGGCGACCGCCTGCCCGACATCGATCGCGCGCGCATCGAGGAGGCGATCCGCCTCTGCGCCGCGACGTATCTGCTGCCGACCGTTCCCGGCGCTCCGATCATCAGTGAACGTCTGTGCGGCGCCATGGGCCTGGCCGGCGCCGCCGCGGTGCTCGACGAGCCCGGCTGGGCCGACACCGTACGCGAAGCGGTCGCCGGCGCGCTCGGCGAGATGCGGCCCGATGGCTCGTTTCCCCATGTCACCGACGCCGCGGCCGTTGCCGGGCACGAGGGCCTTTCCGACCTCACGATCTGCGACCACGGCCGCATCCTCGCCTTTGCTCGCTACGCCCTGACACGAATCGGAGACGGCGGGTCTCACGCCGATGAATTGCGACAGGGCGTGGACTTTCTGATTGACGTGCTGCGGCCCGACGGCGTGAAGCCGCTGGCTCTCGACGGCCGGCGCTGGTGCTGGGACGCGGATACCGAGGCCGGCTCAGCCCCGTACGACGCCTACGCCCTCGCGACGGACGGGCGTCCGGCGGCGCTCCGGCTGGCGGGGATCGTCGCCGCTCGCTCGGCTCAGACCCTGGGCCCCGACGGGCTGGTGGACGCGTGCCCGATCGGCGCAACAGCCGTGAGCCGCATCGCCAATACCGCCGACCTCGGTTGGCTGGCGCGCGCGCATGCGTCGGCAGAGCTGGACGACCTGCCCACCAACCCGCCTCCCCCCAAGCCGGCGCCGCCGCTTCACCACGCCGACGCCGGCGTCGTGCGCCTGCAGACGCGCCGCGCCTGCGCCATCCTGCGCGTCCGCAAGCAGCCGGCGAGCGGCCTCGTCGGGGCTCGGATTGGCGGCGGCGGACTGGTCTACGTCGGCGACGCGGAGCGCGGCTGGGCCAATGCGCTCGAGCACGTCTGCGAGCCGTGGATGCCCGAGGGCGCCTGGTTCATCCACTCCACGACCCAGCCGGGGAGGGTTTCCCTCGACGCCGACGCGCGGTTTCGCTTGCGCCTGGCGCGGATGCACTGGCGCGCCGGCCGCCGCTGGTATGCCCTGCGGATGCTCTATCGCTTCCTCGGACCGCCCGCGTGGGCGGCCGCGGGCCAATTTGCATCGATCCACGCGCTGGACGGCGAGGTCACGCTCGAAGCCGACGGCGTCCTGATCGCTTCATGCCTGGCGCGTGCGGACGGCCAGCCGCATCCGGCCCTGCGCACCGAGCGGCGCTATCGCTGGAACGGCGACCGCCTGCTGGTCTCGGACGCCGTGAGCGTCGCGCACCCGATCACGGGCCTTGCCTATCGCTATCCCAAGGCCGTCGAATGGTTCGAGGTCGAGGCCCCAACAAGCTGGCGGGTGGCGGATAACCAGGTGTATTTCGGACCGTTGGGTGCCGAGGTCACGGCGTCCATCCGCTACGAGATCTGAGGCGAGCGCCGTGCGCCTGATCTTCCTCGCCAACGCCCGCATTCCTAGCGAGAAAGCCCACCCGTTGCAGATCATGCACATGGCCGAGGCTTTCGCGGCGCGGGGCCTGGAAGTGGTGCTGCTGCATGCGCGGCGCGCCAACACCGACGCCATGTTGCGCATCGACAACCCTTTTGCCTACTTCGGCGTAGCGCCCGCCTTCGCGCTCCTCGGCCTTCCCTGTATCGACCTGATCAAGCGCGTGACAGTCGACTGGCCGGCGCTCAACCGTGGACCCATCCCGCTGCTGGCGCACCTGATCCAGCTCGCCACCTTCGCGCTCAGCGCGCTGGCGCTCATGCGGCGACTTCGCGGCGACGTCGTGTACAGCCGCGATCTGTTTCCGCTGACGCTGACGACGCTGCGGCGGCGCGCGGGTGTCCGGACCTGCTTCGAGGGCCACACGCTGCCGCGGTCGCGGCCGTCGCAGCGATTGCATCTGTGGGCCGCGCGCCGGGTGGACCGCATCGTGGTCATCTCGTCCGCGCTGCGGCGGTGGTACCTGGAACGTGGCCTGCCGCCCGAGCGCGTGCTCGTGGCGCACGACGCCGCTCCGGCCGCCGCATTCGACCTTGAGCCTCGGACCGCCGCGCGCCAGGGGCTCGATCTCGCGCCCGACACCCCACTCGTCTGCTATGTGGGTCACCTCTACGCTTGGAAGGGCGTCGACACGCTCGTCGCGGCCGCCGCGAAGCTGCCCGACACCGTGCAGGTCGCCATCGTCGGGGGCGTACCGCCGGACCTCGACCGGATCCGCAAGCTTGCCGGCACGCGGCGCAACGTGCGGACGACCGGCCATCGCCCTCCGGACGAGGCGCGGCGCTACCTGGCCGCCGCCGACGTGGCGGTGATCCCCTTCAGCGGCGCTACCATCATCGCGCGCGAGCACACCTCGCCGCTCAAGATGTTCGAGTACATGGCGGCCGGCGTCCCCATCGTGGCGAGCGATCTGCCGTCGCTGCGCGAGGTGCTGCGCCACGAGCACAACGCGCTGCTCGTGCCTGCGGACGATAATGCGGCGCTCGCGGCCGCCATCGAGCGTCTGTTGAGCGACCATGAACTCGCCGCACGCCTGGCGCGCACGGCCCGGAATGAGGTAGCGGACTGCACGTGGAATCGACGCGCGGCCGGGATCGTGGATTTCCTCGACCTGCCGCAGCCGGCCTGACGCGCGCCGCCGCCCTGCTGGGGCGAGCGATCGAGCGCCTGGAGCACGCCGGCGCCGGCTGGCATCGGCTGCTTGTGGCTTTCGGGCTCGTCGCTCCCCTGCTGATCCTGCATCGCGGCACGCTAATCGCGGGCGAGGCGTGGCTCGACTTCGACGTGCTCCTGACCTTCCAGCCCCGATACCGCCTGCTGGCCGAGGGTCTCGCGGAGGGCCGAATTCCGCTCTGGATGGACGGCGTCCTCGGTGGATTCCCCGTGGCGTTTTCCGAGTTTGGCTGGTTCTACCCGCTGACCTGGGGCTTGCTCCGCGTGTTCGATCCGCTGCGGGCGTACTTCATCGAGATGTCCCTCGGTCTGATGCTGGCCGGGGCCGCTGCCTACGGCCTGGGTCGTGTGTGGGGCCTGTCGCGGCGCGGCGCGTTCATCGCCGCCTTCCTCTACGCCTACAGCCCGTTCGTGTTCGCCACGGCCCGCCTCCTCAACTGGGCCGACATCTTCTTCGTTCTGCCCGCCGGACTGATCGCCATCGAACGCATTGCCCAGGGACGTCGCATGTGGGCCGCCGGCCTCGCGGCCGTCACCGGAATCGCGGGCCTGGGTGGGTCCCCGCAGATCGTCTTGCTCTTCGTCTCGGTCTGGCTGCTGTACGCCCTGTTTCGCCTCACCTGGACCTGGCGCGACGCCGGGCGGGCGCCCGCGCTTGAGCTCGGCGCCTGGCTGCTGGCGGCGGTCGGCCTGGGCGTCGTCCTGGGCGCGGTGCGCTTCCTGCCGACCCTGGAAACCACCGCGCTTTCGGGCCGCGCGGGCGGCCTGGAATACACCGCCGCGACCATCGGCTCGATCCCGCCCTGGAACCTGGTGCTCGGCTACCTCTATCCGTCCTTCGAGATTCCGCGCGTGCTCGACGAGACGCTCAACGCCGAAGAGTTGCTCTATCTCGGGATTCTCACGCCCGTGCTCGCCTTGCTCGCCCTCGTGGCGGGGCGCCGCCACCGCGTCGTGCGCTTCCTCGCCGTGCTCGTCGTGGTGGGCTGGGTGCTTGCCATGGGCGCCTACAGCCTGGGATTTCCCCTGTTGCACAAGCTGCCGTTGTTCAGCTACTTCCGAGATCCCTCCAGGTTCGGGATTCCGGCGACCTTCGGCGTGGCCTTCCTCGCGGCCTTCGGCTTTGAGTTGCTGCCCCGGCCGGACCTAGCCGCCGCGCGGGCCGTTGGCTGGCTCGTGCGCACCTGGACGTGGCTGGCCGGCCTCATCGCGGCGGGCACCGTCGCCGCCACGATCACGCTCACCGGCTTTGCCTTCTTGATCGTGCCCTATGGCTACGACTACATCGACCGCGTGATCGTCGGGTCCGAGGGCCGCTTTCTCACCGCCGAGCGCTACTACCGCACCTTCGACCAGCTCTATGCGCGGCTCGAGTCGGCTTTCAGCATGGCGGGACCCACGCCCCGGCTCTTGCTGGTCACCGCCGTTCTCGGCGCGTTGCTGATCTGGGCCTATCGGCGCGGGGCGCTGCGGGGCGTGCACGCGCAATTTGGAATCGGCGCCGTGCTCGCGGCCGATCTGCTCCTGGCGCCCGGCCACGCCGTTCCCACGGTGCCGGCCGAGTGGTATGACCGGCCCTCGCCGCTGCTGGAAGTCTCCGCCGACGACCGCGACGGGCGGTTCATGTCCTACCGTCCCCTGGCGCAGAAATTCGAGCTGTCGACGGCGACCGGCGATCGCCTGTCACGCGACCAGCGCGACCTGCTCGAGTGGGTGTTTCTCACCGCCACGCGCGCCCCCAACCTGGCGCTGGACGGCGGACCGAGGACGATCGAGGGCTACGAAAACCTTATGCCGCGCAGCACGTCGGAGTTTCTGGCGTATGTGGGTAGTGAACGCGCCATCGTGCCCGGTTTCGCCACCGACGCCTCGCTCGACGCCGCAGCGCGCCTCGGCATTTTGGAATCACGCCTCGGCGCCCTTGCCGCGACAAACGTCCGCTACATCACGTCGGGAGTGCCGCTGCCGATCGAGGGACTGCGTGAGGTGCATGCGGGCGCGATCCCGTTGCCCGAATGGGCCGGCGTGGAACAGCCGCTATACGTCTATGAAATCCAGGACTGGCGACCCGAGGCGTGGGTCGCGAGGCAATGGTCGGTCGTCGACGACACGTCGGCGTTGCTCGATCGCCTCGCGGCGGATCCCGACCACGCGTTTGTCTCGCGGGACCCGGGCATCGAGCCGGGCCAGGCCTCCGGCGGAGCGGACGTCGTTGGCCCTGTCGTCCGCGGCCCGGAGCGCATCGACCTCAGCGTCAATCTGGCCGCGCCGGGTCTGCTGGTGCTCAACCACGCGCCGTTTCCGGGTTGGAGCGCCGAGGTGAACGGCCGCCCAGCGGAGATCCTGACCGTCAATATGGTGTCGCGCGGTCTTGCGCTCCCTGCGGGCGCGCATGAGATCACCATGCGCTTCGAGCCGCCCGGGTTCTCGTTAGGCGTCACCGCGTCGCTGGTCGCCACGGGCCTGCTGGTCCCGCTGCTGGCGGTGGGCATTTGGAGGCAGCGGCGGTGAAGCTGGCCATCGTGGCCGACGAGTTGGACCCCAGCAACGGGTGGGGTCGCTACGCCGGCGAGTTGGCCCGCGGGCTGATCGCGGCCGACGTCGACGTGCGCCTGGTGACGCCCGGCGGCGCCATGCCCAACGACCTGCGCGCCCATCCCGACCACGCGCCGATCCCTTCGTTCCGCCGGGGCACGCCGCACTTTGCGCGCTTGCTCGCGCGGTCCATCCGGCCCCTCTGGCGCGCGCTGCGGGGTGTGGACGCCGTCCACTGCATGGTCGAGCCGTACGCGCCGGTTGTGGCGCTCGCTGCCGGCCGGCGTCCTCTGTTCGTCTCGCTCGTGGGCACATATTCGGTGCCGTCCACCCGCGACCGGCTCGAGTCCCGCATGTTGCGCTGGGCCATGCGCCGCGCACGGCGACTGGTCGCCATAAGCGCCTATACGGAGCAGCGGGTACGGCGGGACACGGGGTTCACGCACACCACCGTCGTGCCGCTGGCCGTGCGGGCGGATGAGTTTGCCGCGCCCAGCCCACCGGTGGCGCGCGAATCGGGGCTGGTGCTCGCGGTCGGCGAGCCCAAGCCGCGCAAAGGGTTCGACGTGGCCTTGGAGGCCTTCGCCGCCGTGCGCGCCCGCGTGCCGCGGTCGCGCTTCGTCATCGTGGGGCCGTACGCGTCGGGCTCATCGTTCGTTGCCCGGCTCCGTCAACGCATCCACGCTTTGGGTCTGGAAGATGCCGTGATCCTCACCGGAGCCGTGAGCCACGACGAGCTGGTCGGCTGGTATTCGCACGCCTCCGTAGTCGTCATGCCCTACCGCTCGGTTGGCCGCGACTTCGAGGGATTCGGCCTGGTGCTGCTCGAGGCCGGCGCCTGCGGCGCACCCGTGATCAGCTCGCGCGAGTCTCCCGCGGAGGAGATCGTGGCGCACGGCAAGAGTGGGCTGCTGGTCCCGCCGGGCGACGTGGCGGCGCTTGAGTCGGCCATGGTCCGCGTCCTAACCTCCCCGGACGAGCGACGGCGGTTGGCCGACGGCAACCGGGCCCGCGCCGCGGAAATGACGTGGGAGCGATCGACGGATCAACTCATCGACGTCTATGAGCAATCGCTCGACCGGCCCATTCGGCAAGGGTGTCGGCGTGGCGACTGAAACCCCCGATCACGCAGCCGAGCGCGAACCGTCCGGAACCCTCGGTGAGCGAGCCGTGCGCGGCGTGGTCGCCCTCGGCGTGCGCGAGGGCGGCATGAAGCTCGTGTCGCTTACCGGCGATATTGCGCTTTACCGCCTGCTCACCCTGGCCGACTTCGGCGTGGTCGTGCCGATCGCCTTCCTCGCCGGCCTCGTCAAGCAGTTTACGGACGTCGGGCTGCATCCGAGCGTGATCCAGCGCAAGGACGATCCCAAGCGAGCCGACCTCCGCGCCGTGTTCACTCTGCACCTCGCGCTAGTGACGGTCGCCACCGCCATCGTGGTGTTCGCCGGTCCGCCGATGCTTACGGAGTGGGTCGGCGTCGACGCCGATCCATGGATGATCCGCGTGTTCGGAATCTCCATCTGGCTCTCGGCGTTTCGGCTGGTTCCGGCGGCCCTGCTCGAGCGTCACCTGCGCTTCGGCCGTCTGGCGGCCGCGGACATCGCCGGCACCGTCTGGTATTTCAGCGCCGGCATTGGGTTCGCCATCGGCGCCTTCGAGGCCTGGAGTCTGATCATTGCCCACGTCGGGGCGAGCATCGTCTCGACCCTAGCCGTGCTCGTCGTGCACCCGTGGGCGCCCATCCCAACCTGGCGGCCCGGACGGCTGCGGCAATACCTTCGATTCGGCGCACAGTTTCAGGGCGCTCGCCTCGCCCTGATCGCAAAAGACTCCCTGATTCCGCTCCTTTCGCCGCGCACCGTCGGCGTCGACGGCACCGGCCTCTTGAGCTGGGCGGACAAGATCTCGTCGCAACCCCTCACGCTGACGCAGCTCGTGTCCCGGGTCACGCTGCCCACGTTTTCCCGCATGCAGGACGACCTGGATCGCGTGCGGCGCGGCGCCGAGCTGACGCTCAAGTGGAACGCCATCGTCACCCTACCGGCATTTGCGGCGGTGATTGCCTTCGCGCCGGAGATTGCGATCTACATCTACACCGAGCAGTGGTTGCCGGCGATCCCGGCACTCTATGCGCTGGCCGCCAGCGCCGTTCTGGTGCCCATCAACGGCTTGCTTACACCCATCCTCGCCGCTCTCGGCCGGACGCGCGTCATTCTTGTAGTCGCGATCGTCTGGGCGGCGGCGGCCTGGGCGCTGGCCATTGGTCTCAGCGCTACCGATCTCGGCATTCTCGCTATCCCGATTTCCCTTGCGGCCACGCAATTCGCCGCCGCGCTCGTGCTGCTCCCGCTGGCGCGGGATGTGTTCGACTTCCGTTTGCTGCGGCATCTCGCGCGCCCGCTCGCCGCGGCCGTGCTGGCGGGCGCCTTTGGACGCCTCGTCTTGCTGCCGTTGCTGACCGACTGGGTGCTCCTGATCCAGGGCGGCATCGTGGTCGTTCTCGTCTACGCCGGTCTCATCTACCTGATGGATCGCGAGACCATCCGGCGCGAGGCGGGCCTGCTCTTCCGCCGCCGCGAGCCCGCCCCAGACAACGGCCCCTGATGCGCGCTGCCATCAACCTCCGCAATGCCAACCTCATGGTCGCCGACGGGCATGGCGAGAGCATGCGCAGCCTGACTCGCGCGCTCGTCGATACCGCGGATGCCCGCCGGCTTGACTTGCTGATGGATGCACCGTGTCGCTTTTCCGGTTTCGAGGGACCGACGGCCACGACTCGCGTGCTGCACCCCTTCAAGCTCGGCAACCGGCTCCTGACCCGAACGCTTGGCGGCGACCCCTGGTACCGTGCCCGCGTGCCGCTCGCCCGAGCCTGGCGCGCCGCCGACGTGTACCTCCAGAGCGCCCACGAACCTCCGCCCTTCGTCAGCGGCCCGCCACATGTCGCGATGGTTCACGATGTGGCGTTCATGCGGCCTGGGGCCGGGGCGTTCTACGAAGCGCCCACACGCAGCTACCTCGATCAGTGGACGGCAAGCAGCATTCACCGCGCCGATCGTCTGTTGGCCGTCTCCGACTGGGTTCGCGACGAGGTCGTGCGAATCTACGGCTATCCGGCAGAACGGGTGGACGTGGCGCCCCATGGCGTTGACGGCGATCGCTTTAAGGCAGACGCCGACCCCCATTCCGTCACCGATACGTTGAATCGCCTGTGCATCCAGGCGCCGTACGTGCTGTTCCTCGGCACGCTGCAGCCGCGCAAGAACGTCGGTGCCTTGGCCCGCGCGTACGCCAAGGCCCGGCGGCGGGGTCTGGCGCACACGCTCGTGCTGGCGGGCGCTCCCGGCTGGCGCTACTCGGACGTCGCGGCGGACCTCGACGGCATAAGCGGCGAGGGGATCCGGCTCACGGGCGCCGTGGATCCCGACGACCTGCCGTCGCTGCTGGCGGGAGCCTCGGCATTCGTCAGCGTCGCCATCGATGAAGGCTTCGGCATGCCGATTCTCGAAGCCATGGCCTCGGGCGTACCCGTGGTCGCCGCAAGCCAGGGCGGGCTGGCGGATGCCGCCGGCGATGCCGGGATATCGGTTGACCCGCACGATCCGGACGCCATTGCCGACGCCCTGCTGCAAGTCACGGGGGACGAGTCCTTGCGCGACGACCTGCGAACCCGCGGCCTGGCCCGGGCCGCGGAGTTCACCTGGTCCCGCACGGCGCAGTGCGTGTGGCAGTCGCTGGAGCAAGCATGCGCATCCTCCTGATCGGCCCCGAATGGGACACGGGCCAATGGACCGAATACTGCGCGGCGGGGCTGACAGCCGGCGGCCACGAGTTGGCCACGGTGCGCTACGGCCGCGATCTGGCGCGTCCGGTCGGTCTCTGGGGACGCCTGCGCCGCCGGCTCTCGGGACCCCATCGATTCCATCTAGGACGCGTGATCGAAGCCATGCGCCGCGACAACCTGCGCGTGCTGGATGCTGCCCGCCGCCACCGCCCCGATCTCACGGTGGTCCTCAAGGGCGAGGTGCTGATGCCGGAGACCATCGAGCGCCTGCGCGACCTAACGTCCGGCCCCGTGGTGCAATGGTGTGGGGACGATCCATCCTGGTTCCCCCACATCATGGCGGCGGCCCATCTGTATACCCGCTTCTTCCTGGCGGAGCCGTCCTACGCCGCCGACCTCGAGCGGCATGGGGTGGGGGCGGAGTTCCTGACCCACGCGGCCGATCCCGACACCTGGGGACCCACGACCGACGAACCCGAACATCCGCCGGAGTGGGACGTCGTGTTCATTGGCGACTCGCGGCACAACATGGGGCATCTCCCGTCCACTCGGCTGCGCGTTGACCTGGTGGAAGCCGCCGCCCGCAGTGGGCTGCGAGTGGGCGTTTGGGGCCGCGGGTGGGAGAAGCTTGGCGCCGACTCTCCGGCGCGTCGGCAACACCAGGGACTCACGCTCTTGCCCGCCGCCGCCGTGGCGCGAACGTATCGCGGCGCCAAGATCGCCCTCAATGCGCACCATGCGCAAATGCGCGAGGGCGTGAACATGCGGACGTTTGAGATTCCAGCCTCCGGCGCCTTTCAGCTCTGCGACGCGAAGGCCCGGCTCGGTGAGCTGCTTGAGATCGGCCAGGAAGTCGCCGTCTACGCGGGCGTGGAGGACCTGGTTGAGGTGCTGCACCGCTACGCGGCCGACGACGGGGCCCGTGCCCGAATTGCCGAGGCCGGCCGCCGGCGCGTGCAGCGCGATCACACCTATCAAGTGCGCATGGCCCAACTCGTCGCGCGATCGCATGGCCAACCGTCCGCCTAGCGTGCCCACCGGCTTGTCATCGCCGTCGCCCACGGCGCTCGCGGGACGCTCCGACCGCGAGCTCCTGCGCATGGCCATCGAGGCGCACCTGCATCAGCCGGCGATCGCGCTCTGGCGCGCCACCGAGTTCGCCATGTTGCGGGACGTCGAGTTCGGCGCGCCGGTTCTCGATCTGGGCTGCGGCGGCGGCGGGGTCGCCGGGGCGGTGCTTCGCGCTCACCGGCCGCGCGACGGCCTCGAATTGCTCGCCAGCGAGGCGCGCGCCGCCCGCGCCTTGGGCATCTACCGCGGCGTGATTCGGTCCGACGCCACCCGGGCGCCGTTGGCCGCCGGCGCCTACGCCACCGTCTTCAGCCAGAGCGTGCTGGAGCACATTCCGGACGACCAGGGCGCCGTGCGCGAGGCGGCGCGCGCGCTCGCACCAGGGGGACGCCTGGTATTCACGGTTCCCGCGCCGGCCTTCGCCGATCGGATTCGCCGCGGGCCTGGCGGCGAGGCCGCCCTGCGGGCCACCAACGACCGGCTCGGCCATTTCCACTATCGCTCGCTCGATGACTGGGCCGCGCTGCTGGACGCCTGCGGCCTTTCCATCGTCGACACCGGCGGCCACCTGCCCGCCCGCACGCAACGCGCCTGGCAACGGCTCGACGAGCTGATGACCCATCGCCTGGGCCGGCGCCGCATCCTGGATATCTTTCGCGCGCTGCACCGCCGACGGCTCGTCCCGCGCGCCGCCTGGATCGCCGCGTGGACCGCGCTGCTGTGGCGTCCCTTCCGCCACCCGGTCGACGACCCCGGCGGCTACCTCATCGTGGCCCAGGCGCCGGACGGCGGAACGTCAGTCTAGCGTGCCAACCCGCGACCGTCCGCGCGTCCTCCACCTGTCCCCGACGTGGTTCGGGAAGATTTCGGTCCTCGGCGGGGGCGAGCGCTTTCCCCTCGAGCTTGCGCGCGCCATGCGTGATCGCGTTCCGACCCGCCTGGTCGCGTTCGGCGGGCCTCCCACCACCGCCGATGCCGCGGGATTCCCCATAGAGGTTGTCCGCACCTGGCGGCGCCTGCGAGGCCGCGAAACCGACGCCATTGGGCCCGGATTCATTCCCGCGCTTCTGTGGGCCGACGTGATTCACTGCCACCAGGCGCGCACCGGGCTCACGGCGCTGGCGACCTTGCTGGCGCGTCTGCTCGGAAAGCGCGTCTTCGTAACGGATCACGGTGGCGGCGGGGTCGGATGGCTGCGGCGTGCGCGGCTGGGCCGCTGGGTCCACGCCCACCTGGCGCAAAGCAGGTTCGTGGTGGATACGCTGCCTTACATGGGCCGGCGCACGGCGCTCATCCACGCCGGCGTTGACGAGGCGAAATTCACTCCGTCAGAGGCCAAAGCGCCCGGCGAGATCGTGTTCGTGGGCCGTCTGCTTGCGCACAAGGGCGTCGAGCACGCCATTCGCGCCCTGCCCGACCACGCGCGTCTCGCCGTGTACGGGCGTCCCGCCGACCCCGACTACGCCGCCTTCCTGCGGCGCGAAGCCGAGGGCCGTGCCGTGACCTTCCATGAAGACGCCGACGACCGTGAGCTCGTGCAGGCGCTCAGCCGCGCCTGCGTGGCGGTGATGCCCTCGGTGTTCGACGACTACCGGGGCCGTCGCCAGCATCTGCCCGAGCTTTTGGGTCTGGCTGCTCTGGAGGCCATGGCCTGCGGCACGGCCGTGGTGGTCTCCCAAGCCGGCGGGCTTCCCGAGGTCGTCGATCCGTCCTACGGCTCGGTTGTGCCTCCGGGTGACTCGGCGGCGCTTCGCGCGGCGCTCCTACCCTTCACATCGAATCTCGACCATGCCGCGACCTGCGGTGCACACGCCCGCGAGCGGGTGCTGCGCGACTTCACCTGGAGCGCCGTAGCCGACCGCTGCCTGACCGCCTACGGTCCGATCCCCTCTCCCTCAGGGAGAGGGTTAGGGTGAGGGTCCGGCCGGTCGGCTCCTAGTTCTCCGCCCAGCGCTCCCCTAGATATCCGCCACCGCGCCGTCGGCGTACGTGTCGGAGCCGAATCCCAGCTCGTGCGGCGGGTTCGCGGCGATGAAGTCGTCATCCAGTTCGACCCCAAGCCCCGGCGCCTCCGGCAGCGCAAAGTGCCCGTCGGCGAACGCCAGCGGTTCCTGCAAGACGTTCTCGAAGTAGGGCGGCTTGCGCGCGTATTCGAGGATCAGGAAGTTCGGCGTCGCCGCCGCCAGTTGGATGTTCGCCGCCGTGGCGACGGGGCCGTTCGGGTTGTGCGGCGCCATGAAGATGTAGTGCGTTTCCGCGTGGGCGGCGATGCGGCGCAGCTCGGAGATTCCGCCCGCGTAGCAGATATCGGGCTGTATCACGTGCACTGCGCGCGACTCGATCAGCTCCCGGAACCCCCAGCGTGTGTACAGCCGCTCCCCGGTCGCGCAGGGCACCTCGGGCACGGCGGCTGTCACCTGCGCATAGGCGGGCACGTTGTCCGGCGGGATCAGCTCCTCCGCAAACAGCAGGTCCTGATCGCGTACACCGCTAAGAAAGCGGGTAGCCGCCGCCGGGGAGAGTCGCCCGTGAAAGTCGATCATCAGATCGAGCTCGGGACCCGCCGCGGCTCGAACGGCCGCCACCAACTCCACGGCGGCCTTGGCCAGAGCAAACTCGTTGAATCCGCCTTCGAGGTGCGGCGGGGCGATCTTGAACGCCGTGAAGCCCTTACGCTGGGCGTCCAGCACCTGGTCGATCTCCGAGCCTCCCAGATCGGCCCGAGCGTAGGCGCGGACCCGATCGCGCACCGGCCCGCCGAGCATGCGGTACACGGGCCGTCCGGCGGCCTTGCCCGCGATATCCCACAGCGCCATGTCGATGCCGCTGATCGCCGCGTTGAGAATCGGCCCGCCGCGGAAGAACGGGTGGCGATACATCTGCTGCCACAGGTGCTCGACGCGGGTGGGGTCCTGCCCGACAAGAAACGTGCCGAACCGCTCCACCACCTCCGCCACGGCCTGGTTTACCTTGAACAGGCTGCACTCGCCGATGCCGTGGATGCCGCTGTCGGTTTCGATCCGCACGAAGGTCCATACCCGGTTGAGTCGTGCTCCGGGAGCGGCCGGTGCGCCGCAGTGCATGGTCTGAATGTCGGTAATTCGCATGGGACTGGCTCGCGGTAACCGGCGCCGCAGCCTAGCGCACGCTCAGCGGGTCGCTCCTAGTCGGCCTGCACCGGCACCGCCATCAGCGGCATGTCGAACGCGTCCGGGCGGGCCAATCGCAGGAAGAAGTGCCCCAGCCCGGCCGATCCCATCATGAAGTCGGGGCTGTAGTTGCCCGGCTCGTCCCCCCGCCACCGGGCGCCGTCCGGCCCCTCTTCGCGGTAAGCCGCCGCCGCGTCGCCGAATTCAACTGCTCGATCGAGCCACCGGTCATCGCCCAGCACCCGCCATAGCTCCAGGAACAGCTCGGCGTTCCCGGCCAAACCGTGGCACTGGCTGGGGTTCTCCCGCACGTCTCCGGCGGCGTAGGTCGCCTCGGCGGCGCGCAGCGCCAAGTCCTCGAGCTCGTCGTCACCGAGCGCCGCGAATGCGCGCACCGCAAACAGCCCGACGCCCGGCGCGCCGTGGCACCACTGCACACTCGCCGGCCGCTCGTCGCCCGGCCAGCGTCGCCACGCCGGACCGGGTTCCGCGTGCGCGTCGATCCAGCGCGCCGCACCCAGCACCGCCTCCGGCAGCCGCGGGTTGCTCGAATAACGCGACAACTCCGCCAGGAAACACGCCACGCCCGCCGTCCCGTGCGCGAAGCCAATGCCGTCGAAGGTCCCCGAACGGCGACGCCACGGCCAGTGCCAACCACCGTCGTCGACGCTGGCGCGTTGCAGCAGGTACTCGCCCGCCTCCACCGCCAGATCCAGCGCGCCGTCGTCGCCCGTCACCTGGTGCGCGCGCAGCAGAAAGGTCCCCGTGCCCGACGCGCCCTCCAGCGGATCCTCGTCTCGGTACGCGATCCCGCGAAGCGACTTGACCCGCGTTCGGGCCAGGTTCAGCCAGCGCTCGCGCCCGGTGCATTCATAGAGGTGCAGAAAGGTCATGCCGTCGCCCGCCACGCCGAAGTACAGCCCCGGATCGCGGTCCGGCGTCGTGAGCGCGCGGCGCGTCTGCGCATCGATCCACAGCGCTCCGCTCTCGGCCACGTCGCGGAAGCGAGTCTCTCCCGTCACGTCGTGGAGGCTCGCCAGCAGGATCACGGGCCCGGCGGAGCCTGCAAACACGTCGGTGCCGTAGGCCTCCTCGCCGAAATAGGTGCGCGTGCGCCAGCGCGATCCGGCGACGTCAGGCTCGGCCTCGGCCGCGATGAGCCGCCCCACGTCGATCGCCAGGTCCAGGAACCGGTCGGTGTCGGGCATGTCGGCTCCGGTCGCTTTGCCGCGTCTGCCGTCAAGCCTACTCGCCGCACGCGACAAACCGCGCGGGCGGCGCGTACGCTGCCAGCGTCACTCCGGAAACGAAGCGCGTCCCATGACCGAGCCAAACGGTAGTCAACATCCCGGTCTGGCCAACCTGATGGTCGACTTCAACCAGATGCAGGCCTTCATGGAGGACCCGCTGGTCATCGTGGAGGGCTCCGGCGTGCGGCTCACGGATGCGCAGGGCCGGTCCTACATCGACGGGATCGCCGGCATCGCCGCCATGCAGTTCGGCCACGGCAACCGCCCAATCATCGAGGCCATGCAGGCGCAGCTCGAGCGCGTCGCGCTGGCCCTGCCCATCTACGCCACCAACCAGCCCGCGATGGAGCTTGCCGAGCGCCTCATCGACGTCTTCCCGCCGGAGTTCACCACGGTCAAGTTCGTCAGCGGCGGTTCCGAGGCCAACGAGACGGCGATGAAGCTGGCCCGCCAGTACCACAAGCAGACCGGCAATCCGGGCAAGTACAAGGTGATCTCACGCTATTCCAGCTACCACGGCGCGACCCTGGGCGCCCTGTCCGCCACCGGCGGGGCGGCGCGCAAGGCCAAGTACGAACCGCTCCCTACCGGATTCCTGAAGGTCCATCCGCCCGATTGCTATCACTGTCCCTTCAAGCTTGCCTATCCCGAGTGCGGCGTGCTGTGCGCGGAGATCGTCGATGAGGTGATTCGCAGTGAAGGCCCCGAGACGGTCGCCGCCTTCATCGCCGAGCCGGTCATCATGTCCGCGGAGGCCTTCGTGGTGCCGCCGCCCGAGTACTTCAAGATCCTGCGCGAGATCTGCGACCGGCATAACGTGGTCCTCATCTACGACGAGATCATCACCGGCTTCGGCCGGCTGGGTGAGCTCTTTGGGGCGGATGTCTACGGGGCCTATCCCGACATCATGACGGTGGGCAAGGGCATCAGCGGCGGCTATGCGCCGCTAGCGGCGGCCATCATTCGCGGCAGCATTTCCGAGACGTTTCTCGGCGAGCGGGACGCTGGCGTGCACTTCAACGCCGGCCACACCTACTCGGGCAATCCCGTGTCCTGCGCCGCGGGCCTCGCCGCGCTGCAGCAGATCACCGGCGGCGACGTGCTCGACAACTGCCGCCGCCAGAGCCAGCGCCTGCGCCGGCACCTGGAAGACATGGCCGACCGCTACGAGGTCGTCGGACGCGTTGACGGCCACGGCCTGCTGCTCGGCGCTGAATTCGTGGCCGACCGTTCCACCCGCGCCGGCTTTCCCAGCGATCGTCCCTTCGGCCGGGCCGTCGGGGCCGAAGCCCGCCGCCGCGGCCTCATCGGCCGGGCCGGCGACAACGTGTGGGTATTCGCCCCGCCGCTCACGTCCACCGACGACGAGATCGATGAGATGGCGGAAATCCTGGACGCCTCGATCGCCGAGACCCTCGAGACCTACGAATGGCCGGCCTGACGCAGCAGGCCTTCGACGACCGGGTGGCCGGATATGCCGACTCGCCCTGCCACCGGTCCGGTCCGAGCCTGCCGCTGGTGCTCGAGTTCGCGAACGTCTCGCCCGAGTACTTCGTGCTGGATGTGGGAACCGGCACCGGCTTTACGGCGCATGCGCTGGCGCAGCGCGGCGCATACGTGGATGCCCTGGACGTGTCGCGGCCAATGCTGCGCCATACGCGAGCGACCGCCCCGGCGCCATTGCGCGCGGTGCGCGCGGCCGCCGGACGCATTCCGGCGCGCGGCGGCAGCTACGACGTGGTCACGTGCCGCCACGCGCTGCATCATTTCGGGGATCCGGCCGACGCTATTGGCGAGATGGCCCGCGTCCTGCGCCCGGGCGGGCGGGTGGTCATTGCCGACACGCAGAGCCCAGACGATCCCTGGGTGGCTGCCGAAATGCACGAGATCGAGACGCTCCGCGACCCCTCGCACGTGCGCAATCTGTCGGCCGCGGAGTTTCCGCGGTATCTCCGCGGCGCCGGGCTGGTCGTGGCCGCGGACCGCGAGTGCCGTTCGCCAATGGACTTCGACCAGTGGGTGGCCCGCTCCGGCGGCACGACCCCAATGGCCGACGAGTTATGGCGCCGAATGTCGGAGCCGCGGGTCGCCGCGGCCTTCGACGCGCACGTTGACGACGGCGTGCGCCGCTTCGCGTGGCCGGTGCGCGTGATCGCGGCCCGCCGACCGCTCCGCCGCTAGCTCGTCCTAGTACGCCCCGCGCCCGCGCGCCACGACCCAGACGGTGCGGGCGAGGATCGAGATATCCAGCAGCGGCGAGTAGTTCTGGATGTAGAACAGGTCGTACTCGACGTTTTCAACGAGCGGCAGATCGCCGCGGCCGTTGACCTGCCACCAGCCGGTGATTCCCGGGAGCACGGAGAGTCGCTGCCGCTGCCAGGATTCGTATTGGTCCACCACCCAGGGCAGCTCGGGCCGAGGACCCACCAGGCTCATCTCGCCACGCAGCACGTTCCAGAGTTGGGGCAGCTCGTCCAGGCTGGCGCGGCGGAGCAGGCGACCGACCCTGGTGACCCGCATGTCGTTGGCCGGCTTGTAGATGTCTTCCAGCCGCTGGCCGCTTTGCCGGGCCGCCTCGATCTGGGCCTCGGCGTTCGCAACCATGGTGCGGAACTTGTACATCGTGAACAGTCGGCCGTTCTCGCCCACCCGGCGCTGGGCGAAGATGACCGGACGCCCGGTTTCCAGCCAGACGGCCAGGGCGGAAAACGCCATCACCGGCGCCATCACCACCAGGGTCAGGAGCCCCAGCACCAGGTCGAACACGCGCTTGACGACCCGATCGAAGCCGGTGATCTCGGGCGCGCGCACGCTGATCATCGGGATGCCCCAGGTGTCTTCGGCCATCGTGCGACCCGGCATCAGGTCGAAGACGTCGGGCACCACGCGAATGCGCACGTCGGCGCGCTCCAGCGCCAGCACCGACTCGCGCAGCCGGCTGTGGGCGTGCAGCGGCAGCGCAATGATCACGTCGTCGGGACCGTGCCGTTCCACGAGCGCCGGCAGCTCCTCAACCAGTCCCAGCACCGGACGCCCATTCAGTGTCGTGCCCTGCTTTTGCGCGTCGTCGTCGGCGAATCCCAGCACCTCGTAGCCTGACCACGGCCGGTCGATGATCAATCGCGACACTCGGTCCCCAACCGGACCCGCGCCGGCGATCAACACCAGCCGACGAGTGGCCGGCGAGAGGTGCCGCGTGCGCAGCGCCAGGTTGAGCAACCACCGGAAGTTGATCAGGATCGCCAGATCGAGCACCACGAAGTAGACGAAGAGCAACCGCGACAGGAACTCGACCTTGAGCACGAAGAAGGCCGCGAAAAGCGCGCCCGTGGCCAGCAGCACCGCAAAGATGATCGCGCGCGCTTCGAGCACCACGCGCATTACCCGCCGGTGGTCGTAGACCCTGGCGAAGCGCAGGAAAAACGCCCATGTGATCGACACGATCACGTACTCGCGCGCGCCCAGCCAGTCCAGGTGCTCGGCGGGACCGAAGCCGAATGGCAGCGCGTGACGCAGCGCGTCCGCCGCCAGCAGCGCCAGCATGGTCAACAGCACGTCGGCGATCGCGAGGAATCCGCCGACGGCGCGAGTTCGACTTAGCACGTCAGTTTGTCTGCACGAGTTCGCGGTACACGGCTTCGGTGGCGCGGGCCATGCCGTGGCGATCCTGCCGCCGGCGCATGCCGCACGCCGCCGCCTGCGCGATGGTGCGAGCCAACGCTGGCTCTGTCAACACTCGCAGGGCCGCGCCGCCCGCGGCCGCTCCGTCGCCCGCGTCCACCAGCAAACCCGTGTCCCCGTCGGCGATCAGATCGCTGGTGCCGATAGCTTGCGCGCCCACGACCGGCACGGCGGCCCACATGGCCTCCATGACGGAATAGGGCACGCCCTCCCACCGCGCCAGGTGCAGATAGACATCCATGGCCGGCAGCAGCGTACGCGCGTCGGGCACGAAGCCGGGACGAAGGGTGGCATGCAAGAGACCGAGGTCCGCGAGTCGCTGCTCGACCACCGTCTGCAGCTCACCGCCGTTGATCCACAGCAGTCGAGTCTCCGGGCGCGCCGTGTGAATCACGCGGAACGCCTCAACGATGTCCATCGGGGCCTTCTGGGCGGTGAAGCGCGAAGTCGTGCCGACCACCGGCACGTCGGGGGACAGTCCCAGCCGCCGCCGAGCCTCGGTCTTCGACAGCGCCTCGAACGGCTCGAAGCCGTTGGGCACCAGCCGCACGCGCGATGCCCCTAGCAGCTTCACCGCCTCACGGTGCTCACCGTCGGACAGCGCGATCACCCGGTCAGTCATGGCCCCGAGCGCACGCTCGATCCCGCGCGCCACGGCGCGACCGATCCCGCCGGCGAAGTTGAGGTAGTAGAAGCCGTGCGGGGTATGCACGGTGCGGACGCCGTCCCAGCGCGCGGCCAGCCGCCCGGTGATTCCGGCCTTTGTGCTGTGGGTGTGGACGATGTCGTAGCCGCCCCTCCGAATCAACCGCGCCAGGCGCACAATGGTGGTCGCGTCGTCCCAGGGCCTGATCGCGCGCACCATCGGTATCTGCCGCACGGTCACTCCCGCCTCATGCAGGTCGCCCGCAAACGACGTATCGCCGTGGGCTTCCGATCGCACCGCCGGACACGCCACCTCGACCTCCACGGAGGCAGGGTCGAACGACGTCGCCAAGTCGAACAGATGCCGCTTGGTGCCACCGATGGTGGCCTCCATCACCTGGAGGACGCGGATGGGGCGACTCGGCGGCGTCAGGGTCGCTCCAACACCGACTCGCGCAGCCAGGCGTACTCGGCCTCGAGTCCCTGGCGCACGGTCGTGGTGGGATTGAAGTCCAGCTCGCGACGGGCCTTGCTGATATCGGCCTGGCTGTGAAGCTGATCCGCCGGATTGGCGTCGGTGTAGATCAACTCTGCCGGGCGGCCGACGACGTACTCCATCTCCTGCACGAACTCATTCACGGACACCGTCGGGCCGCTGCCGATGTTGTAGACCTCGCCGATCGGCAGCACGTCCAGCACCCGCGCCTGCGCCTCGACGGCGTCCATCACATAGGTCAGCTCGCGCGTCTGCTCGCCGTCGCCGTAGATGGTGATCGGGCGGCCCTCGGCGATGGCCTTCAGGCCGATGTGCGCCAGCATGTCGGGGCGCTGGCGCGGACCGAATAGCGTGTAGTACCGCAGGATCACGACCGGCAGTCCGAAGAGCTGGCGGAACCCATTGAGCACGTGCTCATCCATCAGCTTCGACATCGCGTAGAACGCGCGGGGGTTCAGGTCGTGAGCCTCGGGCGTCGGCAGCTTCGGATTGAATCCGTAGATCGACGACGTGGACGCGAAGCTGAAGAGCTCGACGCCGGACGCCAGGGCCGCCTCCGCCAACCGCTGCGTCGAAAGGCAGTTGTCGCGCATGTAGCGGCCGTAGTTGAACGCGGTCCACCCCTCACGCACGCCGGCGCGCGCCGCGAGATGGAATATGAACTGCGCCCGGTCGGTCAGGGGCCGCAGGTCCAGGTCCATCAGGTGACCCTCGACGGTTTCGTATTCCGGATGCGCCAGCAGACGGCGCTCGTTGTCCCGCTTCTGCCGGATGTCGTAGGAGTCCGTGAACCCGTCCAGGCCGATCACGTGGTGCCCCTCGAGGAGCAAACGCTCGGCGAGGTGGGAGCCGATGAAGCCACAGGCTCCCGTCACGAGGCTGGTTGGGCGGTTACTGGACATTCAGGGTCTTCACGTCAAGGTGGCGCGCCCCACGCGCGCCTGCCTGAAAGTATATCGGCGCGGTGGGCAAGGCCATCTCAGGCGGGCGCACCCAACATCTCGTCATATACGGCCTGCGTGGCGGTCCGCATACGGTCGATGGCAAAGGCCTCGCGAGCGCGCCGTGCGGCCGCCGTACCCATGCGCCGACGCGCCGCGTCGTCATCCAGGAGGCGTATCAGCGCCTTGGCGAATCCGAACATGTCGCCCGCCGCGACCAGGATGCCGCTTTCGCCGTCGCTGACGACTTCGGGCACGCCCCCCACTGCCGTCGCCACGACTGGGCGGCCGGCAGCCATGGCCTCGAGCAGCGCCAGGCCAAACCCTTCCCAGTCCGACGCCAGCGCAACCACGTCGCACGCCGCCAGCAGGCGCGACATATCGCTCCGGACCCCCAGCCAGCGCACCGCGCCGTCGGCGTCGATGAGGTCGGCAAGCGCGTGCAGATCGCGCTCGTAGAGCTCCGACCCGAGCTGGCGACCTCCGGCGAGCAGAAGCACGGCATCCGGCTGCTCCCGGTGCACGCGCTCGAAGGCGCGCAGCAGCATGCCATGGTTTTTCTGTGGATCGAGCCGCGCCGGACAGAGCACCACCCGAGCGCCTGCCTCGATGCCAAGCTCCGCGCGCGCGCCCGACCGATCCAGGTTCGCGAAGGGCGCGGCGTCGATGCCGTAGAGCACCACTCGGGTCTTAGCCGCCGGCACGCCGCCCGTCGTGACGGCCCACGCGCGCACCGCGTCCGAGATGCCAATCGTGACGTCCGGCATCCCCGCCGTGCGCCGGTGGAGCCAGCGCCAGACCGGGTGCTCCAAGCGCGCCTCCAGGTTGTGCTTGGTCGCCACCAGCCCTGGGACTCGGGCCGCGCGAGCCGCCAGCGCTCCGTACATGTCGGCGCGCAGCAGATGCGTGTGCACCACGTCGTAGCGGCCGCGGGCGATGGCGGCGGTCAGTTGCGGCAACCGCGTCCATTCCCAGGGTCCCGCCATGGGCACGTGATGCACCCGCCCGGCCAGGCGCTCGGCATCTGCCCGCAGATCATGGTCGCGGAAGTAGATCACGTCCTGCTGCACGCCGTCCGTGGGCTCGGCGAGCAACTGAAGCAAATGGCCCTGGGCGCCGCCGACGGCGAGCGACGAGATGACGTGGACGATCCGGCGCGGGGCCGTCATGCGGCGGCGATCAGGGCCTCGTAGCGCGCCAGCGTCCGATCCACTTGCCGGTCCAGGGTGAACCGTTGCGCCACGCGCCGGCGGCCGGCCTCGCCAAGCTCGCGCGCGAACGCCGGGTCCTCGACGATGAGCGACAGCCGGTCGGCCAGGCCCATGGTGTCGTCCGGATGCACCGCGAATCCCGTCTCGCCGTCGGGAACGATCTCCGGTCCGGCGCCAAGCGTCGACGCGATCACCGGCGTGCCGGTGGCCATGGACTCGATCAGCGTCAGGTTGAACGGGTCCGGATAGGTCGACGGCGCCAGCGTGACGGCAGCGGCGTGGTAGGCGTCGCGCAGCGTGTCGGCGTGCAGCCAGCCCGGTAGGATCAGCCGCTCGGCCACGCCCAGCTCCTGCGCCATCTGGCGCAGCTTCGGCGCGTAGCGTGGGTTGTCGCCGGCGATGACCAGGCGCGCCTCCGGGTTGCGCGCCTTCGCCAGGGCGTGCAGCGCGGCTTCGGCCCCCTTTTCGCGGCTCACTCGCGCGGCCAGCAGCGCCAGGGGCGCGTCGTCCAGGCCCAGCTTCGACCGAAACCGCGTGCCGTCGCCCTCTGCCCACCACTGGGCGTCGACGCCGTTGTGCATCACCTCGGCTCCGCCGTAGCCGTTGGCGCGCAACGCGGTCTGCAGCGCTTCGCTGATGACGAATATGTGATCCACGTGCGACGTCATCTGACGGTTGATGGCCGTGTTGCGCGCCGGGTTCCAGCGGAACCGCTGGCACTTGGCGCAGTTGAACCACCGCTGGCGAAAGTCGACCCGTCCGCCGCTGCAGATGAACTTGATGCAGCAGAACAGCAGGAAGTCGTGCGCGGTATAGGCCACCGGCGCGCGCGTTGCAGCCGCCGCCTCCAGCGAGGCGAACGACAGGTGCTGGTGCACGTTGTGCGCGTGCACCACGTCGGGCCCGAAATCCGACAGCGCCCGGCGCACGCCGCCCAGCACGACCGGATTCATCATGGCCACGGTGTTCCGGAAACGCTCCGGGTAGCTCGACTGCAAGCGCCGCACCTGCACCGGGCCGTCCGTGGTCTCGGTGGCCGCGTCGGGCCAGGTGGTCACCATCAGCACGTCGTGGCCGCGCCCCGCGAACGCGCGCGCCAAGCGCTGCGCCACCACCCCCGCCCCGCCCCGGTTGGCGGGGGGATAGGTGTCAGCCAGCAGGGCGATGCGCATGGGCACCTTCCGAACGTTTGCTGTTGATTCTAGAAAGCCGGGACCCGCGTGCTACTCGTACGGTCGCCCGCCGGTGGGCACGTCGCGTCCCTCGTCGAGGTCCAGGCGGTCGAAGTGCCGCGTGATGTCGGTGCGGTGGGCGTGTCCGCAGTCCGCCAGATATTTCCGGAACCCGCGCCACGACCATCGATCGTCCTTGTCATCAGGCGTGGCGGCCCACATCTTCCGATTGAACTCTTCAATCTCGTCCGGCGTCCGCGGCGTCATGCGCTCGGCGATCCAGGCCCACACGTCCTCGTCGGTCGGGCGGTCGCGCAGCGCTTCGAGGAAGTCCTTGGCGGAGACGCCCAGGAACTTGAACAAGCGCCCAGACCGTCCGTGCCGGGCGATGTACTCGCCCAGCGTTCCCGCCAACTCCGCGCGACCCTTGTCGATGCTGCGTGGCAGAAACACGATCCCACCGAGCTTCTCGTAGGGACTGCGCGGCACGTCCTGAGTCAGATCCATCGCGTCACTCCTCTGGCTGCAACGTCCGCGTGTGGCTGATCGTTGCGCGCACCGCGTCGCGCTCCAAGGGAACCTGGCGATAGCGCCCCGCCAGCCAGTCGCCGAACTGGTCCGCATAGTGCGGGCTGCCCGGTTGCCCCGACGGCCCCGCCGCGTCGAGCGACCACAGGCAGGCCGGCGATTCCGCCACGTCCACGATCAGTCGATAGTTCGCGCCGCCGGTCGATTCGAATTCGGGCGACGAGCCCGTGTTGCACACGACGAAGCCGTTGCCGCTCGAGGGCTCGCCGCCGCGGTCGAGCAGGCGCCCCAAGTCGCCGCGATCCGTCAGCAGGTGGGGCAGCCACACCTTGTGCAGCCCGCCCCAGCTCCAGGCGGACATATCGTCGCCGAGCCTCTCGGTGAGCAGATCGAGCGCGCGGTTCATCGCCGACCGCGCCGCCGCGTCGCGCGCATCGTCCGACTCGAACCATCCCGCCGCGTCGTCGCCCAGCAGGCGCAGCGACAACGCGCCGATGCCTCCCGCCACGAAGGCTGCCGGATCGCCCATGGCCAGCGCCGAGGCGTCCGCCGAGAAGCGTTCCGAGGCCACCGCCTCGTCCCATTGCTGATGGAAAGCCTCGAAGATCGCCGCGCCTGCGCTCTCGGCGGCCATGCGGCAGTCCCAGTCGCGCAACGCCGCAGCGGCCGTCTGCAACCGCGCGTCGCCGCCGTCCAGGATGCGCGTCAGCGCGTCGACCGCATTCAACGCCCGCAGTGACAGCGGGTCGTATTGCATCGCGGCCACTTCCTCGCGGGTGTGAGCCTCGCGCGACTCGATCATTTCCCGGATTCGCTGCGCGCGGTAGCCGCTGGGTGACGTGTTGGCCAGCGGATATGGGTAGTCCGACGGCGCCGGCAAGTTATTGGCCGTCGCCACCCAACCGCGCTCAGGATTGCGCACGCTGGGCATGCCCTCGAACGGCGTCATCCCCGTCCAGGCGTCGGCGGGGTCCCAGCCGCGGCGATAGCCGCGCTCCACCCGCGACCGCAGCGGCACCTGGCCGGTCGCCCGGTAGCCGAAGCCGCCGTCAACGTCTGCGAGCACCATGCTCAGCGTCGGCGACACCCACCCACGCAGGGCGTCCTCGAGTTCGGCGCAAGAGCCGGCCAGGTTCCACTCCAACAGCGCCGTCGGCCAGGCGCAGGGCAGAGCCCCCGCCCACCGCAGCGACACCGGTCCGGTGCCCTGCGCGAATCCCGGCAAGATCTCGTCCACGATCGGGCCGTTGCGCGACGACCGGATCGTTTCTTCGCGCACGCCTTCGCCGCGCACGGCGATGGATTCCACGCGCTCGCGCGCCGGTTCCCATTGGCCGTCGTAGAGGAAGGCGCCGGGATGCGCCGGGTCGGTGCGCTCCTGGTAGAGGTCGCGCTGCGAGCTGATGTTGTTGGTGATGCCCCAGGCGACGCGGAGATTGCGACCAAAGATGATCCCCGGCGCCCCGGCATACCCGGAGCCCGCCACGTTGTAGCGCCCGCCAACCAGGTGCACCTGGTACCAGCAGCAGGGTGAGCCGAAGGCGATGTGTGGATCGCTGGCCACCATCCCGCCGCCGGACACGCTGCGGCTGGGGCCGACCACCCAGTTGTTGCTGCCGGTGAAGTCGTCGACCCCGCCCAATTGCGGCTCCAAGGCATCCATGCCGCTGCCGGCGCTCGCGTACTCCCCCGGATGCAGGATCGTCTCGTCGATCGCCTCCGCGGTCATGAAATTGCGGTACAGCGGACCGTCGCCCAGGACGCGCCGCGCCACCTCGGGAATGGCGATCACCGGGAACCGCCCGGTGAGATACCAGCGAAACTCACCCAGCAGCGCGATGGAGTCGAGCGGCCGCCACGGTTCCGGCCGGTAGTCCAGCAGGTCGAACTCGATGGGCGGCCGGTCGGCGCACTCCTCGATGAACAGGTTCACGCCCGCCGCGAAGGCCTCGTAGCGCGCCGCCGTCTCGTCGGGCAGGCGCGCCGTTTCCTCCTCCGCGATTCGATGCAGCCCGACCGTGCGCACGAGCAGGTCATAGTCGAACGCCTCGGCGCCGAGGACTTCCGCCAGCCGTCCCAGCGCCCGCCGCCGCAGGTAGTCCATCTGGAACAGCCGGTCCTGCGCCATCGCGTAGCCGTAGCCCACGAAGAGGTCGGTCTCGCTGTCGGCGAAGACGTGCGCCAGGCCGCTGGTGTCGCGGTGAATCTCGACTGCCGCACCGACCGGCCCCGACGTCCGCCCTTCGGTCGCCGCCAGCCGGCTCTCGAGCTCCTGGTTCCACCAGGCGTCGAACTCGGCGTCGCTCAGCCCGGCGGCGGCGCGGACGGCGTCAATCGGCTCGCCGCGGCCCAACTGGTGCAGGATCCGTCGCGAGTCGATGGCCATAGTTCTACTCCCAGGCGTATCCGTACAGGCGAGATCGGAGCAAATGGAAGCGCACGGCGCATTCGTCCAGCGGACACACGTCGCCGCCGGTCCAGCGCGCCGGCGCGGCGGTGGAGTCGCCGCGCCACGGGATGAAATCGTCCTTGCCGAAGCCGTCCACAACGTTGCCGTCCGGGTCCAGCAGCTCCGCGTGCAGCTCACCCTCGGTCACGGTCGACGTCGCGGCGTTGAGGATCAGCTGCTGGCCGCCGACGGGCAACGGGTGCGTCGTCAGCGTGCCCGCCACGTCGCCGCCGGGTCCCGAGACCGCCGCCCAATACCGGTTGACGGCCCAGCTGGCGCGGCAGATGGCGGAGAAGAACGGCCAGATTGTCGGCCCTTTGGCCGCCGGGTCGCCGTGCAAGCCCTCGGTGCCCGAGAAATACATGTAGTGCCGCCCGTTGTGCTCGACCATGTGGTGCGAGGGCCACAGCATGCCGCCGCCGTAGTCGCCCAGCGCGCCGACCGCGACCGCGGGCAGGCGCACGCGCCGGTCCCAGATGCGACCGTCGGCGCTGCCGCCGAGCTGCAGCTCGATCGTCTGCGTGCGGTTGAGGTAAATCGCAATCACGCCGATGTACCCGCTCCGCACCGGCGTGACGCAGAGCTCCATAATCTGGACGTCGTGCGGGTCGTAGATGTCGGGCTGGATGATGGTCTCGAAGGGGCTCCACTCCGAGCCGTCGGGGCTGGTACGGCGCGCCATCACGCGGCGGCCCTCGGCGAAGATGTCGTAGGCCACCAACCCGCCCGGATGCGCCGGCTCACCCAGCTTGTGCGTCGCGAAGTAGGTGCCGTCCGCATCGCGGAACACGTACGTGGTGTCGGCCGTGTGCTTGGGGTTCTCGTAGGGGATCACCAACCGGACTCCGGGCACCGCCACTTCCAGGACGGGGCCTTCGCTCACCGTCCAGTGAATGCCGTCCGGCGAGAAGTAGCGATACATGCCGCGCGCCTGCTTTTCGCCCGGCGGCGGAGGCGGCAACCCGCGAATATGGCCCGGTCCGCCGCCGATGGTGTTGGTCGGATCGCGCATCACGAACATCTCGTAGCGGCGGTCGGGCTCGGCGTCCGGGTCGATCATCACCGAGCTGTACATGCTCGGGCCGCCCGAGTCGAAGTCCAGCAGGATGTTCGTGCGCGGGTGTCCCGGCTGCGGACACAGGTCCAGCTCGGGCCGCGTCCACTCCACGCCGTCTTCGGAGGTCAGGTAGGTCACGCGCCGGTAGTTCTCGAAATATCCCGCCGTCAGCGGCGTTGAGACGTGCCAGGCCTTCCACAGGCCGTCGATCGGGTCGTGCGCGAAGGTGCCGTGGGCGAACACCGATCCGGCGTCCCACGGCGTGGCCGGCGTCACCAGTGGATTGTTGGGGTCCAGCTCGCCCAGCTCCTGCCGCCACGCGAGCATGTGCTGCTCGGCGACGTCCTCGGCCAGGATCATCGAAAGGCAGTCGCTGCGCCGCTTGACGCTCGTGGGAAACGAGAAGGCCATAGTCGTCCCTGTGCGGATGCCCCAACACCGTTGGGGGAGCGGCGAGCGACTCTAGCAGAAACCCCCAGCGGCGCCCCGTGATACGTTGCCGTTGACTGGCCGCGGGGGAGGACCGAGCCCATCGACACGGTACGGGTCGGCATGGTGGGCGCGGGCGGCTTGGCCAACGTCGCCCACTACCCATCGTTGGCGGCTATGCCGGACGTGGAAATCGTCGGCATCGCCGAGTTGAACGCCGAGCGCCTGCAAACGACGGCCGATACCTACGACATTGCCGGACGCTACAGCGACTTCCGCGAACTGGTGGCGCGGGAGAAGCCCGACGCGGTCTACGCGATCATGCCCCCGCAGTACCTCCACAACCTCGTGGTGGACCTGCTGGAGCTGGGCGTCCACGTCTTCGTGGAAAAGCCGCCCGCCCTCACCACCTACCAGACCGAGGCGCTCGCCTGGTACGCCGAACGCCACGACCGGCTCACGATGGTGGGATTCAACCGCCGCTACAGCGAGATGCTGCGCCGCTGCCGCGCGGCCATCACCGAGCGGGGACCGCTGCACCAGTGCCTGGCGGGATTCCACAAGTTCGAGGGCAAGCCCGACGGCTACGGGTATGGCCGCGGCGCCGGTACGCACCTCACGACCGACATCGTCCACTCGGTGGACACGCTGCGCTGGATGGCCGGCGGCGAGGTCGTGTCCGTCGCCGCCGACAACCGCGCGGTCGATATGCCATTCGTCAACAACCACAACGCCCTCGTCACCTTCAGCACGGGCTGCACGGCCATCCTCACGGCCTCGCGTCGATCCGGTCGGCGGGACCACTACTTCGAGATGCATGGCCAAGGCGTCTCGGCATTCTCGGACGACCAATGGCGCGCCACGATCTACCGCGACGGCGCCGCCGAGGGCGAGTCGATCGATGCCGCCGAGGTGGGCGGCGGGTCGGAGGTGATCCATCGCTTCGGCTTCTTCGCCGAGAACCGGCACTTCATCGACGCGATCAAGGCCGGCCGCCAGCCCGACACTTGCTTCGCCGATGCGGTCAAGACCATGGACCTCGTCGACCGCATCATGCAGTCCCAGATCTAAGGCAACTCGGAACTGTAGGGGCGGTTCGCGAACCGCCCTCCCAGGTTCTAATCCAGGGACGGTCCGGCCCCCTCTCCCGCCGGGAGATTAGACCGGGTAGATGGTTTACGGGTGTTCGGAGACATCGTTTACACATTTAGGCCGGATCCCGCAGGTCCACGACGCCCAGTTCGTCGGTCAGGACGTGGAGCGCCCAGCGGCCATCAGTGACCGTGGGGCCGATCCCGCCGCCGTGCCGCGGGTCCACCTGGGGACGGGGGTTTTTATACACGTTCGGCGTTTAACTTCGAGGTCGAAATAGTGGACCTGCTTATGTCATTTCGATCGAAGCGAGAAATCCAAGGGGCGGGGAGACGGCAGAGGGTCCTTAGATTCCTCACTGCGTTCGGAATGACGGATTCGTTCGGAATGACGGCCTCGAAACGTTCCACGGTCACCCGCGCTACGCTGTCGCCGACCGAGGTTTGGACCCCGGATGGCAGCCCGCCGGGAGGTGCGCCCGTGATCGACGTCAAGACCCTCACGCGCCTGACGCCCGAGCAGCGCGAGCACTGGGACACGCAGGGCTATCTGGTGCTGCCCGGCGTGCTGTCGCCCGACGAAGTCACGCGCCTCAGCGAGGCCGTGGACCGCGTCGACGAGGCTTCGCAGCGCGCCGGCCGCTCCGCCGACGAGTGGCTGAGCACCCTCAACGTGATCGAGGAGGACGAGGCCTTCCTCGATCTCATCGACCACCCCAATCACCTGGGCATCGTGATGGACCTGATGGGCGCCACGATCCAATTGCTCGCGTCGCAGGTGATGGTGCGTCCGCCCACCCCGCATCCCGGCAGCCGCTGGCACTACGACGGCCCCAAGCCCTACCCGTTTCCGAGCGCTGGCGGGCTCACGCCTCTGCTGCACCTCAAGATCGGCTGGTTCCTCACCGACGTGGATGCGCCAGACATGGGCAACTTCCTGCTCATTCCCGGCAGCCACCGGGGCAACTTTCCGCGAGAGGACGCCAACGCGGAAGTCCTCGCCTCGCCGAGTCGATTCCAGGAGGTCGACGAGATCGACGCCGGCGTGCCGGGCGCCAAGCAGCTGCTGCTGCGCGCGGGCGACGCGATGCTGTTTCACAACGCGCTCTGGCACTCGGTCTCGCGCAACACCTCGAACGTGCGGCGCAAGAACCTCTTCTACGTCTACTCCCCGATCTGGATGCGGTTGGGCGATCGCGTGGCCAGCTCGCCGGAGCTGATCGCGCGTGCCGACCCCGTGCGGCGGCAGCTCCTCGGCGTGCTGGATCACGATCCCGCGGGCGTGCATCCCACCGATGCCGACGCGCCGCTGATCCGCCTCTGGGAAGGCAAGGGCTACGACGACGTGTGGGTGGACGAAGTGATGAAATACATCGGCGTGGATGGGACATAGGGCGTGTGTGGCCGGTATCCCCGTAGGGGCGCCCCTTGTGGGCGCCCGTCCGATTGGGTCCGGGCAGCCACAAGGGCTGCCCCTACATCGAGTGGAGCGGGAATCCAGGCCCGGCGACGCCCCCGTCCGGTGGCCCGCGCTTCCCGGTGGCCCAGGTTGCGTGCAGCCTGGGAAACGCAGCAGTCAAGCACCTTGCGTGAATCGTTCCACCTGAGCCGACGCGTCGTGCGTCATCCAGCACCGGAGACCCCATGCCCACCCTGAACCAATCCCTGCTCCGTCGCGATGGCTACGTCATCGTGCGCAACGTGATCCCGGCCGACCGGCTCGACGAGGTGCGCGAGGCCTGCGAGTGCGTGCTCGACCGGCAGCGCGAGATCTGGCGCCAGGAGGCTGGGCCCGACGATCTCCCCGGCGGCGTGTGGGACATGCGCCCCCAGCCGCGCGTGCCCGAGTTTCACGCGCTGGTGGACGATGAAACCGCGCTGGCGGTCGAGATATGGCTCAGCGAGCCGGTCATGAGCATCAGCCGCGAGCTGCTCAGCGGGCCTGAGGCGGTGCCCATGCACATGATGATGATGTGCAACCCGCGCACCGACCACGGCCCCGCCAAGTGGCACCGCGACATCGGGCCGCTCGAGGTGGCCCCGCTGTGGCTGCTGCAAGAAGAGTTGGCGGAAACGGGTCCGCGCTACTTGCAGTGGAACCTGCCGCTCTACGACGACGACGTGCTCTGGGTGGTTCCGGGCAGCCACCGCCGCTTGAATACCCCGGACGAGGACCGGCGGCTAAAGGACGATCCGCAGTCGCCGCTGCCGGGCGGCATGCCGGTGGAGCTCAAGGCCGGCGACGGCTTGATCTATCTCCACAGCATGTTGCACTGGGGCAGCAACTACAGCCCGAAGCTGCGGCGCACGGTGCATGGCGGCATGGCGGTGCACGCCATGCCGCGGGACACCGGCTTCACGCGCCATCTCTCGCCCTCATCCGCCGCCGCGTTCCAGACGTGGAATCGCCGCGCGGCGGAGCAACGGGACCTCACCGCGCAGGCGCTGCGCGGCGTCCTGGACGGCGACGCGCCAGGATTTGAAGCGGCGCTCGAGCGCTTGCACCCCGGCGCCGGTCCGGCTGCCAAGCTGACGCTCACGGCGTGCCTGGCTGAAGCCGCGCGGCACATTCACCTGCTCAAGCAGCCGGGCTTCGACGACCTGCCGGAGGCGATGCAGCGACAGGCCACGCACCTCCATCCGCTCACGTTGGGCTGGGGTCCGGCCTTCGCCGACCGGTTCAGCGACGCCGAGGCCGACGAATTGTGGCGGCGCTTCGACTGGCTGGCGCAGCGCCTCCACGCCGATCCTCCGCAGCGGGTGACGCTGGACCAGTTCGCCGCGAGCTGGGGTACGTAGGCCCAGCGAATCCGTGGCCCGCGTAGGGGCGCCCCTGGTGGGCGCCCGTCCCCTCACCCTGTCCCTCTCCCCGCGGGAGAGGGGACCGGATCGAACGCTTGCCCGGTGGCCCGCGCTGCGTGCAGCGTGGGAAACTCAGCGCTCAAGCACCCTTCGTGAAGCGTCCCGTCTGAACCGACGCGTCGCGCGTCGCCCAACATCGGAGTCCCCATGCCCAGCCTGAACAAGTCCCTCCTCCGACGCGACGGCTATCTCTTCGTGCGCAACGTCATCCCCGCCGACCGGCTCGACGCGGTGCGTGAAGCCTGTGAGGGCTTGCTGGAGCGGCAGCGCGAGGTCTGGCGGCGCGAGGCCGGTCCCGACGATCCGCCCGGCGGCACATGGGAAAAACACATGCAGCCGCGCGTGCCCGACTTTCACGCGCTGGTGGACAAGGAGACGGCGCTGGCGGTCGAGCTATGGCTCAGCGAGCCGGTCATGGGTACCAGCCGCGAGCTGCTCAGCGGGACCGAGGCGGTGCCCATGCACATGATGATGATGTGCAATCCGCGCGTCGACCACGGCCCCGCCAAATGGCACCGTGACATTGGGAATAACGGGGTGGCGCCCCTGTGGCTGCTGCAAGAGGAGCTGGCGGAAACCGGCCCGCGCTACCTGCAATGGAACCTGCCGCTCTACGACGACGACGTGTTCTGGGTGGTTCCAGGCAGCCACCGCCGCCTGAACACGCCGGAGGAGGACCGGCGGCTCAAGGATGATCCGCGGTCGCCGCTGCCGGGCGGCATGCCCGTGAAGCTCAAGGCCGGCGACGGCCTGATCTACTACCACAGCATGCTGCACTGGGGCAGCAACTACAGCACGAAGCTCCGGCGCACCGTGCACGGCGGCATTTCAGTGCACGCCATGCCGCGTGATCCGGGCTTCACGCGCCATCTCTCGCCGTCGTCCGCCGCCGCATTCCAGAGCTGGAATCGCCTCGCCGCGGAGCAGCGGGACCTCACCGCGCAGGCGCTGCAAGGCGTCCTGGACGGCGACGCGGCGGCCTTTCGCGCTGCCCTCGAGGGTTTGCACCCCGGCGCCGGTCCGGCTTCCAAGCTGACCCTCACGGCCTGCGTGGCCGAAGCCGCGCGGCACATCTACCTGCTCAGGCAGCCGGACTTCGACGAGCTGCCGGAGGACCTACGGCGCGAGGCCAAATCCCTCCACCCGCTCACGCTGGGCTGGGGTGCGGACTTCGGCGAATGGTTCAGCGACGCCGAGACCGACGAGCTCTGGCGACGCTGCGACTGGCTGGCGCAACGCCTCCACGCCGAACCGCGGCAGCCGGTGACCGTGGACGATTTCGTCGCGAGCTGGGCGGATTGACCCTCTCCCTGCACGAGGCTATTGAATGGTCCGGTAAGGGCGGGTTTGAAACCCGCCCCCCGGTATCAAGTACGGGGCAGGCTCTACGCCAAACGTCGAGCGCTTCTCCGGTAGGGGCAGGTTTCAAACCTGCCCGCGGTACCGATCGTGGGGCAGGCTCTACGACAGGCATGGAGTCCGTCGCCAGGTCTAGTAGGGCCTAGATTCCGGACCGGATCGAGTCCGGGGCAGGCATTTCGCCGGAAGGGCGGAGGAACGACGCGACGACTTCCTAGGCAAGTGTTCGGTATTTGTGTGGTGGGGAAACGTGCGCTAGGGTGGGCCGGTGACGCTTGGCGTTTCCGGTGGTGTCCTCCTGTATAACCACCCCATCCCCGCATGAACGCCGCCCAGCTTGCCGACCGGCTCTCCGGCGACGCGGCCTTTGCTCGCGGCGTCACCGCCTGGAAGGTTCGACCCGCGCGCGAGGCGCGGTATGGAAGCTGGCCCGGGGGCGTGGCGCCGGTGCTGCGGCGGGCGCTGGAGCGGCGCGGCGTGCGCGAGCTCTACACCCACCAGTCCGAAGCCATCGCGCGCGTGCTCGGCGGCGAGGACGTCTGCATCGTCACCGGCACGGCCTCTGGCAAGACCCTCTGCTACAACGTGCCGGTCGTCCAGGCCATCCTGGACGATCCCCAGGCCCGCGCGCTCTATCTGTTCCCCACCAAGGCCCTGGCGCAGGACCAGCTCGACGAGCTCTACTCGCTGATCCAGGTCGCCGAGGCCGACATCAAGACCTACACCTACGACGGCGATACCCCGACGACCGCGCGGCGCAAGCTGCGGCAGGCCGGGCACGTGGTGATCACCAATCCCGACATGCTCCACCAGGGCATCCTGCCGCACCACACCCAGTGGACCCGGCTGTTCGAAAACCTGCGCTTCATCGTGCTCGACGAGCTGCATGTCTATCGCGGCATCTTCGGCAGTCACCTGGCCAACGTGCTGCGGCGCTTGCTGCGTGTGGCCGAGTTCTACGGCTCGCGACCGCAGATCGTGGCCTGCTCCGCCACCATCGCCAACCCCAAGCAGCTGGCCGACCGGCTCACCGAGCGCGACCTGGGCGTGGTGGACGACGACGGCTCGCCGCGCGGCGAAAAGCACCTGATCTTCTACAACCCGCGGGTCGTGAACGCGCAGCTGGGCATTCGCGCCTCGGAGATCGACGCGGCGGCGGAGATTGCCGGGGTGCTGCTGGGCAACGACATCCAGACGCTCACCTTCGCCCGCAGCCGCACCGCCGCCGAGCTGCTGCTCAGCAAGCTGCGCGGCGGTCCGCACCTGGGCCGCGGCGAGGTGCGCGGCTATCGCGGCGGCTACCTGCCGGCCGAACGCCGCGAGATCGAGGCGGGCCTGCGCGACGGCACCGTGCGGGCGGTTGTCGCCACCAACGCGCTGGAGTTGGGCGTGGACATCGGGCAGGCCCAGGCGGCGGTGCTGTGCGGCTATCCGGGGTCGCTGGCGAGCTTCTGGCAGCAGGTCGGCCGCGCGGGACGCCGCCGCGAGTCGTCGGTGGCCGTCTACGTGGCCGGGTCCAGCCCGCTGGACCAGTTCGTGGCGCGGAATCCGGACTTCGTGCTGCGCGAGTCGGTCGAGTCGGCGCTCATCAATCCCGACAACGTCTACGTCTACACCAGCCACCTCAAGTGCGCCGCGTTCGAGCTGCCGCTGGTCGAGAACGAGACCTTTGGCGTGCCCACCACGGACGGCGGCGTGCGAATGCTCGAGGACGCGGGCGTCTTGCACAAGGCCGGGGACACCTATCACTGGACCGCCGACGACTACCCCGCCCAATACGTGAGCCTGCGCACCGGCACGCTCGACAACATCGTGATCGTGACCGACGAGAGTCGACCGCAGGTGATCGGCCAAGTTGACCGCTTCTCCGCGCCCACGCGCGTGCACGAGGACGCGATCTATCTCCACGACGGACGGCAATATCACGTCAACCGCCTCGATTGGGAGCAGGGCAAGGCGTACGTCGAAGAGGTGTCGGTGGAGCACTACACCGTCGCCAGCATGAACGTGAACGTCGCCGTGCTCGACGACTTCGAGCAGCGGGCCGACGCGTCGCTGGGTCGTGCGTGGGGTGAGGTGCGTGTGACGGCGCGGCCCACGATCTTCAAGAAGCTGCGCATCAGCGACGACGACAACGTCGGCTGGGGCACCATCGATCTCCCCGAGCAGGAGATGCACACCCAGGCGTGCTGGGCCTGGATGCGCCCCGAGCTGACCGAGACGCTGTCCCGCGCCGAGATCGAATCCGGCCTCTGGGGCGCGCGGCACCTGCTGCCCAACGTGGCGGCGGTCCATCTGATGTGCGACCCGCAGGACCTGGGCGTCGTCAGCGAGATCAAGTCGCCCTTCACCCAGGCGCCGACGCTGTATCTCTACGACCGCTATCCGGGCGGCGTGGGGCTGAGCGAGCGGTTGTACGCGACGTTCGACCAGGTGATGCAGGCCGCGGCGGAGCTGGCCGCCGACTGCGACTGCGCCGAGGGCTGCCCGGGCTGCGTGGGGCCGCCGGTGGCATCCGGCATCAGCGCCAAGCAGGCCACGCTGCGCGTGCTGCGGGCGCGCGCGGGCGAACCCGTTGCGGCGTTAGCCGCCACGCCTCGTGCCGGCGCCCTGTCCGTGGAATAGGCCATTGCGTCACTCTTCGTCATTCCGGCGAAAGCCGGAATCCAGGCCCGGCGACGCCCTAATTCGCGTAGGGGCGACGCATGCGTCGCCCCTACGCATGGGCCAACAGGTTGAGTCCCCGGTGGATTCGCGCCTCCGCGGGAATGACGGACCGTTGCGTGGCCTTGTAGGGGCGCCCTTTGTGGACGCCCGTCCGGTTCGATCCGGGCAGCCACAAGGGCTCTCCCTAAAGTGATTGACGAGACCTCATGACCGGCGGCCGGGCGATGGCTTGGAACCGGCCGTGGGATCCGGTCGAGACGCCAACGGTTGAGCCTCGAACGGTCGTGCCCGGCGTTCCGGTTGAAGACGTTATCGGCGGCGCGCTCGAATCCAACGACGCCGGGTCGTTCGTCGTCATCAGTGAGACCCACCCGTTGCCGCACGGGCTGTCGCAGGTCTGGCCCGGCGACGCCGACCGGCGCGCCTTGGCCACGCTCGGCGGCGATCCGGAGCTCGAGGACTTCGAGCTGGAACGGGCGCTGTTTGTCGACACGGAGACGACGGGATTGGCCGGCGGGACGGGAACCTACGCCTTTCTGGTCGGCTGCGGCTGGGTGGAGGACGGCGCGCTGCGGGTCGAGCAGTACTTCATGCGCGATCACGCCGACGAGCCGGCCTTGGTGGCGCACCTGGCGCGCCTGATCTCGCGGTTCGATTGGACGGTGAGCTTCAACGGCAAGAGCTTCGATCTGCCGCTGCTGCGGACGCGCTTCATCATGAACCGCACGCGCACGGCCCTGGACGCCCTGGGCGCGCTGGACCTGCTGCACGTGGCGCGGCGCCTGTGGCGCTACCGGCTCCCGCGCCGCGACCTGGGAACGCTGGAGCGCGAGATCCTCGGCGTCGAGAGGGAGCTCGACGTGCCGAGCCACGAGATCCCCGATATCTACTTTCGCTACCTGCGGACCGGCGACCCTCGCGAGCTCGTGCCGGTGGTGGCCCACAACCGGACGGACATGGTGTCCATGGCGGCGTTGCTGGCGCGCGCCTGCGACGCCTTCGGCGGCTGGCGCAGCCCCACGGCGCAACCCGCCGAGGTGCTCGGCGCGGCGCGGTCATTCGAGCTGGCCGATGAAGTCGAAGCCGCGCTCGCGGCGTATGCCCGCGCGCTGGAGCTTGGCCTGGACGGCGCCTTGCAGCCGTTCGCGCAGGCGCCGCTCAGCCTGGCCCACAAGCGGCGCGGCGCCTGGCCGCAGGCCGTGGACCTATGGCGGAGCATGCGGGTCCGTGAGGGACGCGGCGCCGTGTGGGCGCTGGTCGAGCTGGCCAAATTTCACGAGCATCGGGCCGGCGAGTTCCACACCGCGCGCGACTGCACGCTCGAAGCCCTGGAGCAAGCCGATCGCCTCCTGGACGCCTTGCCCCAACCCCTCGCGCGACCCGCCTTGGAGCACCGGCTGGCGCGGCTCGATCGCCGGCTGGGGGCGGCCAAGGTGCGCCGTCCCTCGGGCTGAGTGCAGGGGGATTTGGGGGGAGAATCGATCCTCACGACCCCGGCGCGACCCCTCGCACGGGCATGTAGGGGCGCCCCTAATGGGACTCGACCAGTAACCCGGCGTCATCCGGGACACT
>JAPPNP010000048.1 GCA_028873795.1 Chloroflexota bacterium
CAGCCCGAAGATCATCTCACGCCGCTCGCCGGGCGGACAAAAAACGAGCCCTGGACCCGCCCCGTTCGCGGTGCGGTCCCGGTGCAACCTCGGGCGGGATATGCAAGATAGGCGCGGTCGGGGGAAGGCCCTGCCGCCCCGACCGGAGTGGGAGAGCGAACGATGGCAACGTTGACGATTCATGGCACACCGCTGAGCACCTATGTCCGCACCTGCCGCATGGCGTGCATGGAAAAGGGGGTGCCTTACGAGCTCGATCCGGTCATGCCCCAGTCGGCGGAGCAGTTGGCGATGCAGCCCTGGGGGTCGGTGCCGGCCATGACCCACGGCGACGTGCGCATGTACGAGTCGCTGGCGATCTGCAACTACATCGACAACGCGTTCGACGGCCCGCCCCTGTACCCGGTCGACCCGCTCGCCAACGCCCGCTGTTATCAGTGGACCTCGGTCTTCATCCAGTATCTCTACCGGCCCGCGATCGACATTGTGCTGCAGCGTCTGATCGTTCCCGCGCAGGGCGGCGAGGCGGACGAGGCGCTGGTGGAGAGCAGTGTGCCCAAGTCCGACAAGGCTCTCGTGGCGCTCGACGGAGCGCTCGACGGTTCGGTCCATTTCGCCGGCGACGAGGCGTCGGTTGCGGACTATATGGTGCTACCCGTGCTGCACTATCTGAAGATGACGCCGGAGGGCGAGACGCTGCTGGCCCCCAGGGCCAACATCGCCCGCTGGCAGGTCCACATCGACGAGCGCGAGAGTGCGGTCGCGACGGTGCCTGAGTTCGGGTAGCGGCGTCGGGCGCCGTTGCGCAGCTCAGGTTGTGATGGCGCAACTCCACGCAACGAACGAACGCTGCCACACCCGGTCGGGGATTTCCCGTTACATGGAGAGCTGAGCCAGGCCGGTGGCCTGCTCGCGCATCGCCTCACGCTCATCATCGGGGAGCGGGATAAGCCCTTTGTCGGCGAGATAGCCGTATGGTCCCCAGGCATCCTCGTTAGTGAAGGTCTCGATGAATTCCACGATCCCGGGGATCACGCCCACATGTGCCTTCTTCACGTAGAAGTACATGGAGCGGGAGACCGGATAGTCGCCGTCGGCGATCGTGTCGAAGTCGGGCTCGACGCCGTCGATAGCGCTGCCCCGAACCTTGTCGCGGTTCTGGTCGAGGAAGCTGTAGCCGAAGATCCCGAGCGCTGAAGGATTGGCTTCGAGCTTCTGCACGATGAGGTTGTCGTTCTCGCCCGCCTCGACGAAAGCGCCGTCCTCGCGAATCGAGTGGCAGATGACCTTGTAGGCATTCTTGTCCTGCTTCTTGAGGGCATCGATACCGGGGAAGGTCTTGCACCCCCCCTCCATCGCAAGCTCGACGAAGGCGTCCCGCGTGCCAGAGGTCGGCGGCGGGCCGAGCACCTCGATTTCGGCTGCCGGCAGGGATGGGTCGATGTCGCTCCAGGTCTGGTTGGGGTTGGGCACAATCCCGCCGTCGGAGGGCACGTCCTTCGCCAGCGCGAGGAAGAGTTGTTGCAAGGTGATCGAGAACCGCTCGGCCGACTTCGCGTTGGCGACCACGATTCCGTCATAGCCGATCTTGACCTCGGTGATGTCGGTCACGCCGTTCTCAGCACAACGCTCGACCTCCGAGGACTTGATCCGGCGCGAGGAATTGGTGACGTCTGGATGGCCGACGCCAACCCCGGCGCAGAACAGCTTGAGCCCGCCGCCCGAGCCCGTGCTCTCGACCACGGGCGTCTTGTTGTCAGTGGTCTTGCCGAACTCCTCGGCGACGGCGGTGGCGAAGGGAAAAACGGTCGAAGACCCCACGATCCTGATCTGGTCGCGTGCCTCCACAGCGTTGGTCAGTGCCACGGACGTGGTCAGCGCAAGAGCTGCTGCCGCGGCAATGGCCAGGGGTGTCTTGGTCACGCCGTTTCCTCCGGGTTCGCTCGCATCCCGGTGGCGATGGCCACGCGCTCGCGCGGCGGCCCGGGATGGCAGGGGAACGCTAACGCTGGGCCAAGATGGAAATAATACGGAATTGTGACGGTTCGTTGACTCCGGCCCGGCGCGAAGGCCGGGGCCGGCCCTACTTCACCTCGACTTCGACAAAGACCACGTCCTCGGTGTCGCTCGGGTTGATGACGTCGTGCTCGACCCCCTCATCCCGGTAATAGGGGGAGCCGTGGACGATCTGGACCGTGCGCTCGCCGTCGGGCTCCACGAGGTGGAGGTGTCCTGTCGTCACCGGCACCACCACATAGTCGAATTCGTGCCGGTGCCAGCCCGTCGCCTCGCCGGGCTTGAAGCGCCACTCGGTGACGCGCACGCGGTCGTTGTCGATCAGCACGGTTGGCGTTGCCGCGCCCATAGTCACCTCCACTGCAAGGAATATCTGCGGCGAAGCGTTGCAGGTTGGCGGGCCCTGCGCAAGCCCGCGCGCAGGCGCTCTCGCCGCCGCGCGTGGAATGTCTCGTCTTGCGACAATCAATCCCTGTGCCAGGTGCAGTCCGTGGTCGTGACGACCTGATTGTTCGCCAGATAGCTGGTCTCGTAGGCGCAGCTTCCCTTCAGCCCGGCATAGACTCCGGTGCCGCCCGCGATCTCCAGCTGGCCTTGCCCGCCGCCGCCTGCATCCACGTCGCCCGCGCGTCTCTCGGCCACGAGATAGAGCGCGTCGCCGGAGGGGGCGATCAATGTGCAGGCTGACTCGAGAGTGAGGCCGGCGGCCGAACGCTTCCCCAAGACCACGCATGTCGACAGGCTGTGTCCCCCCTCAACGAAGGGTTCGCCGCTGCTCGCGAGGGTGGTGGCGCTTCCCTTCAGATTGCCGCCGAAATATGTGCCGTCGGCGTGCTCGATGGAGGTGAAGTCTCGAACATAGGTTGCAATTGCGCTGAAACTGCCGCTGTCTTGCCCGAACGCGCTGGTAACCGCGCATGGGGTTCCGATCGCGGCCGCCAGCGCCACGGCAATGCCTCTGCTGGCTCTCATGTCGCCCTCCCTGTTTGGCGATTGTTTCGCCGCAGAATGGTAAGGGTGAAAAAGCGCTCCCGACAACGACCGATCGCGGGTGGTAGCGGGGCCCGGCCCTCGACCCGCGCCGGACAGCACGCTTTCGACGGCCCGTACACATACAGATGAGCGCGAATGGATGACATGGCTTGACTTCGATGGTAATGTGTACTATATACGACACATGACGCAATTCGGTCCCACGGTTCGCGATATTCGTGAGCGTCTGCGTCGCGATGACCGCCGTTACTCCGTGCGCCAGGTCGCCCAGCGGGTCGGCATCGAGCCGGCCTATCTGAGCAAGATCGAGCGGGGCGAGGTGGCGCCGCCGTCCGAGGCCACGACGGTGCGTCTGGCGGCGGAGCTGGGTCAGGACCCGGATGTGCTGCTGGCTTTGGCGGGCAAGGTATCCGGCGACCTGCAGGAGATCATCCGAAAGCGGCCCAGGCTGTTCGCGGACCTGATCCGGCAACTGAAGGAGGCACCCGACGAAGCCGTGCTCCGCGTCGTGCGCGAGGTGAGGGACGGAGACTGGTGAGGAGAGAAGTCCATGATCATTCTTGAAAACGATCGTCTGGAGTTCCGGTTTCCGGACGTTCACGAGAGGGCACGCTGCGCGATCGAGTTCCAGCGCACCCTGCGCATTCCGGATGACGGCAACGACTATCCGCTGCCGCCGGGTCTCGGCAGTTTTCCGCTGCGGCACGTGGACGACTACGCCGCACGACTGCCGGAGGCGTGGCACCGGCGCGGCGGCGTGATGACGCCGATGCACCAGGCCGAAGCGCTCTGGATCAGCTTTCATTCGGGCTACCCGTTCGCCGTGAAGGTGGCGACCGGCAAGGTCTGCGCGGTCACGGGCGATGCGTGGGTCGATCATCTGAACCGCGGTCCGCAGGACTACCTGGTGCTGCCGGACCAGCCCTGGCTGGACGGCTACTGCGTGGAGAGGGGGATCATCCGCCAGTTCGTCGCCATGCCGCTGGGCGAGGGCTACACGGTCGAGGAGCAGCTGACCGGCGCCGCGCAGCATGGCGGCCTGCAGATCGTCGCCTATCCCATGAAGGCGGGGCGATACGAGGCGCTCCTGGGCAGACAGGCTCGTCTGGCGGACGAAGGGCCCGTGTACTACAGCGAAAGTCCCGGCATGGGGCTTGCTCCCGGAGGCCGGATGCGCCAGCACCTTGAGCGGGACCACCACAGGCTCGATGCCTGGGACCAGAGGCACGGCAGCCGGTGCTTCGTCTCCATCGTCAACACGGCCCAGTGGGCCGCCATCACCGGCGAGCGCCCGCCGACCGAGCCGCCGTCGGCGAGGGTATACACGGAGCACGGCCTGCCCTGGTTCGACTACTACGGCAGCGATGCGACCGCGCTCGCCGGGAGCGAGACGCTGCAAGGCGTCGCCAGCGTTGCCCAGCACGCGAAGGCGGCGGGGAAGGCGCCACTGCCGGGAAACGAGACCATTGCCGTGCCCCATGTCGTCGGACTCGGAGGGGCGCGGCGGCGCCGGGTGCGCGAGCCCGCTGCGGGTGGGACTTGGGCCTGACAGTCTGGCGAATTACCCGCCCTCTGATCCCGGGTTGTCCTGCTCGGCCTGCACCAGCGATGCAGGGTCAACCGCGACGCTCTTGACCAGCGCGTAGACCTCCGAACCAGGGGCAAGGCCGAGTGTGTCGGCGGAGCGCGCCGTGATCCGCGCGGTCAGCCGGGCGCCGATGTCGACCGCGACGTCGACAGAGGCGCCTCGGCGCGGTCCGATCTCGACCACCCTGCCTCGAAAGACGTTGAGAACGCTGGTCTCGCGCGGCTCGGCGGTCGCGAGCGACACGTCGCGCGCCCGCACCCGGACCCTGAGGCGGTGCCCTTGCGCGAGCCTGAGGCGGGGCACGCGGAGGATGCCGCCCGGCACCGCAAGCTCGGTGAGCCCGTAGGCCGCATCGTGGCTCTGCACGGTCGCGTCCAGCACCGCGCCGGCCGCCTCGATCCCGGCGAGCGGGTCGAGATCCAGCCTGGCCATGACCTCCGCGGCAGGTCCCGCCGCCGCCACCCTGCCGCCGGCCATGACCACGATCGTGCCTGCGAGGCGCGCAACCTCGTCCACCGCGTGGCTGACGAAGACGATGGGCACGCCGATCTCGTCGCGCAGACGCTCGATGTAGTCGATCACCTGCGCCTTGCGGGGCACGTCGAGCGCGGCCAGCGGCTCATCCATCAGGAGGAGCTCCGGCTGGGCCATGAGCGCGCGCCCCAGCGCCACGCGCTGGCGCTCGCCGCCGGAGAGAGTGCCGGGCCGGCGCTGCAGCAGCGCTTCGAGGCCGAGCAGCGTCACGATCCTCTCGAGCGTCGCGTAGCGCCGGTCGCGCGGCGCGAAGCGGTGCCCGTAGAGCAGGTTGCGGCGCACGCTGAGGTGGGGAAAGAGGCGGCCATCCTGAAACACATAGCCGATCCGGCGGCGCTCGGGCTTGATGTCGATTCCGGCCTCCGCATCGAAGAGCACGCGGTCTTCGAGCGCGATGCGCCCTGCTTCGGGCCGCACGAGGCCCGCGATGGCATCGGCCAGCGTGGTCTTGCCGGCGCCCGAGGCGCCGAACAGCGCGACGACGCCGTCGGCTTCGGCGTCGAAGGATGCGTCCAGCGTGAACTCGCCCCGGGTAAGTCGCGCCTCGACCGTCAGCATTACCCCTCCAACCGGCGCTTGACGATGCGCGCCAGGAATTCGGAGCCGATCAGCGCGGCGAAGGCGATGACGATGGCGATCACCATCAGGCGAAAGGCGCCGTCGAGGCCGCCCGGCACCTGGGTATAGGTGTAGAGCGCGAGCGGCAGGGTCCGGGTCTCGCCGGGAATGTTGGAGACGAAGGTGATGGTCGCGCCGAACTCGCCGAGGCAACGGGCGAAGGCGAGGATGACGCCGGTCAGAATGCCGGGCGCGATGAGCGGCAGGCTGATGGTCACGAACACCCAGACCGGCGGGGCGCCGAGGGTGCGTGCGGCGGTCTCCAGCCGCCGGTCCATGCCCTCGATCGAGAGCCGGATCGCGCGGACCATGAGCGGAAAGGAGACCACGGCCGAGGCCACCGCCGCGCCCTGCCAGGTGAAGGCGAGGGTGATGCCGAACCAGTCGTCGAGCCAGGCGCCGAGCGGCCCCTGCCTGCCGAGCAGCAGCAGCAGCACGAAGCCCACCACCACCGGCGGCAGCACCAGCGGCAGGTGGACCAGGCCGTTGAGGATCTCGCGGCCGGGGAAGCGATAGCGCGCCAGCAGCCAGGCGACGGCGATACCGAGAGGCAGACTGATCAGAACCGCCCAGCCCGCCACCCGCAGGCTGAGCCTGATCGCCTCGACCTCGAGCGGAGTCAGCGCCATCCACCCGGTCTTTCAGTCGACGATGAAGCCGGCGCGGGCGAACGCCGCCCGGCCTTCCGGCCCCGTCAGGAATTCGAAGAAGCGCGTCGCCAGCGGCGAGGCGCGGCCCGCGATGAGGACCACTGGATAGACGACGGGCTCGTGCAGCAGCGCCGGGATCGTTCCCAAGACATGCATGCCTTCGATGCGGGCGGCGTCGGTGGCGTAGACGATGCCGAGCGGTGCCTCTCCTCTAGCCACCAGCGCGAGCGCTGCACGCACGTCCGCCGCCGGCGCGAGCTGGCTCCGCACGTCGGGCCAGAGGCCGAGCGCCTCCAGTGCCTGGCGCGCGTAGATGCCGGCCGGCACGTGGTCGGGGTTGCCGATGGCCAGCCGACCGCCGTCAAGCAATCCAGGAAGATCGAGCGTCGCGGAGGGCTCGAAGGCCGCCATGTCGCTGATACTGGTGACGAAAACCAGGCGATTGCCGGCGAGCACTTGTCGGCTGCCGGGCTCGATCAGACCCTGCGCCTCCACGTGGTCCATCCACGCCTCGTTGGCGGCGAGGAAGATGTCGGCCGGCGCGCCGCTCTCTATTTGGCGCGCAAGCGCCGAGGTTCCGGCATAGGAGGCCACGACACTGTCGTCAGGTCCGGCGTCGAACTGCCCGATTACCTCGTCGATCACGTGTGCTGTGCTCGCCGCCGCGAGCACGATCACCCGCTCGGCTGCCGCCGGTCCCGCCCAGCCAAAGGCGAGGAGACCGGCGAACACCAGCCCAAGTGCCCGGAGCGCCGCCGACCGGCGGGGCTGCCGGTCGCCTCTTCCATGCCACACGTCGCGCGTCGCGGACCCCGCGGGGCTCGCGCCTCCTCCTCAACTTGCGTGCATGAGGCTAGATCCGACTGGAGCGAGCGCTCCCGCACCTCCACGGCGCCTCGACCGTCGCCGACTGGGACCGACCGTTCCGTCGTTCGGGCGGTCACTCGGCCCGCCAGGGCCGCATCGGTGCGGCGACTGTAGCGCTGGGCCAGAACGCGCGCAACGCCGTCACCTCGCTCGCTTGTCAACCGACCGCAGAATTCAGAGACTCTCTCGCCCGGACACGACCCAGCGCCGGAACATGCGCTGGGACCGCAACGCAACGCCAGGCTGGAAGATACGCGGAAGATGGCCAAGATCCTGCTTTGCCGCGTCGATGAGATCTATGCGGGCGAGATCTTGCGGGTCGAGACCGACGGCCTGCCGCCGGTCGCGGTCTACAACCTGGACGGCGCTTTCTACGCCACCGACGACACCTGCTCCCACGGCCAAGCTTGGCTGTCACAGGGCTTCATAGACGGCGAAATCGTCGAATGCCCGTTCCATGGCGGCTGCTTCGAGATCAAGACAGGCCAGCCGGTGGAGCCGCCCTGCACCGAAGCCATTCAGAGCTACGACCTCGTCGTCGAGGACGGCGCGATCTACGCGCTCGTCGAGCCCTGAGCCGGAGGTTCAATGCCATGCCGATGCTGGAACGTTCCGAGGGGGATATCCACTACGAGGTCTGCGACATTGTGCCTCCGTGGAAAGAGCCGCGCGAAACCATCCTTTTTCTGCACGGGCTCGCCGTTGATTCCGACATATGGATCACATGGCTGCCGATCCTGGCAGACCGCTATCGAATCATCCGAATGGACTTACGCGGCTTCGGCCGGTCCTTTGTTCCGGCGGAGGGGTCTGCCTGGTCCATCGGCGCGATGGCCGCCGACGTTCTCGACGTGCTCGCCGCGCTCGGGACGCGGCGGGTTCACTTCGTCGGCGAATCGACTGGCGGCACCGTCGGCCTGCATCTCGCCGCGCACCATCCCGGGTGCCTGATGACGCTGACAATGGTTTCGGCGGCTCATCGGGGCGGCACGATCGGACGATCGCGGGCGCTCCGGGACGATGTCCGCGGCCTCGGGATGGACGCGTGGTCTGACAAGCTCATGCCGCTCCGCTTCCCCGCAGGTTGCCTGAGCTCTGAAATGGAGCGTTGGTTCCACGATACGCAACGCGCGGCAGCCCCACACGCCTGCGTCGACCTCGTCGACATGCTGGTGCAGGTGGACCTCACGGAGGCTCTGGGCGGCATCCACGTTCCCACCCTCCTCATCGCGCCCGACGACAGCCCCTTCGTCTCGCTTGAGACGCAGGTCGAGCGGCTGCGCGCCATGCCCGATTGCGAGATGCACGTGGTCGCCGGCGCCCGTCATGGCGTTGCCTATTCGCACGGGCCGGAATGTGCCGGTGCCCTCAGGGAATTCGTCGAACGCCGCAGTCTGTCGCTCGAGTAGTTCGCGGCGCACCGCCGGGCGTCCGCCGGTCCTTAGCTCTCGGCAAGCGGCCGTTTGCCGTACGATCTCCAGATCGGCTCGATGCCGTTTTCCCGGAGGAACTCCTCGGCCATCGCCTCGATTTCCACCTCCCGAAAGTCGTAAAAGGTGTCGATGGCGTCCTCGTCTCCGACGTCTCTCTTCCATTTGCCAATCGAGCCCCGGTAGGCGTCCTCCGCCCGCTGTCTCCTCTCCTTGTCTCGGGTCCAGTCCGACACCAGGAATCGCCTGAGTATCCGGTGGTGATCGTCGTGATCGAGGCCGGGAATCTCGAGATAGCGATCCGGCTCGGCCTCGATCGCTTCGCGCTCCTGCCGATTGTCTTCGGCCGGAATGCCGACCTCCATGTATGCGTCGTCGTCTGACCCGTAGAGCCAGACGACGTCCCCGGTCTGCCAGTCTAGGTAAATCAGCTGCGGAACCGTGTCGTGAAAATCCACATCGCGGCCGAAGGCCATCAGAAAGAGAGCCCGGTCGACGGACCGCTCAACGCGTTCGCCAGCCATATTCGCGGCGCTCCAACTCCGTCACCGATTTCCGTGCCGTCACTCCACGCTCCAGACAATGACCGGCAACGAAGCGACGGTGCCTTGTAGCCACTCCTGACGCTCTGCGTATATCATTCTCGGTGCAATAGCAGGAGGGACCCATGGCAGAGACCACCGTGTTCAGCGCTTGCCCTCACGATTGCCCCGACACATGCGCCATGCTCACCACCGTCGAGGACGGCAAGGTGACCGGTGTGCGCGGCAATCCCGACCACCCGTTCACCCAGGGCGGTCTCTGCGTCAAGGTCAACGACTACCAGAATCGGGTGCACAGCGAGGATCGGGTGCTGCATCCCTTGCGCCGCACCGGCACCAAGGGGTCAGGCGAATTCGAACGTATCAGCTGGGACGAGGCGCTCGGCGAGATTTCGAGCCGCTGGAACGCGATCATCGACAAGGACGGCCCGAGCACCATTCTTCCTTACAGCTATCTCGGCACCGAAGGCATTCTCAACGGCCTCAACGTCGGCGACGCGTTCTTCAACAAGCTCGGTGCCGCGGTCTCCGAACGCACGTTCTGCGATTCCGGCGCGATCACCGCGTTCTTCATGACCTGCGGGCCGACGGCGGCGGTGGATCCCGAGAGCTTCGTTCATTCGAAGTACATCGTGCTCTGGGCGATCAACACCATCAGCACCAATCTGCACCATTGGCCGTTCATTGCCGAAGCGCAGCGCCGGGGCGCCAAGGTGGTCGTGATCGATCCGGTCGCGACGCGCACGGCCAAGCAAGCCGACTGGCACATCCCCATCAAGCCCGGCACCGATGCCGCCCTGGCGCTCGGCATGATCAACGTGATCATCGCCGAGGACCTGGTCGATCACGACTACGTCGAGAAGTACACGGTTGGTTTCGACGAGCTGAAGGAGCGCGCGGCGAACTTCCCGCCGGACGCGGTGGCCGAGATCACCGGGATCGCGGCCGACGAAATCCGCACGCTCGCGCGCGAATTCGCCACCACGCAGCCTTCCGTCATCCGCATGGGGGTCGCCATCGAGCGCAATGCCTCCGGCGGCAACGCCGTGCGCGCCATGTCCTGCATTCCCGCCCTAGTCGGCTCGTGGCGCCATTGCGGCGGCGGCATCCTGCACATGCCGATCTGGGCGTTCCCGGTGAAATGGGACGACCTCAGCCGGGGCGACTGGATTCGCGAAGGCACGCCGGTGGTCAATCAATGGCGGCTCGGCGCGGCGCTGGCAGGCGAGCTTGAGCACAAGGTCAACTCGCTCTTCGTCTACAACTCGAACCCCGTGGTGGTGGTGCCGGAGCAGGACAAGGTGCTGAAGGGCCTCGCGCGCGAGGATCTTTTCACCGTGGTCAGCGAGCACTTCATAACCGATACGGCGCGTTACGCCGACATCGTGCTGCCGGCCACCACACAGCTCGAGCAATTCGACGTCATGTTTTCGTGGGGACACCTCTATCTCACGCTCAATGAGCCGGCGATCGCTCCGCTGGGCGAGTCGGTGCCCAACACGGAGATGTTCCGCCGCTTGGCCCGCGCCATGGGCTTCAACGATCCCTATTGGGAGCGGACCGACGAGGAGATGGCGCACGACGCGCTGGACTGGAGCAACCCCGTGCTCGAGGGGATCGATCTCGACGGCCTGCGCAAGACCGGCTACGCCCGCCTCAAAGTCGGCTCGCCGGAGGAGTTCGTGCCGCACCGCGAGGGCAACTTCCCGACGCCGTCCGGCAAGGTCGAGTTCAAGTCCTCAATGGCCGAAGGCGTCGGCAACATGGTGCTGCCGCTGTTCCGCCAGGGCCATGCCGGCGATCAGTCGGGCGAGGCGCTGGATCCCTTACCCGATTTCATTCCGCGCAATGAATCGGCGGAAACCAGCCCCGCGCTCGCTGCACGCTATCCGCTCAGCATGCTGTCGCCGAAGCCTCATGCCTTCCTCAACTCGTCTTTCGCCAACATGCCGACCCAGCTGCATCATGCCGGCGAGCAGTTGGTGATGATCAATCCAGGCGATGCGGGCACACGAGGCATTGCCGACGGAGATACAGTGCGTGTCCACAATGATCGCGGCACCTTCGAGGCGATGGCGCGGGTGAGCGAAGACGCGAGCCCCGGGGTCGTGGTCTCGCCGCTCGGCTACTGGGCGAAACGCAGCCCGAACGGCCGCACGGTGAATGCCATCAACCCGCCAGCCTTCGCCGACTACGGCAATGCGCCGACCTTCTCCGACACGCTGGTGGAGGTGAGCGCGGTTTAGATCCTCGGCCTGCGCGCGATCGTTCGCCTCGATTGCGGCGGGGCCGGGGACGGCGGCGGGCCGGAGGGGCGGAGCATGATCACGAAACACGAGGCCGATGCGTTCTGGCGCGACGGCTTTATCGTTGCCGAGAACGCGGTCGACCGCCGCCAGCTCGCGCGCCTGCGCGACGTTCTGGCGGGATGGGTCGACGAAAGCCGCGACCACGACGCGCCGTTCGGCGAGCCGACCACCGACGGGCGGCCGCGCTTCGATCTGGCGCCCGAGCACAACGCGGCGCTGCCCGCGCTGCGGCGTGTCAACAACCCCAGCGAGATTGACGACGCTTACATGGAGGCGATGCGCGATTCGGCAATGACCGAGATGGTCGCTGCCCTCATCGGCCCCGACGTCAAGCACCATCACTGCAAGATCAACCTCAAGCTGCCAGGCTCGAACACCGAGGTGCGCTACCACCAGGACTTCGCCTATACGCCGCACACGAACGACGATGTCGTGACCGCTCTGCTCATGCTCGACGACATGACGCCCGAGAACGGCTGCCTCATGGCGGTGCCCGGCAGTCACCGCGGCCCTGTGTACTCGCTGTTCGACGGCCAGCGCTTCACCGGCTTCGTCGCGCCCGCCGTGGAGCGCTCGCTACGGGAGCACGAGGTGCAAGTGCTCGGCAGCGCCGGCAGCGTCTGCCTGATGCACACGCGGCTCGCGCACGGCTCCGAGCCCAACCGCTCGTCCGCGCCGCGCGGTCTCTATATCTGCGTCTACAGCGCTGCGGACGCCTTCCCCATCGCCCGCAACCCCATGCCGAACCGCAACGAGGGTATGATGGTGCGCGGACGGCCTACGCGCCGTGCCCGCCTGGCCGAGGCGACCATCGAGCTGCCCGAGCAGCCGCTGCGCGCATCGTTCTTCGCGGTGCAAGAGGAGGCCGGCGACTCCGCGCCTTGATCGGGACCGCCGGTCCGGTTCAGGGCCGCCGTGCCAGCAGGTCGATCTCGACGCGGGCATCGAGGGCGAGCCCGGTGACACCCACGCACGTGCGCGCCGGGCGCCGTTCGGGATCGAAATAGGTCTCGTAGACCGCATTCATCGCCGCGTAGTCTTCCCTGAAATGCGTGAGATAGACCCGTGCGACGACGACGTGCTCGAGCCCGAGACCGAGGGAGGCGAGCACGATCTTCAGATTGGCCATGACGTTGTGGGTCTGGCCTTCGATGCCATCGGGGAGCGGAGCAGCCTCATCGTTAGGGTCGTTGGGCATTTGGCCGGTGACGAACACCCAGCCGTCAGACTCGACCGCGTGGCTGAAGGGCGCGACGGGCGTCGGCGCCCCGGCCGCCATATGGAAGATCGGTGCTGTCATGGGATTCCTCTCGTCGTGCGAGGGCGGTCAACCTCCCACGGTGTGGAGCATGACGCGGAGGGCGCGGGCCAGCTCCTCCCTCTCCTCCGTGGTTAGGTCGCGGGTGATCTCGCCTTCCAGGGCGTTGAAGCGGGGAAAGATCTCACGCACGGCGGCAAGGCCCTTGTCCGTCGCCTCGACCAGCACGCGCCGGCCGTCGGCGGCATGGGGGCGGCGGGCAGCGAAGCCCAGCCCTTCCAGGGTCTTCACCACGCCGGTCAGCGTGCTCTTGGAAATTCCCGATTCCTCGGCGAGGACGTTGGATTCCTTGGGTCCCCACACCCACAGCACCCAGAGCACCGTGAAGCCCGAGAAGGAAAGGCGGTACTCGGCGAGCAGGTTGCGCTCCATGTAGTTGCGCACCGCGTTGGCCACGCGAAATACGTTGGAGACGGCTGCGAAGGCATCGACGTCGATGCCCAGCCCCTCGACCTGTGCGCGCGCTTCGCGCTCCTCGCGCGTAAGCGCGACCTCCCTGCTCATGCGCCGGCGCCCCCGATTTCGGGAAGGTTGCGCCGCTCCAGCGTCGTGCCGCTGCGCCAGGACATGGCGACCTCGCGCCAGTAGCCTGCGATCAGCTCGCGTGGCTCCAGCCGGGTGAGCTCCTCCACCGGGGAGTCGCCGATCCAAAGCTCGAAGCTGCCGCGGAAGCAGCGGCCGATCTCGCTCTCGAAGGCGGACATGGTCACCAGCTCGTCCAGGCTGTCGCTGCCGTCGCCCTCGATCGCGGGCATCCAGCGGTTGTGCAGCATCGGCAGCGCGTTGACGAAGCCGGCGTGGTCGCTCTCGGCCTCGATCTCGAAGGTCGCGTGCAGCAGGCGGCGGTCGTAGGCCGCGAGGCTCGCGCCGAAGCGCCCGCCGGGCTCGAGGCGCGGCCCGGCCCGGCCCACCGTGACCGGGCGCGTGAGATAGATCGAGCCAGCCTTCTTGGGGTAGCCCTGGTGATGACCGCGCACCATGGCGTAGTCGGTATCGACCCAGATGTAGGCGCAGCGCGAATAGTGCCGGCCCCGGTACTTGCAGCGGATGACGACAAACATCTCCCGATACTGCGCCCGGATGGGGTCGAGCAGCTCCTCGAAAGTGTCGGAGCAGCTCTGCCACTCCGCCCAGATCAGCGCCACGGCGCCGGGGTCTTCGTCCGCCGGCGCGAGCCCCGGCGGGATCAGCTCCGCCACCGCGTCGGGGTCGGTGCGGTATTCGAGCGTGAGCATCTGGCCGGAGTAATGCCACGGCACGGGCGGCAGCACTGAGGCGCGGCCGCTGCGGGAGCGCGGGAACATGAAGCCTTTGAGGGACAAGACGAATCACTCCCGGAATCGCGACGATTCCTTGTCTTTCGCAAGCCGCGATCCTATCGTCAGGGACCGAACGATATCAAGCCAAGGACCAGCCATGAGCGAGCACCGGCGCATCCTGCTCGACGGTTATCCCGTCGTCGTGACAAGGGACGGCGAGCGCCTGCACGCGAAGGACGGACGCTCGGTCGCGCTGGCTGATGCGGTCCACCTGCCGCCTGTGGAGCCGCGCAAGATCATCTGCGTGCACCTCAACTACAAGAGCCGGGTGGATGAGTTCATGGTGACGCTGCCCGCGACCCCCACCTACTTCCACAAGTCGGTGAGCGCGCTTTGCGGGCACGGCGCCCAGGTGGTGCGACCGGAGCGCTGCCAGTGGCTCAACTACGAGGGCGAGATCGCCATCGTCATCGGCCGGCATTGCCGGAACATCGCCCGCGACGAGGCCGGCGACTACATCGCGGGCTACACCATCGCGAACGACTACGGCCTGCACGACTTCCGCGACACCGACGCGGGCTCCATGCTGCGGGTGAAGGGCTCGGACACGCTCTGCCCGGTGGGCCCCGCGCTGGTCAGCGGCTGGGATTTTCGGGGCAAGTCCGTCCGGACCTACGTCAACGGCGCCCTCGCCCAGGACGGCAACACGGACGAAATGGCGTGGGACATGCACTATCTCGTCGCCGACATCGCCCGCAACATCACCCTGGAGCCCGGCGACCTGCTGCTTTCCGGCACGCCCGCCAACAGCCGGCCCGTCGAGCCGGGCGATGTCGTGCGGGTGGAGGTGGACGGGCTGGGCGCGCTGGAGAACGAAATCGTCCAGGGCCCTGCGCCAATTCGCGACGATGTCGGCGCCCAGCCCACGAGCACGGAGGAGGTGATGTCCACCGCGCTCGGCGGCGACTGGGAGTTCCGCGGCATCCGCGCGCCGCGCAAGTCCTGACTGCCTCCCACCCGGCGCCGGCGCGTGGCGTCAGGCGATGGAGCCCTCCAGGATCTGCAGGGTCTTCAGGTCGCTGTGGAAGTCGAGGGCGTAATCGCCGCCCTCCCGGCCGATGCCGCTGATGCCGCAGCCGCCGAAGGGCGCGCTCAGGTCGCGGACGAGGAAGCAGTTGACCCACACCGTGCCTGCGCGCACCCGCTGGCCGATGCGCTCAGCCCGCGCCGCGTCGCCGGTGTAGACGATCCCGGCCAGCCCGTAGAGTGTGCCGTTGGCGAGCGCCACCGCTTCGTCTTCGTCCGCGAAGGTCTGGAGGGTCAGCACCGGGCCGAATACCTCGCGCTGCACGATCTCGGCCTCGTTGCTGCGGGGCTCGATCAGGGTCGGCTCGTACCAGAGCCCGCCCTTACGAGCGACGCGCCCGCCCCTCAGCACCCGGTCTCCCGCCGCTCTCGCTCGCTCGACGAAGCCCTCGACGCGTGCGAGGTGCTCGGGATGAATCAGTGGAGAGAGGGTGGTGCCGGGCTCCCGGCTGTCGCCTGGCACATGCTCGTCGGTGCAGGCGAGCAGCCTCTCCAGGAAAGCTTCGCGTACTGACTCTTCCACCAAGAGGCGGGTGCCCGCCAGGCAGACCTGGCCTGCGTCGTCAAACTGGCCGGCGGCCTTGCGGGCGGCGCCATCGAGGTCGGCGTCGGCGAACACGATGAAGGGACTCTTGCCGCCGAGCTCCGCCGTGAACGGCACGATGTTGCGGGCGCCAGCAGCGCCGATCTGACGGGCCGCCTCGGGCGAGCCGGTGAACGAGATGCGGCGCACCCGGGGATCGGCCACCATCGCCGCGCCGACGTCTTCGCCGATCCCCTGGACGACGTTGAAGACGCCGGGCGGGAAGCCGGCCTCGTCCACGAGATCGGCGAGCAGAGAGGCTGAGACCGGCGACCACTCGGCTGGCTTGAGGACCACCGTGTTGCCAGCGGCGAGCGCCGGCGCGCACTTCCAGGTGGCCAGCATGAAGGGCGCATTCCAGGGCGTGATGATCACCGCGGGGCCGGCGGGCATGCGCAGCACGCGGTTGGCGGTGCCATTGGAGTGCCAGGCCCGGGCTTCGTAGCCGCAGGCGAGATCGGCGTAGGCGCGAAGTGCGCCAGGCTAACTGGTGCGAGTGCAGTTGGTGTAAGTCCAACAGGAA
>JAPPNP010000070.1:0-90596 GCA_028873795.1 Chloroflexota bacterium
ACGCCGCCGAGGTTGCGCTCGGCGGCCCGGTTATGAACACAGTATCTGGTGGTAGGGCATGCGGGATTCGAACCCGCGATCTCCGCCTTGAGAGGGCGGTGTCCTAGGCCGCTAGACGAATGCCCCATGCGGCGCTGCGCCGCCCGCCATGCTACCGAAACGGCAATGTGCGGTGTAGGCGCGTAGAATCGAGAGTCGGGGGCGCGGTGCTTGCCGGGGCCCTCACCCTAGCCCTCTCCCAGAGGGAGAGGGGATCGGACCGGAATTCGAAGGAGAGCTACCACGCCTAGCCGGACCACCGCCGATGTTTGACACCCTGACCGAGCGGCTGGGGGGCGTGTTCGAGCGCCTCGGGCGCCGCGGGCGGCTGTCCGAGAGGGATGTAACCGCCGCGCTGCGCGAGGTGCGCATGGCGCTGCTCGAGGCCGACGTCAACTTCAAAGTGGCGCGGGATCTCGTGGCGGGCATCCGGGAGCGCGCCGTGGGCGCCGAGGTCCTCGACAGCGTCACGCCGGCCCAGCAGGTCATCAAGATCGTCAACGATCAGCTGGTTGAGCTGCTGGGCACCGAGGCGGTGCCGCTAGCGACCGCATCCAAGCCGCCAACCGTCGTAATGCTGGTGGGTCTGCAGGGGTCGGGCAAGACCACTGCGGCGGCCAAGCTGGCGTTGGGCGCCAAGGGCCGCGGCGGCACGCCCCTGCTGGTGGCGGCGGACACCCAGCGGCCCGCTGCGATCGATCAGCTGGTCACGCTCGCGCGGCAGGTCGAATTGCCGGTTCACGAGGAAGGCACCAGCGCCGCGCCGCTGGATATCGCCGTCAACGGCGTGGCGCGCGCCCGCGCCGAGGGCCACAGTCACGTGATCCTCGACACCGCCGGCCGACTGCAGGTCGACGACGCGCTGATGGACGAGATTGGACGCATCTCGAAGCGCATCACGCCCAACGAGACACTGCTGGTCGCGGACGCCACTACCGGCCAGGAAGCGGTGGCCGTGTCCGAGGCGTTCCACGCCCGCAGCCCGCTCACGGGGCTGATCCTGACCAAGCTCGACGGCGACGCCAGGGGCGGCGCGGCGCTGTCGGTACGGGCCGTGACCGGGGTGCCCATCAAGTTCGTCGGCACCGGCGAGTCCATCGAGCCGCTGGAAACATTCCATCCCGACCGCATGGCCTCGCGGATTCTGGGAATGGGCGACGTGCTCTCGCTGGTCGAGCGCGCCGAGCAGGTTATCGACGAGCGCAAGGCCAAGGAGATGCAGCGCAAGATGCGCGAGGCGTCCTTTGGGTTGGACGACTTCCTGGATCAACTCGAGCAGGTGAAGCAGATGGGGTCGCTGAGCCAGGTGATGAGCATGCTGCCGGGCATGAGCGGCGCGATGAACGACCCGAACGTGCGGCAGGCCGTGGAGGGCAAGGGGCTGCGCCGCTTTGAGGCGATCATCCTCTCCATGACGCCCCAGGAACGCGCGTCGCCGGACATCATCACGGGACGGCGGCGGCGGCGCATCGCGGACGGCAGCGGCACGTCGGTGCAGGACGTGAACCAGCTACTCAAGCAGTTCAAGCAAGCCCGCCAAATGATGCAGATGATGAGCAGCGGCAAGATGCCGGCCGGCCTCAAGGGGTTATTCGGAGGCTAGGCGAGCGCCGGCGCGTCGCCGGCAAGCTCGTGGTCGCGCCAATCGGTCAAGAACATATGGCCGGGGGCATGGGTGATCATCAGCGGCGGGCGCGAGGCCTGCGCCACGGCCTGGGGCGTGACGCCGCAGGCCCAGAAGACCGGCACCTCATCGGGGCGAATCTCAACAGGGTCGCCCCAATCGGGCGCTGCGATGTCCGCGATGCCCAGCGCTTGTGGGTCGCCGGCGTGCACGGGCGCGCCGTGCACGCGCGGATAGCGAGCCGTGATTTCGTGGGCCTCGTCGACTCGATCGGCCGGGATGGGCCGCATGCTCACGACTATGGGACCGGCGAACGGACCGACGGGCGCGCAGGCGACCGAGGTGCGGTACATGGGCACGGTCACGTCCTGCTCCAGGTGACGCAGCGGGAAACCGGCGTCTTGTAGCGCGGCCTCGAACGTGAAGCTGCAGCCGAGCAGGAATCCCACCATGTCGTCTTGCCACTGCATTAGCGCATCGGTTGGCTCCCCGCCGCGCGCCTCTCCGTCGACGTACACGCGGTAGCGCGGGGCGTCGCGGCGGATGTCCGCGCCGGGGGCGAATCGAGACGGCTCGGCGTCACCAACCGCGGTGCGCTCCAAGAGCGGGCACGGCTGTGGATTGGCCCGGCAGAAGGCCTCGAAGTCGTCGGCCAGCGCGGCCGGCAGCATCACCAGGTTGGCCTGCACATAGCCCCGGGCCAGTCCGGCGGTAGTCGCGGTCCAAGAGGCGGCGCGGCAGGCGGCGCGCACGGCCGCGCCGGTTTCGAGTCGTTCGGTGATGACCATGCGGGGGCTCGTTGCCGGAATCCCCTCATCCTAGCCTTCTCCCCAGGGGAGAAGGGACCGGACATTCGCTACCTGAGGCCTAAATCGGTCGACGAGACCGGCTCATGCCACGCTTGAGATTCCCCGATAGCGCTCGACAATGGCGCGAATTCGGGCGAGCATCTCGGCGTTCACCGCCGGCGAGTGACCATCGACCATGGCGGTGTTCGAGCGGGTCATGCCGTCCACCGCGCCCGCCGCCACGAGACGCGAAATCCAACTCGCTTCGGTGTCACCGCCCGGCAGCGTGTCGCGCCCCGTCACGATATCCAGCATGGCGACCAGGCCATAGGCGCCCCAGTTGCTGACCTCGGCCAGCAGCAGGTGCTGCGCGCGGGTCACGCTGACGCCGGGGATGAGGCCCTTGGCCTGGAGGCAGGGCGCAATGGCGCCCATGCCGATCTCGTTGCCGCCGTCGCCGACCGCCACCGAGAGGGGCGCGCGCATCAGCGGGTCCAGTGCGGCGGCGATGCCGGTGATGTCCTCGCCACGCATAGTCAATCGACGCCCGTCCGCCGTCGTGCCCGGCCGCTCGATCGCCACCACCAGATCGGGTGCGTTCTCGCGGCGCAACGCTTCGCAGGCCTCTGCGGCGCCGCGCTCGGTGCACGGCGCCGCAATGACCGGGCCGACGTCAGTAAGCAGCGCGTCGACGACGGGCACGGTCGTGTCACAGGCCACGGTGACCACGGCCCAGCCGAGCGTCGTGAGCGTCCGGCCGACGGCCATCGTCCCTGGGGGTCCGTCGGTCTCTCCGATCCCGCCAACCGGAAATCCCGTGAGGAGCATCGCCTGCGCGGGCGGGCGATCCGCGATTGCTACGGCAGCACGGGCGTAGGCGTCACCGGGCAGCAGCCCGCGGCAGGCGCCAAGGCCGCGAGCGTCCGTAGGAAAGACGACGTCGGCGATTTCAACCGCGGCGGAGGCGTTGCGGTGCTGGTTGGTCATCATCTGGATCACGAGTCACTCGCGGAGGTGGCGGAAGCATACGCGACGCGCATCGACTTTCGGCGACGCCCCTGCTCAGGTCGCACCAATGACGCCGAACGCGGCAAGTCCGCCCACGTAGAGCGCCGTGCCCGAAAGCGCCACGAGAGCCTCCGTGCGCCCGATCCCTCGGGGGAGCAGCGCCATGACTCCCATGTTCACGGCCGCGTGAATCGGGATGAGGGCAACCACCAGCAGCGGCCACTGCGCGACGAGCAGCGTAAACCCGATGTGCGCGGCGCCGGCGAACAGGCGCTCGACGACGCCCCAGGCCGGCGCGATCTCGCGGTCCAGACCTATCTTGGCGAGTTCCTGCTGGGCCTCCAGCGCCTTGGGGTCGTCACGCCGCATGAGCGAGAGCCGTACGAAACCGACCTGGATGCCGTAGACGGCCTCCACCGCGGCCCAGCCCGCGCCGATGGCATAGGCCGTGGCGAAATCCCGGCTGGCCACAAGCACCACGACCAGCCGCACCACCTCCTCGGTTGGGCCCGCCAGCGCGGGCGTCCAGCGGCGCATGACGTCCATGTCGGCGCCGAGTCGCCGCAGGCCCAGGATGACCGGCAGGCGCAGCACCAGCGCCAGAACCCATCCCAGCGCGCCCGCCCCAAACCAGCCCCACGACACCTCATGGCCCAGCCAAACAGGCACAAAGACAAGCGCGGCGGTTGCCGCGAGGGCACCGACGCCGCCCGCCGCCTGCCCCAGAGTCCCCCGCAACGGCGTCCGGGCTGTCATCCTGGCAGCTCGCGAGCGGAGTTCTCGTCTGCCGACAGGTGCAATCGCGGCGCCGCGCTACAGATCCAGATTCACCGGCTCCCACTGGCGTGATTTCGCGCTGCGGTAGGCCGCGTCGATCACCATGTTGGCGATGTAGCCGTCGACAAAGTCCTCGTCGGACGGCTTGCCGTGGCTCAGGGCCTCGACGAAATGGAACATCTGGCCGTGGTAGCCGTACTGCCAGGCCTCGTCGGCTTGCGGGAAGGTCCAGCCGGTGTCGGAGTCGGCCTTCTCCTGCACGTAGCCGATCGAGTTGAGGCTGAAGGCGCGGATGGGCGTGCCGTGGGTGGAGTTGATGTGGATCAGCCCGTCGGTACCGTAGATCTCGGTGCGCACGTCCATGCCGCCGTGATTGCTCCAGCCGGCTTCGACCTGGCCCAGGCTGTCGTTTTCGAAGCGGATCAGCGCAATGGCGTTGTCCTCGAACGGCACATCATGCTCCAGGGTGTCGGCCCAGCAGAACACCTCCTTGGGCATCACGTCCTTGCCGATGAACACGCGGCAGGCGGCTACGGCATGAATGCCCATGCCCAGGAGCGGTCCGCCGCCGCTCTTTTCCACGTCCCAGGCGTAGCTCGCGTGCGAACCCGTGTGGGCTTCGCGCGCGCGGACGATGAGCACCTTGCCGATGGCCCCGTCCTCCACCGCCTGCCGCGCCCGAAGCACGTCCGGCATGAAGGCCTCGGTTTCGGCGTAGCCGTGCCATACGCCGTGCTCGCGCACCGCGTCGAGGATGGTCTTGGCCTCGGGGCCGTTGCGGCCCAAGGGCTTCGTGCAAACCACGGCCTTGCCCGCCTCGGCGGCCGCGATGCAGGCCGGGGCGTGGGCGTCGTTCGGCAGACCGACCGCGACCAGATCGACGTCGTCGCGGGCGACGGCCGCGTTCATGTCGGTGGTCCACTCGGGAATGCCCCACTCAGCCGCGAACTTCGCGGCCCGGGCCTCGCTGCGCGAGAAGTTCACCACGACCTGTTGCCCCGGCACGTAGCGCAGCGCGCGCATGAAGAAGTCACACACGAACCCGCTGCCGAGCATGGCGATGCGAATCATTTGGACGGCCCCCCTTTGGGTTTATGAACCTCCGGCGCCAAACATCAGCGCCAGCATGCCGAAGTCGACGAGCAATACAAGCAGCGCGATGGGAATGCCGGCGCGCGCGTAGTCGCGCGGACGAAAGTTCCCCGGTCCCATGACGAGCAGATTGACCGGGTGCGCGTAGGCGGTGATGAATCCGGTGGAGGCCGCCAGCGCCACGCCCATGGCAAACATGCGGGGGTCCGCGCCGACCAGGGCCGCGGCGCTGAGCGCCACGGGCGCCATCAGCACCGCGGTGACGTGATTCCCGAGCACGTGGGTGAACATGGCGGTGAGCAGGAGCATGCTCGCGAGCACGATCCAGGGACCGCCGTCGCCCAGCGACTCGGCCAGCGACTCCCCGACCAGCGCCGCGGCGCCGCTCTGTCGCATGGCCTCGGCCAGCGTCAGCATGCCGCCGATGACCACGATGGCGCGCCAGTCGACGGCGGCCAGCGTCTCGCGGCCGCGGACGCAGCCGGTCACGACCATGGCCGCCGCCGCCGCCAGCGCCACGATGGCCACCGGCGCGAGTTGAAGCAGGAGCGCGGCGACGAAACCGGCCACGATGGCGACGGCGATGGGCGCCTGTCGCGGACGCAGCGTCAGGCCCACCCGCTCGGTCACCACCACGAAGTCCGGGTCGTCGCGCAGCTCCGCGATTCGCGGCAGCGGTCCGAGCACCAGCAACGCATCGCCGACGCGCAGCGGCATGTCATGGAGGTGGGTGCGCCGGGGCGCCCCGTCTCGCCAGATTCCCAAGACGCTCAGCCCGTAGCGATCCCGGAAGTTGAGCGAGGGCACCGTCTCACCCACCAGGGTGCTGCGCGGGGCCAGCGACGCCTCGGCGAACTCCACGTTCTCCGTTTGCAGCGCGGCGGCGCCCAGGGTCGATGGACGCGGCTCCGGCAGCGCAAATCGCTCACGCAGCCGGGTGATGTCACGGTCGCGGGCGCTCATGACCAGCACCTCGCCCGCGTGCAGCACCACCTCGGGCGCCGGCGCAATGTCCGTGCCGCCCTGCCGCTGGATGGCCACGATCGAGATGCCGAAGTCGGTGCGGATGCCGCTCTCGCGCAGGGTCAGGCCCACGAGCGGGCTCACGGGCGGAATGGCGACTTCGTAAAGGCGTTCTTCGAGCCGATAGGGCACGTGGTCCTCGCGCGCTCGCGGGAGCAAGGCGTCACCGGCGGCGCCCGACGCATGCCGCGGCAATAGCCGGTGCCGCCCGAACACCAGCGCCAGAACGCCGGCAACCAGAATCGCCGCGCCGAACGGCGTGAAATCCAGCAGGCCGAACGGCTCGATGCCTTCCCGGGCGACCACGCTGTTTACCAGCAGGTTCGACGGCGTCCCCACCAGGGTGAGCACGCTGCCAAGCAGGGTGGCGTATGACAGCGGTAGCAATACTCGGGAAATCGGGATCTTGAGCTCGCGCGCGGCGGCCACCGCGGCGGGCAGAAGCACGCCGCCCGCGGCAATCGCGTTCATGAAGCCCGAGAGCAGGGCGGCCGCGAGCACCGTGAAGGCGATCAGCCGCGCCTCGCTGTTCCCAGCGAGGCGCCCGATCAAACGACCCATCCAGTGCGCCACGCCGGTGTTCGCGAGGCCGGCGCTCATCACCATCACCGCGCCGATCGTTACGACCGCGCTGTTCGAGAACCCGCGGAGGGCCGCCTCGAAGTCGATCGCGCGGCCGAAAAACAGGGCCAGCAGCACGGCAATGGCCGTCACCTCGAACGGCACGCGTCCGCTGGCCAAGACCACAACCGCCACGCCCACGACCACCAGCACGAACACGATTTCGCCGGTCATCCGGCGAGTCCGCGCCGCACGGAGCGGCTAGTCCTCATGCACGTCGAGTTCCAGCAGCGACGCGGCGCCTTCGACATAGGTCGGATAGCGCAGCTCGACGCCGAGCTCCCGGCGCACCTTGGCGTTGGAGGCCGGGTACGAGCCGGTCACCAGCCCAAAGAGGCTGGAGGATATCGACGCCTTGGTGCGCGTGAGGCGGGTGAAGCCTTCGTGCAGCTTCACCAGCCCCTGCACCAGGTGCTTGGGCGACGATCGCGGCGGGCGCGCTCCGGCCTGCGCCGCGAGGTAGCGAAGGTATTCGCTGGTGGGCGCCGGGTCGTCATCGACCGCGAGGTAGACGTCGCCTGAACGCCCACGCGACGCGACGGCTTCGATGATGGCGGCGGCGTCCTCCACGTGAATGCGGCTCGTCGGGTTCTTTCCGCCGCCAATAAGCCGCAGGTTCCCGCCCCGCAGCGACTCGAGCGTCCCGCCTCCCGGACCGTAGACGGTCCCCGCCCGCACGATGCGCGCCGGGAAGCCGTCCGTCTCGTGCTGTTCCAGCAGATAGTCCTCCGTCTCGACATTGAGCCGACCCAGGACCGTATTTGGCCGCAGCGGCGATTCCTCGGTCAACGTGTCCGGCGAACCCGATCCATAGACGGCCATGGTGCTGCCATAGACGAACGAGCCGATCTCAATCCCCTCCAGGGCCTCGACGACATTCATGACCCCGCGGATGGTGCGCCGTTCCATGTCGTCCTCGGTATCCGACACGCTGCGCATCACGTAGAAGACGTGGTCCCCGTCCCGGCCGAGGTCTTCGAGCTCGTCCGGGTCGCCCACGTCCGCGAGCTCGATCGTGACGCCAAGCTCATCGAGCTCGGGCGCGGCATCTTCGTGCTCGTCGATGCCCCGCACATCCCAGCCCGCGGCCACCAAGCGGCGCGCCAGGGCGCTGCCGGTGAAGCCGGTGATGCCGATGATGAGTCCGCTAGGCATGCGTCTTCGGCCGGATGGCGAGGGCCTCTCTATCGTGACGCCACGTCTCACGCCCATGCAAGCCGGCCGGAGTTGCTAGTCCCTCTAGAATGGCCGAGCCGGTCCACTCTCCGCAGCTACGACTCAGGCCGGGCTCGAATGAATAGGCTGACCGCCTCCGACCTCCCGCCGAATCTCACGCGCCGGAGACTCCTCGGGCTTGGGGCGATTGGCGCTGGAGCGTTCCTTGGCACCTCCTTGGCCGGTTGCCAAGAGGCCGCAGTCACAACTCTGGCGCCTCCCGAATCGTGGGACTACGCCTTTGTGCAGGTTCAGGTGGCGCCCATGGACTCTGACGCACTTCTTCCTGACCAGACCGTCGTGACGGCTGGCGGGCGCATTGTGGCGATGGGACCGTCCAGCGCAATCACCCTTCCAGCCCACGTCGGGCAGATCGACGGCCGCGGGCGCTATCTCATGCCGGGATTGGCGGACATGCACGTGCACCTCGCGGGGCCATTCGGCGCCTACGGAATCCGTGATCCGCTCAACCCGGAAACGATTGCCACAGCTGAAGACGACCTCTTGCTCTATGCCGCCAATGGGGTGACCACGATTCGCAACATGTTCGGCATTCCGTTTCATGTCGGCCTCAAGCAACGAATCGTTGACGAGGACCTTCTGGCTCCCACGCTGTACACGTCGGGCCCGCGCATCGCGACGGGCAACTGGCATCCATCCCTAGTGCTCGCAACGCCTCAGGAGGCTGACCGGGAAGTCCGGGCACAGCGGCTGGCCGGCTACGACTTCGTGAAGGTTGGCTCGGAGTCGCCCGTAAAGATCTACGACGCCATCGTGAACACAGCCGCGGAGATTGGCATCCCCGTCATCGGGCACGTCAACTGGCGCGTAGGCGTGGCGGGCATCATTGCAGCCGGCCAGTCCAGCATCGAGCATCTGGATGGCTACCTCTACGCGGCCCGCGCGAACGAGCGCGCCACGATCGGTGCCGACCGCCCGTGCTTGTGGGCGGACCGGGTCGATACAGCCAAGATCGATGGCCTTGTGGCACAAACGGCTGTCGCCGGGGCGTGGAATTGCCCAACGCTTTCGACGAACAACCGGCCTCTTGCTCAAGGCGATGTCGGCACCTTCGTGCGGCGATTCGAAATGCGTCTAGTCCCTCCCGACACTCGCGCGGCATGGGCGCATCTGACCGGTTCGATCCCCGATCGAAACCCGCAGCAGGAACGCTGCTACAGCCTCCACCAGTCCATCGTCAAGGCCCTCAGCGACGCCGATGCGCCGCTCCTCCTGGGCACGGACGGCTGGGGCTACTTCATGATTCCCGGCTTCGCGATCCATGAGGAACTCTGGAGTTTCGTCGATGCCGGACTGACGCCCTTCCAGGCGCTGCGGGCGGCGACGAGCGAGCCTGGGCGATATCTTCGGGAGGCACTTGGCATCGACGAGGACTTCGGAGTGGTGAAGCTCGGCGCACGGGCGGATCTGCTCTTGCTCAACTCAAATCCCCTCACCGATGTGGCGAATGTTGCAGACCGTGCAGGGGTGATGCTTAGGGGACGGTGGGTGCCCGAGACTGAGCTCGCTGATCACCTGCTCGACCTTGCCGAGCGCATGCACAAGCGGGCAGCCTGAGCGCCACACGTGACGCAGCACCGCGCGTCGCTTCTCGCGCGTATGGACATCGGGCGGGTCGGGACATCCGACTCCAGAACCACCGTCGTCCCAAGGGTTCGCTACAGGCGCGGTCGCATTGGACGTTTCGCTACTGTTGAGTGTCTCGCAGGTGTGCATCGCTGCCGCTAGGCTAGTGGCATGACATCTTCCGGCGAACGCCTTCGCATCGGCGTCATCTTCGGCGGGCGCTCCGGTGAGCACGAGGTGTCGCTGCGGTCGGCGTCGTTCGTGATGGACTCCCTCGACCGCGCCAAGTACGACGTGGTGCCCATCGGCATCGGGAAACAGGGCGAGTGGCTGCTGGACGCCGATCCGATGCGCCGTCTCAGCGCCGCGCCCGCGGCCGAATCCGGCGCGTCGCTGCCGGTCACGCTGCCGACGGCGCACCTCCCCGCCGCGGGACGGGCGTCGGTTGGAGCGCTCGACCTGGTGTTTCCGATGCTGCACGGCACCTACGGTGAAGACGGCACGGTGCAAGGACTGCTCGAGCTTGCCGATCTGCCGTACGTAGGCTCGGGCGTCACGGGCTCGGCCGTAGCCATGGACAAGGGACTGGCGAATACGATTCTGCGCGACCACGGCCTGCCCGTCGGCTCGTGGCAGGTTGTCACCGCGCCAATGTGGCGGGCCGATCCAGCGATCGTCCGAGCAGATATCGAAGCCCGACTGTCGTACCCGCTCTTCGTCAAGCCGTGCAACCTGGGAAGCAGCGTGGGGGTTTCCAAGGTCCACCACGCCGGTGAGCTCGACGACGCGATGGCCGCCGCCGCCGAGTTCGACCGACGCATCATCGTCGAGCAAGGCATTCCGAACGCGCGTGAGATCGAGGTCAGCATTCTCGGCAACGATGAGCCGGAGGCGTCGGTGTGCGGCGAGGTCGTTCCGGCGGGCGAGTTCTACGACTACGTGTCGAAATACGAGGACGACCGATCGCAGGCCATCGTCCCGGCCGATTTGCCGCCCGCGCTGGCCGATCGCATTCGCCAAGACGCCGTGCGAGCGTTTTGCGCGCTGGACTGCGCCGGCTACGCGCGGGTGGACTTTCTGGTCGACGCCGAGACGCTGGAGCCGGTGATCGGGGAGATCAACACCATCCCCGGCTTCACCGAGATCAGCATGTACCCAAAGCTATGGGAGGCCAGCGGCGTACCCGCGCGGGAGCTTATGGACCGGCTGATCCGGCTGGCGCTCGAGCGTCACCAGGAACGCCGGAGCCTGCGGACGTCCTACACGTAGGGGATCGAGGCTAGAGCCCAGTCTCCTCGCGAAGTTTGGCCACCGTGAATCCCGGCTGCGTCGCAAACTCCTTGCGCTTGGCCTCGTAGGCCAGCACCTGACGCGACGCTTCGGCAAGGTCGCCCGCGACCTCGTCCGGGATCACCACCACGCCGTTCTCGTCGGCGTGCACGAGATCGCCCATCCTGATGGGCGTGCCGTCGATGATCACCGGCTCGCCCGGCTCCAGGCTCACCGACGTGCCGTGAGAGACGGTCACGCCGCGGGCGAAGTACTGGACGCCAATCTCACGCACCTCGGAGAGGTCCCGCACGCAACCATCGGTGACCACGGCCACCCCGCCCAACGCCTTGAAGATGGTGGCCATGACGTCGCCGAAATGGCAGGACTTGGCCGGGTTGTTTCCCGAATCTTGAATCACCAGGATCGTCGGGCTCGGAGACCGCTCCACCAGCTCCCACAAATCCATCTGCCCCGATGGATTGCGCTGGCGCCCGTGGGTCGTGCTATCGCCCTTCACGGTCACCGCGTAGCCCACCACGGCCTCGCCGATCTCGGGGAACAGGCAACGCACGTCGCTGCCGATGTAGCCCTCGGTCCGGTCCCGGACGTTGAACTCTTCGATCGCGTTGGCGATCGTGGCTGAATCGATCTGGCGCAGCTCTTCGAGCTGTTCGGGCGTCAAGTTGACGGCCAAGGCGCACCTCGTGGCGTCCTTCATACGCGCGGCAAAACCGTAGCACGGTCCGGCCGGATCGCCGGGACCGGATGGTCGTCGTATCGCCTAGCCGAGCTCCTGCGAGCGGCGATAGGCCGCGGCCACGGCGGCGAGGAACGCCTCACGCAGGTCCCGTTCCTCGAATATGTCGAGCGCGGCGGCCGTGGTGCCGCCGGGCGAGGTGACGGCTTGCCGCAGGGCTTGGGCGCTCAGGTCTCCGGCGTTCCATAGCTCGGCGGATCCGATGAGGGTCTCGCGGACGAGCGTGGTGGCGATCTCCCGGTCGAGCCCGACCGACACGGCGGCGTCAATCCACGCCTCGGCAACCAGATAGACATAGGCCGGGCCGCTGCCGTGCACGGCCGTCGCGGCGTCGAGCATGCCTTCCGCTTGAACTTCGATCTCGGTGCCGAACGATCCCAGGATCTGCTGGGTGAGACGCCGATCGGCGGCGTCGACGCCCCTGCCGGCGATCCATACCGTTGTGCCCCGCCCGATTTGCGCCGGGGTATTCGGCATCGCGCGCACGACGCGAGCCGTGCCCAACCCCGCCTCCATGGTTTCGAGGCGTACGCCGGCCATGATCGAAATCACCAGTGGCGACGGCGCCAGCGCGGGGCGGAGAACTTCTGCAATCTCCGGAAACGACTGCGGCTTCACGGCCAGCACCAGCGCCCGCGCGTTGGCCACGTCCTGCGGCAGCCCCTCTCCGGCGGATGCGCCACTGGCCGCCACCACCGCCTCACGGCGTGCGTCGTCGATCTCGCTCACGACGATCGACGCAGCGGGAACCGTGCCGCTGGCGGCGAGCGCTGAAACGACGGCGCCGCCCATCGCCCCGGCGCCGATGACGGTGACGCGCTCGCTCACGGATCGCGACCTCGAGGAACAATCATCGTTGGCGATCCTACCTGCCGCGGAGGCTGGCCAAGGCTCAGTGCCGCACCTCGATGGTTCCCAAGTCGGCGCGAATTCGGGCGCTGCCCACAAGACGCGCGGTGTCGGGCTGGGACGCCGGGACGACGATTCTTCCGTCCTCGTCCACGGCCCGCGCCACGATCTCGGGCAGTCGAGGATGCGGGGCGATCACAACCACAGCGCCTGCATCGCGCAAGGCGGACGCGGGGATGGCTCCAAGCGACGTTGACCGACCGAGCACCACCACCTCCGCCCGCAACCCCGGTGGCAGCGAGGGCTGCGGCACGGTCGGCGGCGCGACAGCGAAGGCCGCGTCGCCCGACTCCACCACTACCCAAATGCCGCCATCTACCGCGATGAGCTCAGTCTCGAGTGCTCCAGTGATCCGACGCGTGTCGGCAGTGACGGGTGCGCGGCCGGCACGGTCGGGCGCCACGAGGTGCGCTCCCAGCGCGTGAACCGGAGGCGCCTGCACCATGTCCACGTCTCGTGCGCCTACGAGGTCAACGGCCATGTGCGAGACGTCGCCGCCGGACGAGGCGACGGCCAGGTTGTCGACCTGGAGGTCCCAGCGCGGCAGCGCGCGGTCAAGCAGTAAGCGGTCCATCCGGCTTCCCGCCACGGCTACCCGGTCATCGCCCTTTCGGACGTAGACGGTGGGGGCGCGCCCCACGAGGTCGACGGTAGCCACGGTGGCGCCGTCGTCGAACAGTCGCGGCATTCCGGCGACAGCCATCGCCGGCGGGGCGATCAAGGCGATGAGCGCCACGCCGTAGGTGGCGCGTCGGGGAAGCACGATCAATCCGGCGCGTGAACGAACGATGCGCGGCGGCGGGCGACCAAGCAGGACCAGCGCCGCGCCGATGCAGATATATGAGGCCAGCGCTTGCGGGAAGTCGAATCCCGTGGTGGCGAGTGAAGCGCCCGGCAATTGCGCGGCGAGCCGCCCCGCCTGAATCAAGTATTCGAGCGGCAGCCAGGCGGCCCAGCCGACCACGTCGGCGGCCGGCCACCCGGCGGAGGCCCAGATGGCGACCGGCGCACCGGTGGCCATGATGGCGGCGGGCGCCGCAAGGGCGAGCAGATTGGCCGGCACCGCCATGAGCTGAAAGCGCTCGAACGTGTGCGCAATGATCGGGGTCACCATCAAGCTGGCGGCCACGGTGGTGGCGAGCAGCTCTGCGCTCCACCTGGGCATCCGGGCGCGCTCCGTAAGCGCCGCTGAAATGCGGGGCGCAATTACGATCAGGCCCAGCGTGCCCGCGAATGACAGTTGGAACCCGACGTCGCCGAGCGCCTGGGGCTGCACCAGCGCCATGCCGGCCCCGGCGAGCCCCAGGGCGGTCAAGGTGTCCGCGTCTCGGCCGAAGATCCACGCCAGCAGCACCAAGTCGCCCATGATGGCCGCGCGAACCACGCCTGGCTCGGCGCCGGCCAACACTGCGTAGAGCGGAAGCAGCACGGCCGCCAAGCCAACTCCGTAGCGGCCCAGCGCCCATCCGGCCAGCCACCGAACCCAGAGCGCGATCAAAGTGATGTTGAAGCCCGAGATGGCGACGATATGAATCAGGCCGGAGGTCAGGAAGTCGTCGCGCAACTCATCGGGGAGGCGCTGGCGGATGCCCACGAGCATGGCCGAAAGGAGCGAGGCGTGCGGCTCTGGCAACGCCGAGCGGATGCTGGAATCGACGTGCCGCCGTAGGCGCAGCAGCGGCGGGGGATCGGGAGCCGCGCCCGCCTCGATCACCGTGATCTGCGGATCGTCGAGCGTCCCCGCCCACGAGTCCGTATGCCCGAGCAGGGCGTTTGTGGCGCGAGGGTGCGACGGAACAAGTCTGCCGCTCGCCACGACTCGCGCGTTCGGCAACGCCAGTGACCTTGGAACGAACACCTGCACGCGTCCCGCGGCTCGCTGCGGTTCCTGGCCCTCTCCGGTTTCCACAGCCTCGACTTGCAGTGTCCGCCGTGGCCCAGATGCGTCGTCCGCAACGGTTGCCATGACCGTGAGCGCGGAGCCCGCGGGCGCCTGCAGCAAGGGTGGCTGCGAGGCCACATGATGTCCACCGCGCGCCAGACCAAGGGCCAGCGCGGCCAAGACTGCGCCCATCAACAGCGGACGGCGGCCGGTCAGGGCCGATGCAGCTCCAACGAGCGCCAGCCCAATGACCACCCAGGCGGGCGCGGGCCCCCACCAGGCCGCGAGCGCAATGCCGAGCAGGATCGCGGCGGCCATCCAGGCGGTCACGGGTCGACGGGCACTTGTGAGCGAAACTGTTCCACCACGCGCGCGGGAATGCCGAGGTCGACGAGCGTCTGCGCCTCGGTGATGGGGCCAAACAGTCGACGGTGGGTCGTGATCCGCTCCGCATACAGGGGACCGATGCCCGTGACCTGATCTGCCAGGGCGTCGGCCGATGCGGTATTGATCCACTGGAGTGCTGCGGCGGAGACCTCAATCCCAAGAGGCGGCTGCACGGCGGGTGGGGACGCGAATCCGGGCAGGGCGCCGGGGGTCAGCAGCGCCAGTGCCACGGCAGCGGGCGCGAGGACCAGTCCAACCCAGCGATAGACCCGCGAAGGCCGCGGGGACTCGCCGGTTACGGACTGCCCGTCCGCCGGCTGCTCGTGCTCGGACGTGTTCGCCAAGCTACGGCGGCGTTTCGCGCGTCGGCGACTCTGGGAGTTCGGCGGCCACCCGTCCCATCCGCGACGTGTCGTAGCCGCCCATAGCCTCGACCTGACCTGCAAAGGCCGGGTCGCGCAGCACCTCCAGCACGGGCCGCAGCACCGGCGACTCGTAGTGCTCGCGCGGGATCACGAGGTCGTAGCGCTCTTGAAGCAACGGGATGAAGTCGAGCTTCAGCGCCCGGGCGGCGGCCAGCACGCCGAGACCGGCATGGGCGCCGCCGGCGGCCACTTCGGCGGCCACCGCGACGTGGGTGTAGAGCTCACGTTCGTAGCCGGCGATGGGCGCGCCCTCGAGGCCGCGGCGGCTCAACTCATAGTCCAGCAGCATCCGCGTTCCCGAGCCGCGCTGCCGGTTCACGTACGCCACGTCGTCACGCAACAGGTCGTCGATTCCGTGAATCCGTTGCGGATTGCCCCGCGCCACCATGAGCCCCTGGTTGCGGTGCGCAAAGGTCACCAGCAGGACGTCGCGGCCCGGAAGGATGCGCTGGACGTCGGCCACGTTGTAGTCCCCGGTGGCCGGATCGATCAGGTGGCATCCGGCCGCATGCGCTGTGTTCCGGCGCAGCGCCACCAGCCCGCCCTGGCTGCCGACGTTGGTCGACGCCACCGCCGCCGGGGCGAACCGCCGGTGCACCTCATTGGCCAGCAGGTCGAGGGCGGGGTCATGGCTGCCGATGATGACGGCGGTGTGGTTCACGGCCTCGGGATGGGTGAGCAGGTCCACGTCGACCGTCGATCCGGCCGGCAGGCCCTCGGACATCCGGGGAATGCTGATGATGCCGTCGGCCCGCACCATCGAGGTGATCATGCCGGCCCCGCGCGCAAGCGGAGCGGCAATGGTGCGCTCCCCCACGCGACCGAGCTTGACGCGCACGAATTCGTCGTCGCCCATGGGCGACACCACGGCCCGCGGCACCACCGCCTGGAGCCTCGGTCGGGGCGGCCGCTGACGCCCGAGCCCGGCATCGACAAGCGGCGCCACGAAGAGCTCCATGGCCAGCGCCGCGGACACGGGATAGCCGGGGATTCCCACGACGGCGCGCCCACGAGCGACACCCAGGACCACCGGGTGACCCGGCCGGATCGCCACGCCGTGCACGAGCACCTCGCCGAGGTCGGCGATGACGCGCGCCGTGAAGTCTTCGGCGCCAGCCGATGAGCCGGCGTTGATGACCACGATGTCGGCGCGCTCCAGCGCCTCGTCCACCGCCGCCCGCAGGCGCCCGAAGTCGTCGGGAATCGGCGGCAAGCGCTCGGCTTTCGCGCCCCACTCGCGGGCGGCCGCCGCGAGCATGAGCGAGTTCGAGTCCACGATCTCTCCCGGCCCGGCCTCCACTCCCGGCGGCACTAGCTCCGAGCCCGTGGGAATGATCGCCACGCGCGGGGGGCGGCGCACGTCGATGGATGCGTGGCCGGCCGCGGCGGCGGCGGCGATGTCCACGGGCCGGAGCGGGTGCCCGGCCGGCAACACCAACTCGGTCGCCACAATGTCCTCACCCAGCGGGCGGACGTGCTGCCACGGCGCCACCGCGGCCAGGATCTCGACGCTGCCGTCGCCAATCTCATGCAGGTCCTCGGCCATCACCACCGCATCCATGCCGGGCGGCATGGCGTCGCCCGTGTCGATCCAGAGGGCGTCTCGGTCGAGCCGCAGGCGCAGCGGCGAGGTGGGCGACGCGCCGCTCGTCGAATCCGCCGCAACCGCGACGCCATCCATCGCGGCGGCGTGATAGTGGGGATTCGAGGTGCGGGCCCAAACCGCCGACGCCGTTACCCGGCCGACGGCTGCGTCGAGCGGCAGCGACACGGGCGGGCCAGGCGCGAGCGCTCCGGCGACGGCCAGCGCCCGGTGGAAACGCGCCCGCGCCTCATCCAGCGGCACGTCCTGTAGATAGGGAACGCGATCGGCGCCGTCGGGTGGATCGGCCTGCGCGGGTTGCTCACCCGATAGGCGGCGGGCGGTCATGCCAGCGGGCGAATCTCGACCGACGCGCCGGCCGGAAGTCCGTTGGCATCGGCCGGGATTCGGACGAGCGCGTCGGCGCGCACGAGCGTGAAGATCAGGTTCGATGCGCCGAAGATTGGCTCCGCCCACATTTCGTCGTCGCGCTCGGCCAGGGATGCCGGGATGAAGTCCACGCGTCCGGCCGTGGAAGCCACGTTGCGGGTCAACCGGGCGCGCAGCGGGGGCGCGGGGCTGTGCGCGGGCGCTCCTTGCAGACGCCGCAGCGTCGGCGCCACCAGCAGGTCGAACACGACGAGCGCCGAGACCGGGTTCCCAGGCAGTCCAAACACCGGCGTGCCCTCGGCCAGCGCCACGATCGACGGCTTGCCCGGCTTGAGGGCCAGACCGTGCGCCAAGATCCCCGGCGATCCGAGCGACTCGATCACGTGCGCCGTGTGATCGCGTGCACTGACGGAGCTGCCGGCGCTGATGACGACGACGTCGCACTCGGACAGCGCATCACGCGCGGTCGTCTCCAGCGCCGAGCGCGCGTCGGGCACGATGCCGTAGGTCCGCGCCGCGCCGCCGGCGCGCTCCACTTCGACGCTGAGCGTGGTCGAGTTCACGTCGCGGACCTCGCCCGGTACCGGTGTGTGCTGGGGCGGGACGATTTCATCGCCGGTGGCGATCAGCCCCACGATTGGAGACTGGGCAACCGAGACGCGCGTCACGCCCAGTGCGGCCAGCCCGCCGAGATCCTGCGATCGCAGACGCGCCCCCTGGGGAATCACCACCGCCCCTTCCGCCACGTCATCGCCGCGCTGAATCACCGCATCTCGGGCGGCGACCGGCCGCATGACGTCGATGGCGCCGTCATCGATCCACTCGGTGTGCTCGACCATAACCACCGCGTCGCTGCCGTCGGGCAACATGCCGCCGGTGTGGATGACCATGGCCTCGCCGGGCGCAATGCCGCGCGTCGGCGGCGCGCCCATTGGCACCTCGCCAACGACGGCGAGGGCGGCGGGCAGGGCCTCAGTCGCGCCAAAGGTGTCCGACGCGCGCACGGCGAAGCCATCCATCAGCGATCGGTCGAACGCCGGACTGGGCTCGGGCGCACGCACGGCGCGCGGCGCGGTCCGGCCGGTAGCGGCCGACAGCGACACGCTCTCCACGCGCGGCTCGGGCAAGCCGGATTCGAGGAGCCGTTCCAGCGCCGTTTCGGGCGAGACGACTTCGAATAGATCGGTTGCCATGCCCGCGGCGCTTTGCAGATGACGGCTGTGCGCCTGATTCTGTCGCGCGGGCGACGCCGCGTCCACGCGGGGGCGCCCGATACACTTTGGCGGCATCTGCCCATGAGCCGCCGATGACCGACGCGCCACAGTCTCGCGACGATCCCCGGGCGGCGACGCCGCTCGATGTCGGCGGCGTCGAAGTCGAGGTATCCGTGTGGCGCGGCGGATCCCGTTGGCGCGCCGCCGCCCAGGTTGGCCCACGGGAAGTGATGGTCATGGATGCGGCGAGCCGCGACGACGCGCTCGTCCGCCTGCGCGAGAGCCTGCTGGCCAACGCCGAGGTCGTCCGGGCGCTCGGCCTGGCGCCGATCAGGCGCTGGTCGGCCAATCCCTACTGGAAGGGCCGCTAGCCGCGCAAGGCCGCGATCGAGATTCCGGCGGCTGATTCTGTCTCGCGACGGGCCTCTGCGCTACAATTCGGCGCTAACGAAGCCATTCACCGGCTGATCCGCGCGCCGGGTCCCGCAATTCCCCGCGCGCCTTTCCCACACAGCTCGCCCAATCAGGAGGCTGCCGACTATGCCTGGCAATCCCAAAGAGCTCCGATTCAGCGCCGAGGCCCGCGGTGCCCTGCTACAGGGCGTGGATGCGGTCGCCAACGCGGTCCGCGTCACCCTGGGTCCTCGGGGACGCAACGTCGCGCTGGGCCGAAATTTCGGGGCTCCCGTAGTCACCAACGACGGCGTGACGGTCGCCCGAGACATCGAGCTCGGCAGCAACTTCGCGAATATGGGCACCCAGCTCATCAAGGAAGCAGCCAGCAAGACCAACGATGTCGCCGGCGATGGCACGACCACCGCCACGGTCTTGGCGCAGGCCATGATTCACGGCGGCTTGCGGGCGATCGCGGCCGACATGAACCCGATGATCCTCAAGCGCGGGATTCAGAAGGCGCTCAAGGCGGCCGACGACGCCATCGGCGAACAGTCGCGCGAGGTGGACGACCCGCGCCAGATGGAGTGGGTCGCCACAATCTCGTCCGGCGATCCCGAAGTTGGCCGCATGATCGCCGAGTCCCTGGACCGCGCGGGCAAGAACGGCGCGGTCTCGGTTGAAGAAGGCCGCACCAACGCGCTGGAGCTCGAGCTGGTGGACGGCATGCAGCTCGACCGCGGCTACATCTCGCCGTATCTGATCAGCAACACCGATCGCATGTCGGCCGAGCTCGAAGACGCCAGTATCTTCGTGACCGACTGGCAGCTCAAGAGCGCCCAGGACATGCTGCCGTTCCTGGAGCGGTTGGTGCAGGGCGGACACCGCAACGTGCTGTTCATTGCCGAAGACGTCGAGGGCGACATGCTGGCGACGTTGATCGTCAACAAGGCCCGCGGCCTCCTGAACTCAATCGCGATCAAGGCGCCGGCCTACGGGGACCGGCGGAAGGCGATGTTGGAAGACATTGCGATCTTGACCCAGGCGACCGTGGTGGCGCGCGATCTGGGCGAGGATCTCAAGGACACGCCACTGTCCGTGCTCGGCAAGGCTCGTCGCGTCATGGTGACCAAGGACGAGACCACCGTCGTCGAGGGCGCCGGATCGACGCGCGACATCAACGCCCGCATCGATCAGATTCGAGCGGAGATGGACAACACCGATTCGGCCTATGACCGCGAGAAGCTCCAGGAGCGCGCGGCCAAGCTGGCCGGCGGTGTGGCGGTGCTGCGCGTGGGCGCCCCGACCGAGGTGGAGCTCAAGGAGAAGAAGCACCGCGTCGAGGACGCGCTTTCAGCGACCCAGGCGGCCGTGGAGGAGGGCATCGTGCCCGGCGCGGGCACGGCGTACATCCGCGCGATGGCCGCCGTCGACCAGGTGCACAAGGAGCTTTCCGGCGACGAGGCGATCGGCGCGCGCATCGTGCGCGACGCGCTGCCGGTTCCCCTGCGGCAGATCGCCGTGAACGCCGGCGAGACGGGCGACGTCATCGTCCAGCAAGTCGCCGACGCCGAAGGCCCGCTGGGCTACAACGGCGCGGACGGACAGATCGCCGACCTGACCGAGGTTGGCGTGGTCGATCCGACCAAGGTCGTGCGGGCCGCGCTGCAAAACGCCGGCAGCGTGGCGATGATGATCCTTTCGACGGAAACGCTCATCGCGGACCTGCCGCCGAAGAAGAAGGCCACGCCGATTCCGCCCGCCGGCGACCTCGGCATGATGTAGCCGACGGGCGACGAACGCGAAACCCGGCGCCTGGTGCGCCGGGTTTCGTGCGTTAAGGCGGGGGTGCGGCGGTACGGGGCGCGTGAATCGCGCGGGCGCTGTCCCCATTTCTCGTCTTCCCGTTCCAGGAGACTTGTGAGTTGAGAGGTAGGGGCGGTTCGCGAACCGCCCCTACACCCGGGCGAAAGGGTGCGGCGGGCCTGGATTCCGGCTTCCGCCGGAATGACGGACGGGTGACGCAAACGTTTCCTCGGCGAGGGACCCAGGAGTCTGCCCCCCAACACGGAGTGGGACCCCCATCCCGACCTTCCCCCTTCCAGGGGGAAGGCGTTCGGCCATCAGTCTGCTAGGCCAGAAAGTCCTTGAGGCGACGGGCGAGGCGCGGGTGGCGGAGCTTGCGCAGCGCCTGTGACTCGATCTGGCGGATGCGCTCGCGCGTCAAGCCGAACTCCTGCCCGACCTGGTCGAGGGTTCGCGGGGTGTCGTCATCGAGGCCGTATCGCAGCCGCAGGATCTTCTGCTCCCGCGGATCGAGCATCTCCATCACGTTGTCGAGCTGCTCGGTCAGCAGTTGCCGTGTGGCGGCCTCCATGGGCTCCACCGCGTCGTCGTCGGGGATGAGATGCCCAATTTCGGTATCGCCGTCCTCGCCGATCGGCGTTTCGAGTGAAATGGGCAACCGGGCCGCCTGCTTCAGCTCGCCGATCTGGTCCTCCGACATCTCCATCTCGCCGGCGATCTCGTCGTCGGTCGGCTCGCGTCCCAGCCGGAGCTGCAGATCGCGCTGCACGCGGTAGGACTTGGTGAGCTTCTCGTGCACGTGGACCGGCAGACGGATGGTGCGGCTCTGCTCGGCGATGGCGCGGGTGACGGCTTGCCGAATCCACCAGGTGGCGTAGGTGCTGAACTTGTAGCCGCGCCGCCAGTCGAACTTTTCGGCGGCGCGCATAAGCCCGGCGTTACCCTCCTGGATGAGGTCCAATAGCGGGATGCCGTGTCCGGTGTATTTCTTGGCCACGCTCACGACGAGTCGGAGGTTGGCCGTAATCAGGTGCTCGCGCGCGCTTTCGTCACCGCGCTCGATGCGCTGCGCCAAGTCCACCTCTTCCTTGGCGGTGAGCAGCAGAATGCGGCCAATCTCGTTGAGATAGCTGCGAACCGTGTCCTGACTCGCCGATTCGAGCTCGAACTCCGCTTCACGCTGGCTGCGGGCCGTGGTGATGGGCGCGGGCTCTTCGGTGCGTTCCTCGGGCCGCTCGTCCCGAAGCTCGATTTCCTCCTCCGCGAGCCGCTCGCGGAACCACTGCACGATCTCTTCCGGGATCTGCGTGGTGTCGGGCAGCACTCGATTGATCGCGTCGCGGTAGATGAATCCCGGCTCGGCGCCGAGCGCCACCAGCTCGGCGAGGCCGTTTTCGAGGGTTTCTTCGTCTAGAACCAGGGCTACTTCAAGCGTCAACGACAGCCAACCTTCATTTGCAGCAGTGCGTCAGTCCCCATCCCCGCGCGAATGACTCCGGACCCATGCCGACGCGGCGCGCCAGCGCGTGGAAGTCTCGGAAGCTGCGTCTGCCGATCCGGAATAAAGGGGTCAGACATGACTCGGGCGTTCGCCCGCGAGGTCCGGTCGAGGCGTGGACGCAGCAGCCCCATCCAGCGCACGGATTCCAATCTCCCTGTAATTGTATACACCCGCGCAGGGCCCGCGTAAGCGAGACTTCGAAATCTGCCGAGTCGTTGCACGGCGCGGGAGCGCGCCCCTATGCTTGACCGTCGGCAAGCGGTTGCCGACCAACCTCCGAGGCCTCAGATCCCGACACCCGTGCGTCGCGCCCTGGTCCCGCTGCTTCTGGTCGCGTCTTTTCTGCTCGCCGCCTGCGGCGAGGGGCTGGCCTATGCGGTGGCCGAGAATCCGCCGCCCGATTTCCTGACCACGCCGACCACGGAGTGCCTCGCGCCGTCTTGCCAGGTGATCGACGTCACCATGTCGGACTTCAAGATCGTGCCGTCGTCCATGACGACGAGCGCGTCGCGGGTTCGCTTCCGGATTACGAACGAAGGCACGTTCACCCACTCGCTGGAGCTTGCCCTGGACCGCGATCCCGTCACGTCGCCGAACATCGGGCCTGGCCAGACGGGATACCTGGACGTCGACGTCCGGCCGGGCACGCACACGCTCACGTGTCCGATCACCGGCCACGCGGTGCGGGGCCAGCGGGCGACGCTCGAGGTGACCGGGGGGTAGGCCTGGGGCGGTGGCCGTACGGTCGGCTACGAGGGGCGCCCCTACGGGAACAGCCGGCGTGTGCCGGGAGGATTGGGGATTCCACGCTGCGCGCAGCGTGGGCCACCGGACAAGCATTCGGCTCGCCTCCAGATTCGTCCGGACTGGATTCCGGCTTCCGCCGGAATGACGGAGAGCTACGGCGAGGGTCTCCTACGACGGACAATAGTCTCGACCGGTGGCCCTCTACAGCGGTGGCCGGGGTGAAGCCGGCGTGGCGTCGGGGCCCCGGTTGAGCCAACGGATGAACTTGACGCTGAGAATCGTCCACAGCACCAGGGTTCCGCCGAGCTTCATGATGAGCCCGCCGATTCGCTGGTCGACGAGCGCCTCGGCGCCGCGGGCCAGCTCGTAGGTTGGATACAGCGGGTCGTCAGCAAACACGAATATGACGCTGAAGAATCCCGATGGGATTGAGAGCAGCAGCAGATAGAGCATCTGCATGGGCGCCACGGCCGGCGGAACGGCGCGCACGCGGCTGAGCACCGGCCACCACATCACGAGGCCGCCGACGATCATGGTGAGGTGCTCGAAGTCGTGAGCGATGCGGTCCTGCAGCGCCAGCTCGTACAGCGGCGGCATGTGCCAGATCCAGAAGGCGGTGGTGCTGAGCCCCAGCGCCACGGGCAACCGCGTCGCCTGCTGCGCGACGAAGCGGAAGGCGCGCACGCGAAAGACGGGCCCCAGCAGCCAGTCGGGCAATCCAATGAGCAGCAGGGGCGCCGCCGCGAACACCAGCAAGGTGTGCTGCCACATGTGGACGCTGAAGTGCGTTCCCGCGAGCGTGTCGAACGGCGGGTGCAGCGTCACGAAGAGTGTGACGGTGGCGGTCACGAAGGCGGCGATCCGGGGCCACGCGACCGGTTCCACGCGGTCCGGGTTGAGGGGGCTCACGGCGTAGAGATATCCGCCCGTGAGCACGAGCAGCCCCAGGGTGATTTCGGGGATTAGGTAGAAGGTCATCACCGAAGTCTACGCAGGGCGGGGCGGGTGGGCGTAGCCACGTGGGGATTCAGCCGACCGCCCCCACCCGCCGCAAAACCCTCAACCTGACCATCCACCAATGGGGGCCATCGCGAATCTCAGCCAAGCGCAACGATGACCGCGAGAATTCTCTGCGCCCCCAGATTCACTGAAAGGCGGATTCCGGCCTCCGCGGGAATGACGGGCGGTTGCTGGAACGACACCGCCGGAGAAAGCGCCTCCCTACGCGATCAGACCGGTGAGCGTCCAGAACAGGAACAGAATGATCACGATGGTGGTCGCGATCATGAACGGGAACATGAAGAGCGCGGTGAAGAGCCGGTCGTCTCCCTTCAGGTGCATGTAATACATGACCACGCCGGCGCCCTTGAGGAACGACAGGATGAGCAGCGACGTCGTCGTCCACACGGTGCCCAGGGCATTACGGATAGCGTCGATGCTGGGAATCATGATCTCGACGATGGTGACGACCGTGAGAATGACCCCGACCACCACGTAGTGGGCGTAGCCGTGGCGCTCGTGGTGCTCCTCGGCGGCGTGGCCCTCGGGGGGATGCTCGGCTGACATCAGTGCGTCACTCGGTCTAGATCAGGTAGATCAGGGTGAAGATGGCCACCCAGACGAGGTCCACGAAGTGCCAGTACAAACCGACCATCTCGACACCCCAGGTGTCGGCGCCCTGATAGCGGCCGCGATAGGAGTAGTAGACCACGGCGAGCAGCCACAGAATGCCAATGGCAACGTGCGCGCCGTGGAAGCCGACCAGCATGTAGAAGGAGGCGGCGAAGAGATTGGTGGACGGCGTCAGGCCCTCGCGGACGAATGCCGTGAACTCGTAAACCTGGCCGCCGAGGAAGATGGCCCCAAACGCGACGACGACCATCAGCCAAAAGCGGCCCCAATTCAGGCTGCGATTTCGGAACGCGGCCAGCGACAGCACCATCGCGAGACTGCTGGTGAGCAGCACGAAAGTCGTGAACGACGTGAGCACCAGGTCCAGCATTCCCTGGCCGGCCTCAAAGGTGTGGTCGCCGTGCCCCAGCATGACCCCCAAGGTGTTGTGCTTGTTGATCAGCATGACCAGGATCAGGCTGCCGAAGAACATCGTCTCCGAGCCCAGGAAGGCCCACATGGCCACCTTGCGGCTGTCGAGGCCGGTGGACGTGGGGTGCTCTTCGTGTGCGTGGGCGTCGGCGGTCATCCGGGCGGTTCCTCGATCCAGCCAATGAGGGAGATGCCGAAGATCAACGCCCCGAGCAAGACGAAAATCTGGTGGAAGATGAGCCCACAGGCCGCGAGCACCATGCCCGCGGCCACCAAGATGGGCCAGTACGACGGATTGGGCATGTGGATGTGCGGTTCGTCGTCCTCATGGTCCGACTCGGCGACGGGAGGCTCCGTCACGACTGCGCCGGTGTGACCGCCGCCGCGCTTCTCCTTCCACACGGGGTAGCGGTCGTCGACCACGGGCACCTCGGCGAAGTTGTAGACCGGCGGCGGCGACGACATCGACCATTCGAGCGTGCCGCCGTCCCAGGGGTCGGGCCCGGCGTCACGCCCGCTTCGCAACGAGCGAAAGGCGTTGATGGCGAAGATGAGCATCGAGAGCCCGATGAGCCAGGCGCCCACGGTGGACATCAGGTTCCAGGCGTCCCAGCCCATGTCGGCGCCGTAGGTGTGAATCCGCCGGGGCATGCCGTCGATACCCAACTGGTGCTGCGGCCCGAACGCGAGATTGAAGCCAATCATCATGAGCCAGAAGTGAACCTTGCCCCAGCCTTCGCTCAGCATGCGGCCAGTCATCTTGGGGAACCAGAAGTAGATGCCGGCGAACAGGCCAAAGATGGTGCCGCCGAACAGCACGTAGTGCAGGTGGGCCACCACGTAGTAGGTGTCCTGAACCTGGGTATCCACCGGGGGCGAACCCAGGCTGACGCCGGTGAGACCGCCAAGAATGAACATGGCGATGAAGCCAATGGCGAAGAGCATGGGCGTGCGCAAGCTGATCGATCCGCCCCAGAGCGTGGCGATCCAGTTGAAGATCTTGACGCCGGTCGGGACGGCCACGGCCATGGTGGAGATCGCGAAGGCGGTGTCCGCCACCGGCCCCAGGCCGACGGTGAACATGTGGTGCGTCCACACGCCGAATCCAACCAGCGCGATTGCCGCGCCCGAGTAAGCCACGACCGCGTAGCCGAACAGCGGCTTGCGCGAGAACGTGGGCAGGACGTCGGACACGACGCCCATGGCCGGCAGGATCAGAATGTAGACCTCGGGATGGCCAAACACCCAGAAGAGGTGCTGCCAGAGGATCGGATCGCCGCCGCCTTGATAGAGGAAGAAGCTGGTTCCCAAGTAGCGATCGAATAAGAGCAGCACCAGCCCAATGGTGATGACGGGGAAGGCGAAGATGATCAGGAACCCGGTGATGAGGGTCATCCAGACGAACATGGGCATGCGGTTGAACGTCATGCCGGGCGCCCGCATGTTGATGATCGTGACGATGAAGTTGATGGAGGCCAGAATCGACGAGACGCCGAGGATCTGCAGCCCGAACGCCCAAAAGTCGACCGCGTGCGTGTCGGCGAACTCGGTGGCGGTCAGCGGCGCGTAGCCAAACCAGCCCATGGCCGGAGCGCCGCCGGCGATGAAGCTGATGTTCAAGAAAATGCCGCCAAACAGATAGACCCAATAGCTGAGCGCGTTCAGCCGCGGAAAGGCGACGTCGCGCGCGCCGATCATCAGCGGTACCAGGAGGTTGAAGAACGCCGCCGAGAGGGGCATCAGCGCCAGGAACACCATGGTCGTGCCGTGCATGGTGAAGAGCTCGGCGAACCGATCCGGATCGACGAGATCGAGCTCCGGCCGCGAAAGCTGCAACCGGATCATCAACGCCTCCACGCCGCCCAGCGCAAAGAACGCCAACGAGGTGACGAAATACAGCACGGCGATGCGCTTGTGATCGACGGTGGTAATCCAACTCCACGCCGTGCCGGCGTAGGTGTTGGGCCGAACGCTGACCGTGGTCGTGGCCATCAGACACTGCTCCGCGGGGACGCCGCCGCGACTCGGCCGCACCGTATCACTTGAGGCCCATCAGATATTCCGTGAGCGCCTCGATCTCATCTTCGGTGAGCTCACGCGGCAAGATCATCAGATTGCCGGGCTTCATGTCTCCAGGATCGCGGAGCCAGTGCTCCAGGTCGGTGCGCGTCATGCCCATCGTGTTGGCCGCAATGTGGGCACGGCTGCCGACATGCGTGAGGTCGGGCCCGATGGTGCCGATGTCAGTGACGCCGCGGATCGTGTGGCACAGCGCGCAGCCGGCCGGCGTCAGCAAGGCTTCGCCGGCCTGCGCCAACTCGCTGGTCGGCGGCACGCGGTCGGTGAGCTGGTGGGCCGCCCAGGCGTCGAACTCGTCGGGCTCTTCCACCACAACCGTGAAACGCATCAAGGCATGGGCCGTCCCGCAGAATTCGGCGCACTGGCCCTGAAAGGTGCCGGTCTGCTCCGGCAGAATCCGGAAGACGCTCGTGCGGCCGGGAACCATGTCCAACTTGCCGCGCAAGGCCGGCACCCAGAAGCTGTGCAGCACGTCCTCGCTCTTGATGATGATGGCGGCGGGCTTGCCGACCGGCAGGTGCAGCTCGTTCGCGGTCACCACGCCCAGATCGGGATAGACGAACTCGAACCACCATTGGTGGCCGATCGCCTCCACGCGCACGGCGTCGTCCTCGGGCTCCTGGGCGTTGGCAAAGATGACCGGCACCGTGAACGCCGCCAAGAGGACGACCAGAATGGTGGGGGCGATGGTCCACCCGATTTCGAGCTTGAGGTTGCCGTGGGTCTGCGCCGGCAGCGTGTCGCCGCGGCGTCGGCGAAAGCGAAAAATCGTGTAGAGCAGCGCACCTTCGACCACGATGAACACGGCGAGACCTGACCAGAAGACCACCATGAAGAGCCAGTGGGAGGCGCGCGCGGCCTCCGTGGTGGGCTCGAGGACGGTCTGCGGCGTCACGCCGCACGCCGCCAACGCCAGGGCGGCAGTCACGAGGGCCGCGCTAAGGCTGACCCGCCGCATGACCCGCTGCGCCGCCCCGGTGGCGCTAGGCCTCAGGTGCGTGCCGTGCATCAGGGCGCGCATGAGGCGCACCGGTTGTCCAAATGGCAGTTGTGCGTTTGATGAGTAGGCTGGCGGACGCGCCAGATTACCATGAGGGCGGCGGTGATTTGGTGCCCGAACCGACCGACCGCCGCGAGACCGGCGGACTCGCACGGGACTCGTGAAATCCGCGGCGGCAGGGGGTCGGTGTAGGCGCCGCGCGCTCGCCTTGCCTGCCCTGCGTACTTGGCGGCCGCGGGCGCCGGAGAGGCAGCCCCAGGCCCGGATTGCCGCGACCTCATCGGTTCTTGACATCGAATTTCGCGCGGTGCTAGCGTGAGTTGAGTCGCCCGCATACTCGACAACGGGCACCCCGGCAACGAACCGGGTCCGCAACTTCACCGCGTTCGCAAAGGTTCGTTGCGCGTCTTGGACCTCGTAGGTATCCCATGCGCGAGCCATATCATCGGCCCTTGCCACCGTGCCAGGATTTTTCGGCGCCTCGTCGGCGTGGGCGCGCGCCTTGTGGGTCGGGGTCGGGGAGGAACTGGACATGATGGACTCCGGTGGCGGCGGCAGTCGCGGCGGGCACAATCGGCGGTCCCGACGCCCAGGACGCGGACGCCGCGGCGGCGGACACGGCCGCCAGCGGAACTACGAACTGCAGGAAGATCCGGGCATCGAGTGGGCCGAGCTCGAGGCGCGCTCGATGGACGAGCTGCAAGCCCTGGCCACGGAACTGGGCATTCAGCCCAATGGCGAGGTCGATACCACCAAAGAGCAACTGATCAATCTGATCGTCCAGGCGCGCAATGAGCGCGAAGGCTCCCTGTTTCTCGAGGGCGTGCTGGAGATCGTGGACGAGGGTTACGGATTCCTCCGGCGCGACCCGCACTGGATGCCAAGTCCCGAGGACGTCTATGTCTCCCAGTCGCAGATCCGCCGCTTCAGCCTGCGCACGGGCGATCTCGTCAGCGGCCAAGTGCGGCCGGCGCGCCAAAACGACCGCTACCACGGGCTGGTGCGCGTGGTGGCCGTCAACGGCCTCGACCCGGAGCGCGCGCGCAACCGCTTGCTGTTCGAGAAGCTGGTTCCCGTCTTCCCCAATGAGCAGCTGCGACTGGAGCACGCCAAAGCGGAGCTGACGTCCCGCGTCATCGACATCGTGTCGCCGATTGGGCGCGGCCAGCGGGGCCTGGTGCTCTCGCCGCCGAAGGCCGGCAAGACGGAGTTGATGAAGCGCGTCGCCCGCTCGGTTTTGAATAACTACAGCGACGTGCGGGTGATTGTGGCGCTGATCGGCGAACGCCCGGAGGAAGTCACCGATTGGGAGCGCACGGTCGATGGCGCCGAGGTGATCAGCTCGACGTTTGACGAGCAGCCGCAGAGCCACACGCGGGTCGCCGAGATGACGTCGGCGCGCGCCAAGCGCCAGGTGGAGGGCGGCGAGGACGTGTTGATTCTGCTGGACAGCATCACGCGACTCACCCGGGCCTACAACCTGGTGCAGCCGTCCAGCGGTCGCACGCTCTCGGGAGGCATCGAGCCGCAAGCCCTCTATCCGCCCAAGGGATTCTTCGGCGCCGCGCGCAACGTGGACGACGGCGGCAGCCTAACCATCATCGCCTCGTGCCTGATCGAGACCGGCAGCCGCATGGACGAGGTGATTTACGAGGAGTTCAAGGGCACCGGCAATTGGGAGCTGATGCTCGACCGGCGCCTGGCCGAGCGCGGCACGTTCCCGGCGGTCGACGTGTTGCGGTCGGGCACCCGTCGCGTGGAGTTGCTGCTGGCCGACGACGAGCTGAAATACTTCTGGCGGCTGCGGCGGATGCTCAATGCGCTGGACTCGCACGACGCCTCAAACTCCACCGAGCTGATGTTCGATCGCATGCGCCGCACGGATAGCAACGCGGCCTTCTTCAAGTCTCTCAGTGAGCAGGGTGGGTAGATTCGGCTTATGATCTACGCCGCTTCACATTGCAACGGCTTCGACCGGTCCTGATATGCCAAACGTCAAAGTAGTGCTGATCAAAGACGTGCCAAGCCTGGGCCAGATTGGCGATGTCGCCTCCGTGTCGGCCGGCTACGCGCGCAACTTCCTCTTGCCCCGCGGCTTCGCCGTGACCGCCACCGCCAAGCGACTGTCCGACACGCACTTTCAGCAGGAGCTGGTCGACCGCCGCGAAGCGGCCGCGCGGGCCGAGGCGGAAGGCATCGCCGGCGCGCTGCAGGGCCAGGCCATCACAATTGCGGTGGTGGTGGGCGGCCAAGGCCGAATGCACGGCCAGATCACGAACCAGGACGTGGCCACGGCGATTCACGAACAACTCGGCGTGGAGATCGACCGCCACACCCTGCAGATCGACAGTCCAATCCGGTCGCTGGGCCGCTATCTGCTGCCGATTCGGGTCGCGGCCGGCGTGGAGGCCTCCATCACCCTCGAAGTGACGGAATACGAAGAGCCCGAGGAAGAGCCCGAAGAGCCGGAGGACGCCGAGACGAGCGGCGTCGAGGCGGAGGAACTGGACCTCGCGCGCTAGCGCCAACCTCCGTCTTTTTCGTCACTTTCGAGACCACATCTTTCCCCTAGTGACTGTGGACAGATCCTGACTGTTCGTATTATGTATGGTAAGATTCCGGGTGTTGAGTTTTCCACAGCTCGTGCATGCGCGGGCCTGTGAAAACTCTGCAACGAGCGCCTTCATGCCGCTCTGTGATTGGTTCATGTCCCTGCACCGTCGCGCGCGCCGCGGGGCATCGGTAAGGTCGCGCCGCGATTGATTGGCGAACGGACGACACTTCTGCTGTGACGACTGAAATCGAACGACTGCCGCCCCAGGACCTCGATGCCGAGCGCGCGGTGCTTGGCAGCCTGTTGATCGACTCGGACGCGGTGAGCGCCATCAGCGGCAAGATCCAGTCCGACGACTTCTACCGCGAGCAGCATCGCGCCATCTTCGACGCGGTGAGCAATATCGCCGAGCGCAACGAGCGCTCGGACGCCGTGACGGTGTCGGACGAGCTTCGCAGGTCCGAAAGCCTGGACCTCGCCGGCGGGCCGCCGTATATCGCCGATCTCATCAACGCGGTGCCCACGGCATTCCACGTGGAGCACTACGCGGACATCGTGCGGCGGGCCGGCATCCTGCGGCGCGTGATTCAGGCCGCCGGGCAAATGGTGGCCGAGGCCTATCGCGCCGGCGCCGATCCGGACGCCGTGCTGGACCACGCCGAGAGCCTGATCTTCGGCATCGCCAACGAGATGCGGACCAGCGATTTCGAGCCGCTTCGCGCGATCTTGCACGAGTTCAACGACCAGCTGATGTTTCGGATGCAGCATCGCGGCGTGCTGAGCGGCGTATCCACGGGCATCAGCCAGCTCGACCGTCTGACGGGTGGGCTGCAGCGCTCGGACTTAATCGTCCTGGCGGCCCGGCCGGGCATGGGGAAGACATCGTTCGCCTTGCAGCTGGCGCTGCAAGCGTGGGAGGACGACAAGGAAATCCCGGTCGGCTTCTTCGCGCTGGAGATGCCGGGGCACCAGCTGGCGCAGCGCATCGTGAGCCATCGCGCCCGGGTCGACTCGATGCGCATTCGGGACGGCAATCTCAACGACGACGAGCTTCGCCGGACCGTGGCCGCGATGACCGGATTGGGCGAGTACTCGATTCTGATTGACGATTCGCCATCCCTGAGCGTGCTCGAGTTGCGGGGCAAGGCGCGGCGCATGCAGTTGGAGCACAGCATCGGCCTGTTGATCATCGACTACTTGCAGCTGATGAGCTCGGCGGTCTACCGCGATAACCGGGTGCAAGAAATCACCGAGATCACCCGGTCCCTAAAGTCACTGGCCCGTGAACTCAATATCCCGGTCGTGGCCTGCGCCCAGCTCTCGCGCGCGGTGGAGCAGCGGCCCAACCCCACGCCCCGGTTGTCGGATCTTCGGGAGAGCGGTTCAATCGAGCAGGATGCTGACGTCGTAATCTTCCTCCACGAGCACGAGCGCGAAGACGAGGTGATCGGAAAGCCCGCGGACCTGCGCCTGACGATTGCCAAGCAGCGCAATGGGCCGATCGGTGAGCTCGATCTGCGGTTCGTGCGCTCGCATGGCCGATTCGAGGAAGCCCCCGAGCGATCGCTCTAGGGCCGCCAGAGGAGACCGTCATGGCTGATGTGCCCCAGGGCCGAGACTTTCGCGTGCCGCCGGTGATCCACGTCGGCGAAGGCGCCCTCACGCGGCTGCCGGAAACCCTGGCCGACCTGGGCATCCACCGCGCGGTGCTGGTGACGGATCGCGTGCTGGCCGCGGGGCCGTGGATGCCCACCTTGCGGGCGTATGCGGCCGAGGCCGAGGTGGAGCTCACGGTCGACGACGCCCTGACGGCGGAGCCAACGACGGAGGACGTGGACCGCGCCCTGGGACTGATTCGCGGCGGCGATGCCGACGGCGTGATCGCGTTCGGGGGCGGCAGCGCCATCGATACCGCCAAATCGGCCGCGATCCTGGCGGGCAACCCGGGCGGGCTGCCCGACTATGAGGGCTACGAGCGGATTCCGCGCCCGGGGATTCCGGTGATCGCGATTCCCACGACCGCCGGCACGGGCGCGGAAGTCACGCGGGGCGTGGCGGTGACGGACCCGGTGCGCGACGTGAAGATGCTGCTGATGAGCGCGCACCTGGTGCCCGCGGCCGCCATCGTCGACCCCGCGCCGACCGTGAGCATGCCGCCGGGGGTGACGGCATCCACGGGGCTGGACGCGCTAACGCACGCCATCGAGGCCTACGTCTCGCGCAAGAGCTATCCCCTCACCGATGCGCTGGCGATCGACGCCGTCAAGCGGATCGCCGGAGCGCTGGTGCGGGCCTACACGTGCCCGGACGACCTGGCGGCGCGCGATGCGATGGCGCGGGGCTCGTTGCACGCGGGCATGGCGTTTCACAACTCGTCGGTGGCGCTGGTGCACGGCATGTCGCGTCCCATCGGCGCGCTGTTTCACGTCCCGCACGGGCTGTCGAACGCCATGCTGCTGCCGGCGGTGATGGCGTTCAGCATCCCGGGGGCCGTGGCGCGCTATGCCGACATCGGTCGAGCCATGGACGCGGCCGGTCCCGGCGCGACCGACGAGGAGGCCGCCGCGAGCGCCATGCGGATGGTGGAAGAGCTTTGCGCCCAGGTCGAGGTGCCGACGCTCGCCGCGTGGGGCGTCGATCGCGAGGCGTTTCGACGCGCCATGCCCAAGATGGCGCGCGACGCGCTGGCGAGCGGCAGTCCGGGCAACAACCCTCGGCTGGCCACCGAGGCCGAGATCGTGGAGCTCTACGAGCAGGTGATCAGCCTTTAGGTAGCTAGTTTTGGGTTGGCGACCGTGGAGGTCCCGTTGTGGCCCGACAGGCTCACCACGAACGGGACGACCAGTTGGCGGTTGACGAGCGCCGGTAGTTTCCGGCCTCTGCGGGAATGACGGATTTGCGGCCGGAATGTTGCAAATGTCATTCCGAACGCAGTGAGGAATCTAAGGACGTTGGCGCATGCTCCGCGCCCCTTAGAATCCTCACCTTCGGCTCGGAATGACAAGGAGGCAACGCAAGGACCGGGATTCCCGCTCCCCGCGTGCGGAGACATTTGCAGAATCCAGCCGGGCTGGGGGATGACCGGGCACATCCCGTCCGCCCCCAGATTCAATGACGGGTGGATTCCCGCCTTCGCGGGTATGACGGAAGTCCAACGACCGGCTACGTGGTTGGCGATGCCACGGTCAGGCGCCGAATCCGCCGATATACTCGACTGACATAGCGGCCGCGAGCGGCCGGACTTCTTTTTTCGCCATGGCCCTGGGCATTCTGAAACACATCGTCGGCGACGACGCCGAGCGCACCGCGCGACAGCTCCGACCTCGCGTTGCCGAGATCAACGACCTGGAACCCGAGACGCAACGGCTCTCGGATCGGGAGCTCCTGGGCGTCACCGACGAGCTGCGCGAGCGGTTGGCGGCCGGCGAGTCGCTGGACGACCTGTTGCCCGAGGCCTTTGCCGCCGTGCGCGAGGCCGTGCGCCGGCATACGGGCGAGCGGCAGTTCGACGTCCAGCTGATGGGCGGGATGGTGCTGCACGACGGCGATATCGCCGAGATGCGCACGGGCGAGGGCAAGACGTCGGTGGCGACGCTGGCGGCTTACCTCAACGCGCTGGAAGGCCGCGGGGTGCACATCGTGACGGTGAACGACTACCTGGCGGCGCGTGACGCCGGCTGGTACGGCCGCGCCCTCGTGGAGCGGCTGGGGCTGACGGCCGGCGTGATCCAGCACGACCTGCCCCCCGACGACCGGCGAGCGGCCTACGCGGCGGACCTGACCTACGGCACCAACAACGAGTTCGGCTTCGACTACCTGCGCGACAACATGGTCCACGACTTGGCGCATCGCGTGCAGCGCGGGCTCAGCTACGCCATCGTGGACGAGGTCGACAACATCCTCGTCGACGAGGCCCGGACGCCGCTCATTATTTCGGGCGCCGCCGAGGAGTCCACCGACCAGTACTACCAGTTCGCCGGCCTGGTCACGCGACTGGACCCGGCCACCGACTGCACCGTCGATCTCAAGTTGCGGGCCGTGTCGTTGACGGAAGTGGGCATCTCCAAGATGGAGCGGCTGCTCAAGGTCGACAACCTGTACGACGAAAAGTCTTTCCAGCTCGTCCACTACCTGGAGCAGGCGCTGCGCGCGCAGGTGATGTACACGCGCGGCAAGGACTACGTGCTGTTCGCGAACGGCCAGGTCGTCGACGGTCGCAATCGCCGGGCCGAAGTGGTGATCGTGGACGAGTTCACGGGGCGCCTGATGCACGGGCGGCGCTTTAGCGACGGCTTGCATCAGGCCATCGAGGCCAAGGAAAACGTCGCCGTGCAGCGCGAAAGCCAGACGATGGCCACGGTGACGTTTCAGAACTACTTCCGCATGTACGACAAGCTGGCCGGCATGACGGGTACCGCCAAGACGGAAGAGCAAGAGTTTCAGACCATTTACGACCTCAACGTGCGGGTCATCCCGACGCACCGCGAGATGGTCCGGGACGACGCCCCCGACCTCGTCTACGCCAGCGCGATGGCGCGTGATCGCGCCGTCATCAACGGCATCGTCACGTCCTATCGCGAGCGACGCCCGGTGCTGGTTGGCACGACGTCGATCGAGAAGTCCGAGCAATTGAGCGGAATGCTGCGGCGCGAGGGCGTGGTGCACAACGTGCTCAACGCCAAGTTTCACGCCCAGGAGGCGCAGATCGTGGCCGAGGCGGGCCGTCTGGACGCGGTGACCATCGCCACCAATATGGCGGGCCGCGGCACGGACATCATCCTCGGCGGTCGGCCCGAAGGGCGTTCGGACGCGCAGTGGCAGGCGGAGCACGACCAGGTCATCGAGCTTGGCGGGTTGCACGTCATCGGCACCGAGCGGCACGACGCCCGCCGCATCGACAATCAGCTGCGCGGTCGCTCCGGACGCCAGGGCGACCCCGGCGCCAGCCAGTTCTTTGTGTCGCTGGAAGACGAACTGATGCGGCGGTTCGGGTCGGACCGCATCCAGGGGCTGATGCACCGCCTGGGCGTGGAAGAGGATCAGCCGATCGAGAGCAACATGGTCACGAAGGCCCTGGAGTCGGCCCAGACCAAGGTCGAGGCGCACAACTACGAAACGCGCAAGTACGTGATCGAGTTCGACAACGTCGTGAACCGGCAGCGCGGAGTGATCTACCAGCAGCGTGATCGCATCATCAAGGCCGAAGACCTCGTCGAGATGGTGGCCGAGATGCTCGAGCGCGAAGTCGAGCACCTGATTTCGGCGCACGACATCTCGACCCACACCGAGCCGGAGGAGCTGGACGAGCTGGTGCAGTCGTATCTGGCGATCACCGGCGGACCTGCCCGCAGCCTACGGGCAGTCGACCTTGAAGGGCTGCGCGCGAACGACGTGCGCGAGGCGCTCCAAGCGCGCGCGCAGGAGGATTGGCAACGCAAGATCACCGAGTTGCCCGCAGACGCCGTGCAGCCGCTGATGCGCTGGATCATGCTCCAGAACACGGACTACCTCTGGGTGCAGCATCTGACCGCCATCGAGGACGTGCGGCAGGGCATTGGGCTGCGGGCCTATGGGCAGCAGGATCCGTTGGTGGCCTTCAAGCGCGAGGGCTATCAAATGTTCGAGCAGCTGATGGACACGATGCAGTCCGACATTCTGCGACGCGTGTTTCGCGCGCAGGTGCAGCAGCAGCTTCCGGCGAGTACCGTCCTTTCGCGACACCGGGAACAGGCCGCCGCGGCGGCGCCGACCGCGAGCGCCAATCGTGCCAACGGCAGTCGGGGACAGGCGCCGGCCTTGACGCGGCGCGAGCGCCGGCGCCGCGAGCGCGACGAGAAGAAGCGCGCCAAACGCAAGGCGCGACGCGGCAAGAAAGTCCGGTCGGGCTAGTCCGCCGCGCCATGCCATCCGCCCTCGAAGCCGCCGACGTGCTCCAGTCCGCACGCTCGCTCTGCGACCGCGTGCGTGATTTTCGGGGGCATCTTTGACCTGGCGTCCGACGCCGAGCGCCTGGCCGAGCTAGAGGCGCAGATCGCCGAGCCCGAGTTCTGGGGAGACCAGGCTCGGGCCCGCGACACCATGCGCGAGATTACGCGCCTGAAGTCCCGAATCGAAACGTGGGACGGGCTGGACGCCGCAGCGTCCGAGGTCTTGGAGCTGGCGGAGTTGGCGGACGCCGATGACGGCGAGATGCTCGCCGAGGTCGCATCCGAAACATCGGCGCTGACGCAGCGCCTGGATGCGCTCGAGACGCAGCTGCTGCTCGGCGGGGAGTTCGACGCCCACGACGCCTTTCTCACCATTCAGTCGGGGGCTGGGGGGACCGAGAGCCAAGACTGGGCCGAGATGTTGCTGCGCATGTACTCGCGGTGGTCGGAACGGCGCAAGTACCGCGCCGCCGTCATCGACGTATCGCCGGGTGAAGAGGCCGGCATCAAGAGCGCCACGCTGCAGATCGAGGGCGACTTTGCCTATGGCTATCTCAAGGCCGAGCGCGGCGTGCACCGGCTGGTGCGCCAATCGCCGTTCGACGCCGGCAACCGGCGCCACACCTCATTCGCCCGCGTGGACGTGATTCCGGTGTTGGAAGAGGCCGGCGACATTGAGATCGACCCGGCCGATCTCCGCGTCGAGACGTTCCGGGCCGGGGGCCACGGCGGGCAATACGTCAACAAGACCGACTCAGCCGTGCGCATCACGCATCAGCCGTCAGGCATCGTGGTGAGTTCCCAGAACCAACGGTCGCAGCACCAAAACCGCGAGGTTGCGCTGCAGGTGCTGCGCGCGCGTCTGCTGGAACGGGACCTGGCCGAGCGCGAGGCCGAGCAGGTGCGGCTGCGAGGCGATCTGAAGGCGGTCGACTTCGGCAGCCAGATCCGCTCGTATGTGCTGCATCCCTACCGCATGGTCAAGGACGTTCGCACCGGTGTGGAGGTGGGCAACGCGCAGGCGGTACTGGACGGCGACCTCGACGTCTTCATCGACCGATACCTCCGGGAAACGGCGCCCTCGACCGTGGGGCAGCCGTAGTGATGGGACGCGCTGTCCGAGGCCCACTGGCGGCCATGCTGGTGGCGCTGGCGCTCATGGGGGCGGGGGTTGCGTCGGCGGCGACCGACGTGGACGCGGCGGTGCTCACGGCGGACGTGGCGTTTGGCGACGGCATCACGTTTCGCCTGGAAATGCCGCACCCCGCGGCGGAGCCTGCCGGCGTCGAGGTGCGCTACGGGCTCCCGGACGGGATCGTGGTCCGCCGGTCTCCGGCGGCGGTTGATCTGGCCGGTGGCGTCCTGCGCGCCACCTACGCCTGGGAACCGCGAGTCCCGCTAGTCGTCGGTACCGAGATCGAATATCGGTTCGCGATTCGTTCGGGCGACGGACCGGAGACTCGAACCGCCCCGGCGACGGTCAGCTATATCGACGCGTCATTGCCGTGGACGACCGCCAGCGAGGGGTTGGTCGAAATCTGGTACCACGCCGGCGGCGAGGCCATCGAAGCCGACGCACGCGCCGGCATTCGCGCGGCCCTGGACGTCTTGCGCCAGAGCTACGGGGCCGAGCTGGAGCGACCAACGCGGCTGATGCTCTACGCCGACATCGAGCGCATGCGCCGGGACCTGGGCGGCGGCGCAAGCCCGTGGGTCGGCGGCGCCGCGATCGCCGAGCTCAACGTGACGGTGCTGTATGCGCCGGTGGAAAACCGCGATCCGCTCGACCTCCAGGCCACGGTGGCGCATGAAATCACGCACATCGTCCTGGAACACCGCACGGAGAACTCCTTCGGGGGCTTGCCGGCCTGGCTCCACGAGGGATTGGCCACCACGGTGGAGTCAACAATCGCCGAGCGATTTCCCTACGACGAGATCATGACCCGAGTGGTGGCGCGGGATGAGTTCGTTTCCCTGCGCGGAATCACCGGGAGCTTCCCGGCCTCCGGCCAGGCGGCCTTGAATGCCTACGCGCAGAGCAACTCGCTTCTGGGGTACATCATCGAGACCTGGGGCCCGGAAGGTGTGGCGCGACTGCTGGAGGCTTACGCGGGCGGCGTTTCGGACAACGAAGCCGTGCAAGAGGCGTTGGGTGTCTCACTCGACGAGCTCGATCGCGCGTGGCTGGGAACCTATGGGGTGGAGCATCCAACCTTCGCGTCACTCACGGCGCCCGACGTCGCCGCCGCCACGTCACCGCCGAACGACGACGCCGCGACGCGCCCACTGCCGGTGTCCGACCTTGTTGCCGCCGCGCTCGCCGTCCTCGCCATCGCGGCCGGCGCGGTTACGCTGTTCCGGGGCCGGCGCCCGCCCGTCGACCCCGATCTGCCGAAGGCCGATACGCGCTGGGATGGCGGCGCCGTGCCCCTGGGAGCCCCGCTGGGCGCGGCGCGCGGGCGACGGCCATGATCGTTCTCGAGGACGTGCACAAGGTCTACCCAAACGGCACGCAGGCGCTGAACGGCGTGAGCCTGGAGATCCCGGAGCGAGACTTCGCATTCCTGGTAGGTCCCAGCGGCGCGGGCAAGACGACCATCATTCGGCTAATCAATCGCGACGAGACCGTGACCACCGGCAGCGTGTTTGTGGAAGCCACCGACGTGACGCGGCTGAGGCGCCGCGACGTACCCAGCCTGCGCCGTCGCGTGGGCGTGATCTACCAGGACTACAAGCTATTGCCCTCACTGACGGTGCGGCAAAACGTCGAGTTCGTGCTCAAGGCCACCAACGAGTTCGATCACCTGTCCGACGGGCTGGTGGAGGAGACGCTCGCGACCGTGGGACTCACGCGGCGGACCAATCACTACCCCCACCAACTGTCGGGCGGCGAGCAGCAGCGAACGGCCATTGCCCGCGCGCTGGTGCGGCGGTGCCCGATACTGGTGGCCGACGAGCCGACGGGAAACCTCGATCAGGAATCCGGCTGGGAGACCATCCAGCTGCTCGTCCAACTCAACGCGCGGGGCACCACGGTTGTCATCGCCACCCACAACCGCACGCTGGTCGACACGATGCGGCGGCGCGTGATCGAAATCGAGCGCGGGCGGGTGGTTCGGGACGAACCCGAGGGTGGCTACTATGGCTAGGCTGCACGTCGCCCGCTACCTGCTCGGCTCGGCGTTCACGGGGCTCTGGCGCAACCGCACCATGACCGGCGGCGCCATCGTGACCACGGCCATCATGCTCATCACGCTGGCCGGGTTTCTGGCCATCAACGACACCCTGAATCAGATGGTGACGGCGCTGGGACGCAAGAGCAACCTGATCGCCTATGTGCGCGACGAGGCGCGTCCCACCCAGGTGACGGCGATCATTGACGATCTGCGGACGCGGCCCGGCGTCGGCGAAGTCCAGTTCGTGTCCAAGGAGGACGCGCTGGCGATCTTCGAGTCGCGGTTCGTGGATCAGCGCGACATCCTCGACGTGTTGCAGAGCAACCCGCTGCCGGCCAGCGTGGAGCTGCGGCTGAACAATCCGGCCGTGGTCCCCGAGCTGGCGCAGGAGCTGCAAGCGATGACCGCGGTCTTCGACGACGTGGTGGTGCCACTGGACGTGGTCGAAGAGGTAATTGGAATCTCCAACCTGGCCCGCGTGGCCGGCTCGGTCATCATCATCGCCCTGACCGGCGTCACGCTGTTCGTGATCGTCAATACGATTCGGATTGCCGTATTCGCGCGCCGCCAAGAGATTGAAATCATGAAGCTGGTGGGCGCCACGGACTGGTTTGTGCGCGGCCCGTTCGTGGCGGAGGGCGCGATCATCGGCGGCATCGGGGCGGGCATCGCGGCCATCGCGCTGGTGGTGCTTTACGCCCAAGCCGCGCCGGTGGTTACGCGCATCGTGTCTTTCCTGCCCGTGTCGACGGACACCGATTTCGTACGCAACTTGGCGGTCTTCACGCTGCTTGTGGGGCTGATCGTCGGCAGCCTGGGCAGCTACTTCTCGGTTCGCCGCTACCTCTCGGTATAGGGCGCGCCGCGTGATCGTGCTGCAATCGGTCACCAAGAGCTACGGGGACGTGCGGGCGGTTGACGGCGTCACGCTGGCGATCTCGCGCGGCGAGTTCGCGTTCCTCATGGGCACCAATGGGGCGGGCAAGACCACGCTGCTGCGCCTGATATCCCGCGAGGAACAGCCGGATGCCGGCGTCGTGCTCGTCGGGGGCGGCAATACCGCCGAACTCTCCGGGCCGAGTCTGACCCGGTTGCGGCGACGCATGGGCGTGGTTTACCAGGACACCCGCCTCATGCCGAACGCCACGGTGGCCGAAAACGTCGCGCTGCCGCTCCGCGTGCGGGGCATGGGGGGATCGTCCGTCGCGTCGGGCGTGACGGCGGTGCTCGAGCGGGTCGGCTTGGCCGACAAGAAGGCGCGCTTTCCTCGCGAGCTGTCTGGGGGTGAGCAGCGCAAGGTGGCCATTGCCCGCGCGGTCATCGCCAGCCCCGAGATCCTGCTCTGCGACGAACCGACGGAGAGCCTGAGCGCCGAGCGGGCGGCGGAGATCGTGGACCTGCTGCTGGATATCAATGCCGACGGCGTGACCACCGTCGTCGCCACGCATGACACGGGCACGGTCAACCGCCTGCGGCGGCGAGTGATCCATATGGACAGCGGCTGCGTGCAATCGGACACGCTGGTTGGCTCGGCCGCTCCGTCGCTTCCCACGAACGGACCGAGCTAGCCCCGGCACTGGCATACTGGGCTCCCCCCGGGAGCGCCACCGTGGGCTGCGCCACCGAAAGTGGCGCAGCGCTGCGCTAGGGTCTTAGGGCGACCTCGCCAAGGGCTCCTCGCATGAATCGCAACCTTCGGACGGCCATGCTGATGGCGGCCGCCGTGGTTGCCCTATGCGCGGTGTTCGGCGCGGGCTTCGTTGCCGGGACAATCACGGGTGACCCGGGCATTCAACCGCAGGCCCAGTTCGCCGGCCCGGTTCCCGCCGAATTGCCGGCCGATGTGGACGCGGACCAACAACCCCGTCCGCTGGCCTTCCCGACCGCCGGCGCCCGGCCCGACACGCCCCCCGACTTTGACGACGTCGACCTCACCCTGTTCTGGGAGGCCTGGAGCGTCATTCAGGACCACTTCTACGGCGGTCCGCTCGACCCGGAGGTCTTGCGGGAAGGCGCGATTCGCGGTCTGGCCGAGGCGACCGAGGACCAACACACCGTCTACCAGAACTCCGAGGAAGCCGAGCGCTCGCGTGAGCGAATACGCGGCAGCTTCGTTGGCGTGGGCATCCGCATCGAGCTGCGCGACGAAACGCCGTTCGTGCTGACGCCTCTGCCCGACTCACCGGCCGAACGTGCCGGGATTCGCGCCAACGAGTTCGTCGTCGCCGTCGACGGCGTGTCAACCCGCGGCATGGCGCTGGACGAGTTCGGCAGGCGCGTGCGCGGCGAGGAAGGGACGTCGGTGGTCCTCACCATGCAGCCCGAGGGCAGCGAGGACACGCGCGACGTCAGCGTCGTGCGGGCGCGGGTTATTGTGCCGTCGGTCACCAAGGATCAATTCGACGAGATCGGCTACGTGCGCATTGCCAATTTCGGAAGCCGCACGTCGAGCGAGCTGCGGCAGGCCCTGGACGACCTCGAGGCCGAGGACATCTCCGCCCTGGTGCTCGACCTGCGCAACAATCCGGGCGGGTTGCTCAATGCCAGCGTCCGAGTGGCGGCCCAGTTCCTGGCCCAGGGACAGACCATCCTGATTCAAGAACACCGCCATGAGGGCCGCACCCGCTGGCGGGTGCAGGACGAGGGGGGCGACACCACGACGCCGATGCTGGTGTTGGTGAACGGCGGATCGGCCAGCGCCTCCGAAATCGTGGCCGGCGCGCTCCAAGCGCACGGCCGGGCGCAGTTGATGGGCGAGGAGACCTTCGGGAAGGGCTCGATGCAGGAACTGCATCAGCTGTCCGATGAGTCCATCATGCGAGTGACGAGCGGCATTTGGATCACGCCGAACGACGTCAACCTCAACGACTCGGGGCTTACGCCGGACGTGGCGCACGAGTCCACGGACGGGCCCTACGGCGGTGAGGATGACGAGCTCCTGCAGGAGGCGCTGAGCCGGCTCCGCGCGGACCGCATTCCGGACGTGGACCCGAAGCTGCCGTAAGCCCGGCAGGCCGCTGACGTCGGAACGGGCCGGACGCTCCCGCCCCGACTCGAAGCCGCCGGCTATCCGCTTGGAGGCTCCGCCTGCACGCCGCCGGGTATCGCCACCGTGAGCCGCACGCTGAATCCGCGCGGTACTTGCGCGCCGGCGCCCGGCTCTTGCTCCATGACGCGCTCGTCGGCCACGCCGCCTGTCGGCAGCCGGGTGAGCTCGCCGATGAAGAGCCCGCGATCGAGAAGCTCGCGCTCGGCCGCCGCCGTCGATAGTCCGCGCAATTCGGGCACCTCGATCTCGCCCACCCGCACGACGGTCAGCGCAACCTCGCCGCCGCGCGCCAGGGACGCGCCGGGTTCCGGGTCCTGCGACTCGACGACCCCATTCGGCACGCTGCCGGTTTCCTTGTAGGCCACCTCGCCCACCACCAGGCCGGCCAGCTCGACGGCGCGGCGCGCGTCGTCTTCGGAGCGGCCGGACAGCGGCGGCACGGTTACCGTTTCAACGCCGCGGCTCAGGTGCAGCACCACCGCCGAGCGGCGATTGATGACGCTGCCGGCGATTGGATCCTGCCGCAGCACATGGTCGGCCGGCACGTCCTGGCTGAACGCCGCGACCTCCAGCACCTGGAAGCCGCCGGCCTCGAGCCGCGCGCGGGCCGCCGCGGCGCTGAGACCCACCACGCTCGGAACGGCAGCCTGCGGCCGTCCCAGACTGAGCGTGGCGCGAATCGGCTCGCTGGTGTCATGTCGGCTGCCCGCCTCCGGAGTCTGCCGGCTGATCAGGCCCTCGGCAACGGTTTCGTTGAAGTCTTCGTCAAAGACGATGCGAAACTCCGCGTCGGTTGCGGCGGCTTCCGCGACGGCGCGCGTCAATCCCGTCAATTCCGGAACGGTTGCGAGACTCGCACGGCTGTCGTCGGCCCGCGGCACGAGGAGTTCTCCGGTGTTCGCCGCTTCCGGCTCCGGGGCCAGGAGGAATTGCGCCTCGCCGAAGAAGTCGTCCACGCCTTCGACGGGGTTGCCAATGGCCGCCAAAATGAGCGAAAAGGCCACGGCTCCCGCGGCGATCACGCTGAGCAATAGCCAAACGCGCGGTGATGCCGTGCGGCTCTCGGGCGCCGGCCGCCGGACGACCGGCACGCGTGGGCGCTGCCCGGTGGGGCGACGCGGCGTCCGCGCCAGCACCGCGGCCCATCTGCGCCTCCGGCGATGCCCGGTCATGCTCGTTTCCGTGTCGGCTAGGTGAGGGACGGCGCTTTCACGGAAGCTGCCCGGCCGTTGGCGGCCTGGTGGCCATTTGTGGCCTGGTGCCCGTTCGCGGCGTGGTGGCCGTTCGCGGCCTGGTGGCCGTTCACGCCGTTTGCCGCACCATTCAGCGACAGCGAGAGCAGGTCCGAGACGCCGTCCTCGTGCATGGTCACACCGTAGATCGCCGCGGCGGACTCGACCGTGATGGCGTTGTGCGTGATCACCAGGATCTGGCTTCGCTCCCCGAGTTTGTTGAGCTGCTGGCAGAACCGCCCGACGTTGGCATCGTCCAGCGCGGCGTCCACCTCGTCGAGCACGCAGAACGGGCTCTGACGCACGTGCAGCAGGGCCATGATCAGCGCCGCGGACACCAGCGCGCGCTCGCCGCCGGATAGGGCGGCCAGCTCCTGCTGCCGTCGACCGGGGAGCTTGACCTGGAATTCAACGCCGGTGGTCTCGACATCGTCGGGCGCCGTGAGGACCATCGTGGCCGATCCGCCGCCGAAAAGCTCTCGGAAGAGGCGGCTGAAGTGCGCGTTGATCGATTCGAAGGTCGAGACGAATTGACTGTGCAACTCCCGCTGCAGGCGGGCGGTGAGGGCCCGCAGATTGGCCTCCGCCCCCTCGAGATCGGCGATTTGCGACCGCGCGTCGTCTACGCGCGCCTGCTGCTCGCGAAAGGCCTCGGGCGCCAGCGGATTCAGCGGACCGAGCTCCGCGAGGTCCCGCCTCAGGTCGGCCGCCCGTCGCTCGACGCGCCCGAGCGGCTCGTCGAGGCGCTTGGGCCTCAGATCGGGCAGGCCCAGATCGTCGCGCGCGGCGCGCTGCAACTCGGCTAATCGCTCGGCCAGCCGCTCCGTCTCCCGCTGGGCCGCCGTGAGGTCGTCACCCGTCCGCCGCTCTTCCTCCGCCCGTTGCGCGGCCTCCAAGTGCAGCCGCTGCGCGCGCAAGCGAACCTCGAGCAGCTCACGCTCCGCGTCCCGCGCCTCCGTGCGGGCGGCCTTGGCCGCCGCCGCGGCTTCATCAAGATCGGCGCTGATGGCGTCGCACTCCTCCTGGGTGGCCAGGCGATTGGCCGCCATCTCCTCGGCGAGCGCCTCCGCCCGCTCACGCTCGGCGCCCACGCCCTCCAAGAGCGTCGTGCGGGCGTTGGCCCGGGCGCGGAGCTCGGCGACGCGCGCCGTGTCGGCCCGCTGATCCGCCGCCGCGGCCGCGTGGTCGCGCTCCAACGCCGCAAGATCGCCCGGTCCCTCGGACGCCGTGCCCGGCTCCGAAGGCAGCTCGGCGAGCGAGCGCTCGACATCGGCTCGTTGGCTCACCTGCCGGTCCAAATCTTCGTCAAGCGACTCGAGGCGCGCCGCGACCTCGGAACGTCGATCGGCCAGCGTGGTCGCGCGGGACGAGAGTCGCTCCATCGCCACCGCGGCCACCGTCAGCGCCTCGCGGGCCGCGCTGTGCGCGGCGGTCCGCTCGGTCCGGGTCCGTTGTGCGGCATCGGCGCTCGCCGTGGCAGCCTGCGCGGCTTCCGCTGCCGCGGCCAGCTTTCGCTCCGCGTCGTCGCGATCCCGCGCGGCGCGCGCGATGGCCGCGCCAATGCTCTCCAGGCGATCGGCGACGGGATCGGTCTTGGCATGCGTCGCGCCGATGCGAATCGAACCGTCCGTGTCGATGGCGGCGCCCGCAAGCGCCACGATCATCGGCATCGGACCGTTGTTCGCGTGCGCCGCGCGCACCCGAAACGCCGCATCCAGGTCTGCCACCACGACGATCCGTCGCAGCAGGCGGCGGATCCTGGGGTCGTCCACCTTGACGTAGGCATCGAGACTTCCGAGCACGTCGGCGTCGGCCCGCAGGGCTTCGGAGAGTTTCGGCATTCCCACGGCCTCGACGAGGCGCAGTCTCGCCGGGGCGAGGTTCAGCGAATGAATTACATCGACGGCGGCCGATAGGTCGGCGCGATCGCGAATCATCCAGTCGTTGAGCGCATCGGACAGCGCGGCGTCGAGCAGCGGCTCGCGGCGCGTACGCGCGTCCGGCAGCAGCTCGCGCAGCCGGCCCAGCACCCCGGGCACGCGCTCGCGCAGCGCCGCGTCGGACGGCCCGGCGTCGCCATTTGACGCCTGAGCCGTCTGCAGGGCGCGCCGTTCGGCTTCGAGGGTCTCGAGGCGGCTGGCTGCATCGGCCAGCAGGCGCTCCGCGGTCGCCAGGTCGCCGGCCCGGGCCTGCTGCGCTTGGTGCGCGGCGCCGGCCTCAGCCTCGGCTGCCTCGTGGTCGGCGGCGGTTTGCTCAACACGCTGCTGCGCCGCCGCCATCCGGCCGGTGCTTCCCGCAGCCTCCTGCTCCGCCGCTTGCTGGGAGTGCGCCAGGCTCTCCAACTCGCCGGCCAGGCGAGATTGTTCACGTGTCAGTTGGTCGGTGCGCTCGCGCAGCATTGCGCCACGGGCCTTGAGTTCGGCCAACGCAGCGGCGTGGGCGTCGCGCAGGTCCGCCGCGGCGCGTGCATCCGCCAACGCCGCGGCCAGGTGCGCCAGATGCTCTGCCCGGCGTTCCGCCTGGTGTTCCAGTTCACCGCGGGTGCGATCTTCCTGCGCGGCTTCAGCCTCCAGCGCGGCCTTTCGGGCATCGAGCGCGCGAGCACGCTCCGGCGCGTCGGCAGCGCGCGCCTCCAGATGCACCAGGCGCTCGCGCAGCTGTTGCTGCCGAGCCTCGAGCGCGCCCAGGGCGGCTACGGCCGCGGTTTCGTCCTCGCGACGCTGCCGCAACAGCGTGTCGTGACCCTGCGCGTCGAGGTCGGCCGCCGACGCTTGCCGGCGCAACTCCGTCGCGGGTGTCGCCGTCAGCGCCGCCATGCGCCGCGCCACGGCTTGCTCGCGCTCTTCGGCTTCGCCGATTTGCCGACCGACCGTATCCAGCCGGTGCCCGAGCAGCGCCACGCGGAGGGCGCGCAGCTCGGACTCGAGCTCCCGGCCCTGCTCAGCGATCTCGGCCTGGCGTCGGAGAGTCTCGAGGCCGGGCTCGATTTCCGCCACGAGGTCGCGCAGTCGCTCGAGATTTCGACGGGTTCCCGTTAAGCGTCGCTCGGCCTGGTCGCGCCGGGCTTGAAATCTGCCGATGCCGGCGACCTCTTCGAGAAAGCTCCGGCGCTCCTCGGGACGCTGCCGCAGCGTCGCGTCGATGTGGCCCTGGCTCACGATGGAGGCCCCGCCGGCCCCAATGCCGCCCGCGCTCATCAAGTCGACAATGTCGCGCAGGCGCACGCGCGCGCCGTTGAGGGTGTACTCGCTGTCGCCGGAGCGAAATAGACGGCGGCCGATGACAACTTCCGCGTATGGCGTCGGCAGCCAGGCGTCGGCGTTGTCGAATACGAGCAGCACCTCGGCCATGCCGGTGCGCGGGCGCGAAGCGGTGCCGCCGAAGATCATCTCGTCGGACCGGCGGACGCGAAGGGTTCGCAGGGTCTGCTCGCCGAGCGCCCAGCGAATGGCGTCGGCCAGGTTGCTCTTGCCGGACCCGTTCGGACCAACCACCGCGGTGACTCCCTGCGGCAACTCGACCACGGTGCGCCGCGAGAACGTCTTGAAGCCCTGCAGCTCAATTCGTCGCAAATGCATCGTTCAGCCGCTTCCGTTCAAGAGGCGCAGGGCGGCGCGCGCGGCGTCCTGCTCGGCGCGCTGCTTGCTCGAACCTTCGCCCTGGGCCAACTGCTCGTCGTCGACCGTCACGGCCATGCGGAAGCGGCGGTCATGGTCGGGCCCGCTGGCATCGACCAGCTCATAGACCGGCGTCGCGGTGCGCTCGACGTGCAGCCGTTCTTGCAGCTGCGTCTTGTAGTCCTTTTGGGGGCCGGCGCGACCACGCGCGCCGAGCGCCTCGCTCACGAACGGGGTGATGAAATCTCGCGCCGCCTCGAGTCCGGCGTCGAGATAGACGGCGCCGACCAACGCCTCGAAGGCGCGGCCGAGCACGGAGGCGCGCTTGCGCGCCCCGGTCAGTTCGGCGCCGCGCCCCAGCATCAGATGCGCGCCAAGGCCGAGCGCTTCGGCGAATCTGGCCGCAGCGTTCAAATTGACCAGCGAGGCGCGAGCCCGGGTCAGCTGTCCCTCGTCGAACTCGGGATGACGCTCGTAGAGCAACTCAGTCGTCACCAGGCCCAAGACGGCATCGCCGAGGAACTCGAGTCGCTCGTTGGAGTCGGTCGGCGCCAGGTCGACTTCGTTGATCAGCGAGCGATGCACCAGGGCCTGCCGCAGCAGCGCGGGGTTGGTGAAGCGAACGCCAATCTGTTCCTGGAGCGCAGCCGGCGCCCGTGGCGCCGCGTCAGGCGCAGCCATGGACCAACGCCGCAGTGGCAGCGGATAAACGAAGGGTCGGTGAAACAGAAGGTCGAGACGTAGCGCGGGGAAGCCGCAAGCTCAGACGATGACCTCCTTGCCTCCCCTGCTAGGTCTGCGCCGCCGGAACCGGATATACCGGCGCACACCACGATCGGTAGCGGGCGTTTCCGCCACGCACGATGTCAAAGTATAAGTCCTGGAGCGCGCGCGTGACGGGACCGATGCCGCCGTCGCCGAGCACGCGCCCATCGACCTCGCGCACGGGCGAGATCTGCGCGCCGGTACCCACCAGAAACAGCTCGTCGGCGATGTACAGCTCGGTGCGGTCGACGGAGCGCTCAATGGTGTCGATCTGAAGCTCGTCGCGCGCGATTTGGATGATCGTGCGCCGGGTCACGCCTTCGAGGATGTCGTCGCTGACGGAGGGCGTGACCAGGACGCCGTCGCGCACGAGAAACACGTTTTCGCCCGTTCCCTCGCTGACGTGGCCGTCCTCGGTGAGCATGATGGCCTCGTCAAACCCGGCCTCGACGGCCTCGGTCTTGGCCACGGAGGAGTTGACGTAGAGCCCGGCCACCTTGCCTCGGGCCGGGATCATGTTGTCGTTGATTCGCCGCCACGACGCGACCGTGCAGCGGATCGGCTTCTCGACGTCCAGGTACGGGCCGAAGGGCACGGCGAACATGGTGATCTCGTCATCGATGAGGGCCGGGCCGTTGGCGGTCGGCTTGATCATGCTCAAGCCGATTTGCTGGGCCGCCTTGTAAACCAACGGGCGCACGTAGACGTCCTCTTGGAAATCGCCGGAGCGCACAACCTGGCAAGCGATGTCGACCAGCTCATCGTCGGTGTGGGGGATCGCCATGCGCAGGATCTTGGCGGACTGCCGCAGCCGCACGAAGTGCTCGCGGGCGCGGAACAGGTACATCTGCTCGTCATCCTCGTTCCAGTAGCCGCGGATGCCTTCGATGACGCCGGTGCCGTAGTTAAGCCCATGCGTCATGACGCTCACCTTGGCGTCGGCGAAATCGACAAACGAGCCCTGAAAGAAGGCCTGCACGGGCGGGTCCTAGACGCGGATAGCACGCACGGCGGCGTGCAACGGGCTGCGAGCAAGCAGCCGATGGAACCGCGGCGAGCTTAGCACTTAGGGGCGCGCTTACGGCCTTTCGCCGTAGCTGCGCCGCCGCAGAAACACCAGCTCGCCGCGCAGGTCGGTGGTCGCGTGGTAGGCCTTGAAGCCCCACTTCTCATACAAGCGGCGGGCGTAGTCGTTGGGGGCGTCGACCCCGATGGTGAGCACATCGGCGCCGCGCGCCTCGGCTTCGCAGGAGGCGGCGCGCGTCAAGGCCTCGGCAATGCCCAAGCGTCGGAAGGGCTCCGCCACGATCAACGTATGCAGATACGCGGCTCGCCGGCCGTCCGCGATGCCGCGGTCAAGATGCCGGTGCCGGATCCACATCTGCGCGACGAGCGCTCCGTTGAACATCGCCACCAGCCCGGTTTGGACGCGCTGGCGTTGCTCGTCGAAGTACCGCCGCAGCACGCGGCGCTGGGCGAGCCGCCGCTCGGAACCCCACAGCTCGCTCATGGGCTCGAGATCCTCGGGCGCGGCGCGCCGAATCTCGATCGGCGTGTCGATGGTCACCCGATGCGAGCCGTCGGCGGCAACCTCGATGGTCATGACGGTTTGGGCGCGGGGATGCCGATGGCGCCGTCCTGCGCGAGGCGATCGAACTCGGTCGAGTCCACGTCGAGCAGTTCGCCCAGCACGGCACGCGTGTGCGCGCCCCAGGCGGGCGACGGATCGCCCAGGTCGACGTCCACGCCCGACGCCTTGATGGGCGCACCGGGCACCGGCAGACGCCCGACGTTGGGCTGGTCCATTTCCACGATCATGTCGCGGGCGCGCAGGTGGGGATCGTCCAGGAGGTCGGACATGCGGTTGACTTTCGCACAGGGGATGCCGGCCTCGAGCAGGACTTCCAGCCAATGCGCCGTGCCGTGCGCGCGCAGCACGTCTTCTAAGGCGACGGCCAGCTCCTCGGCGCGCTCGGCGCGCAGGGCATTGGTGGCAAACCGCTCGTCATCCGCCAACGTCGGCGCGCCGAGTGCGGCGCACAGCCGGCGCCAGAGCGCGTCGTTGCCGCAGGCGATCACGATCTGGCCATCGGCGGTAGCGAAGGAGCTGAAGGGCGCAATGGCGGGATGTCGGTTGCCGATGGGACCGGGGTCCTCGCCGCTGACCCAATAGCGCGCCATGGCGTTCTCGACCACGGCCACCACCGCGTCCATCATCCCGAGGTCGACGTGGCAGCCCTCGCCGGTGCGTTCACGGCGTTGCAGCGCGGCGAGCACCGCGACGGTCGCGTAGAGCGCGGGCACGATGTCGCCCAAGGAGGCCCCCACGCGCGTGGGGCCACCGCCGGCCGGCCCGGTGATTCCCATGAGGCCGCCCATGGCCTGGATGATGACGTCGTAGGCCCCGCGATCGCGATAGGGGCCGACCTGGCCGAAGCCCGACACGGACACGTACACGATGTCGGAGTTGCGCTCACGGACCGCGTCGTACCCGAGCCCGAGCCGCTCGAGCGTGCCGGGCCGGTAGTTTTCGACGAGCACGTCGGCGCGCGCCGCGAGCCCGAGGGCCAACTCGACGGCCCGCGGGTGCTTGAGGTTGAGCGCCACGCTCTCCTTGCCGCGATTGATGCTGGCGAAGTAGAGACTGTGGCCATCGACGAACGGCCCCATCCCACGAGCTTCATCGCCCTCGGGGCTTTCGACCTTGATCACGCGCGCGCCGAGATCGGCGAGCGTCATGGTGCAGAACGGCCCGGCAAGCACCCGCGTGAAGTCCAATACCAGGGCGCCGTCGAGGAATCCCGCCATTAGGAGTCGCTCCGGGCCGGTTGCCGGCGGCTCACGACGCGCCGGTGCGCGCGGCGCGGATGCGCTGCACCAGCCACCCCTGGACGCCGACCATGCGCTGGGCCGAATAGATCGCGAATACGGCGAAGAGGATGCGCAGGCCAAAGGCGGGAATGAACTGCGCGAACTGCGCGCCGACGGCGCCGCCCACGATGCCCCCGGCGGCGATGTAGAGCGCCCAACGGAAATCGACGTTGCCCTGGCGAAAGTGCTGCGCGGCGCCGGAGATTGCGGTGGGCACGATGACGGCCAGCGAGATGCCCTGGGCGACGTGCTGCTCGATGCCCATCACGATCACCATGGCGGGCACCATGACGATGCCTCCCCCCACGCCCATGGTGCCCGCGACCAACCCGGTGACCGTGCCGGCCACGAGCGCGGCCACGATGAGCTGAAGACCCTCCATTTGCCCAAACATGGCGGCGCTCTGCGCCGAGAGCAGCAGCCGAATCGCCGTAAGCATCAGCAGCACGGCGAACCCGCGCCGGAGGACCGTGGCGTTGAGATGCTTGGTCAGTCGCGCGCCCACCACCGCGAATCCGACGGACGTGCCGGCCAGCGATACCACCACCAGCCAATCCATGCCGTGCGCGATCCAATAGGGAATCACCGCGCTGATGGCGATGGGCACGATCATGGCCAGCGAGGTGCCGTGCGCGCGGTGCTGGGTCATCGCCAGGATGGCGACCATCAACGGCACCATGACGATGCCGCCGCCGACGCCCACAAGCCCGCTGATCAGGCCACCGGTGAGGCCGATCGCGATGACAAAGGGGGCGGGCGGGCGCTGGGCCGGCGACGCTGGCGGAGACGACATGGGATTGGCGGATTATAGGGAGGCGGGAAACCGCCGCCGCGTATACTCAGGCCCCGCCGACGTGTAGCCGGGGAGCGCCGTGTCCTCCCCTCCGCAGGTTCCCAATCTCCGCCTGGCTGCGTCCCTCTTTGGACAGCAGCTCGATCCGCTGCGTGAGCGCGAGTGGCTGGTCACCAACGGCCTGGGCGGCTATGCCGCCGGCACGGTTGGCGGTCCGGCCACGCGCCGCTATCACGGATTGCTCGTCGCCGCGGCGCCCCCGCCCAACGCCCGCTGGGTGATGGTGGCCGGGGCGCAGGTCCAGGCCACGGTCGGCGACGAGGGCTTCTGGCTCTCCACGCACGAATACGCGGACGGCACGGTCCATCCGGATGGGTACCGCCACCTGGCCGGATTCGAGCTGATCGGCAGTCGACCAAGCTGGACCTGGAACCTTGCCGGTCAGTCGCTGCGCGGCGACCTGTGGATGCCCCACGGCGCCAACCGGACGGTGATTCGCTATTGCAATGACGGAGAGGCGCCGGTCGAGGTCGAATGGCAACCCCTGGTGACGCTGCGCTGGTTTCACCAACTGGTCACGGGGGTGCGCCCCGTCGATCTCGAACAGACCCCGGATGACCGCGTCGTCTTGAGACACGGTGACGCGCCGCCGCTGACAATCGACCACGCGGGCTGGGAGTTCGACGAGGCACAGGATTGGCACTGGAATCTGGCGCGCGCCGTCGAGCGGGAGCGCGGCTTCGACCACCAGGAAGACGCCTTCACGCCGGGTGTCTTTCGCAGCACCATCCAGCCCGGGGACTCCACGTCGCTGGTACTCGCCGCGGGGGATCCGGCGGATGTGAGCGACGTCGAGCGCGAGCCGTCGGCCGAGGACACTCGCGCCGCGGAGCTCGTGGACGGGTCCACGAGTGACCTCGAGGCCCGGCTGCGGCTGGCGGCCGACCAGGTGCTGGTGCAGCGCGGCGGCCGGGCGCACGCCGCGCTGCCGAACACGGTGATTGCGGGCTATCCCTGGTTTGGCGATTGGGGGCGTGACACGTTTATCGCCCTGCCAGGTCTCTGCCTGGCCACGGGACGGACGGACGTGGCCCGCGCCGTGCTGGTGGCCTACGCCAGCTTCGTGGACCAGGGCATGGTCCCGAATCGCTGGCCCGATGCGGGCGATACCCCGGAGTACATCTCGGTCGATGCGGCGCTGTGGTTCCTCCACGCGCTCGAAGCCTATGTGGACGCCACCGGCGACTCGGAAATCCTGGAGGGCCTGGGCACCGCCGTGCTGGACATCGTGGACTGGCACGTTCGCGGCACGCGGCACGGTATTCGAATGGACCCGGACGACGGGCTGCTCACACAGGGCGCCGAGGGTCTGCAGCTCACCTGGATGGACGCCAAGGTCGGCGATTGGGTGGTGACGCCGCGGCGCGGCAAGCCGGTGGAGATCAATGCCCTGTGGTGGCGCGGGCTGACCTTTGCCGCGCGGGCTCTTGAAAGCCTGCAGTGGGATGCGGGTGACACGCGCGAGCTCGCGGATCAAGCGGCGACTTCGTTCGCGCGGCGGTTCTGGAACGCCGACACCGGCTGCCTCTACGACATCGTGGACGGGCCGTCGGGCGACGATGCGTCCATCCGGCCCAATCAGGTCATCGCGCTGGCCGTGGGCCCGAACCTGCTCCCATCCGCCCGCGCCGAGTCGGCGCTGGCGGTGGTGGAACGGGACCTGGTAACGCCGGTGGGCCTGCGCAGCCTCGCGCCCGCCGACGCCGCCTACCGGCGCGAGTATGGCGGCGATTCGGTCCAGCGCGACGGCGCCTATCATCAAGGGCCGGTGTGGAGTTGGTTGCTCGGCATGTACGTGCGCGCGGCCGTGGCCCTCGGTCGGACGCGGCGCGATCTGCACTGGATCGAGGGCGGCTTGGAGCGGCATCTCGCGGAAGGAGCGATCGGCACGGTCAGCGAGATCTTTCAGCCCGAGTCGCCATTTGCTCCGGAGGGCGCATTTGCCCAGGCGTGGGGCATTGGCGAATGGCTCTACGCGCTTCAGGCGCTGCGCCGCGCGCCGCCGTGAACTCGGTGGATGAACATTGGGCGCCACCAAGCGGCCGGCGCATCGAGTTGGCGTCGGGCATCTGCCACTATCGAGAAGCCGGGCAGGGCGGCCCGACCATCGTTCTCCTGCACGGATTGCCGAGCGACTCGCGCGTATACGGATTGCTGCAGCCGCTGCTTGCGGACGCGGCGCGCACGCTGGCCCCCGACCTGCTGGGGTGGGGCTTCTCCGAGCCCAACGAGGGGCTCGAGTTCGGCTTCGACACCATCGACCGCAACCTGGCCCAGTTCATCGACGCGCACGGTCTCGATGACGTCGTGCTGGTGGGGCACGAGATGACGGGACCCGCGGCGATTCGCTGGGCGGTGGCGAATCCCGGGCGGACCCGCGGCCTCGTACTGCTCAACTCCTACTACGGCTGGAATTCGGCCCGCATGCCGCCGGCGCTGAAGGCCCTGCACGTGCCGCTGGCGGGCCCGGTGTTGCAGCGGGCCATGGGCCTCATGCGCTCGCTGCTCTTCGGCAACCTCTACCGCTGGCAACTCGGCCGCGTGTGGGGCGCGCACACGGATCTCTCCGACGAGTTGACCCGGACCTTTCGGGACACGTTCGCGGCATCCTCCATCGCGCGCCAGGCCTTGCACCGCATCACCAAGGGCCTCCCGGCGCAGATCAACGCCAACCAGCGGCGGCTGGACCTGCTGGCTCAGCTGCGGTGCCGCACGCTGATCGTGTGGGGAGGCCGCGACCCGTACCTTGGTCCGCACGTGGCGCGCCAATTCCGCCGGCTCATTCCCAACTCGGAGCTCATCCTGATCCACGACGTGGGGCATTTCGTGCAGGTGGAGGCGGCCGAAGATGTCGCGGGCGCCATCGGGGCATTCGTGGAGCGGTGTCGGGCGGAGGGGTAGGGGGAACGGGCGGGTCTGAGACCCGCCCCTACCTCGGGCATTCGGCGCGTCCGGGGGCTCGACCGGACTGGATTCCGGCTTCCGCCGGAATGACGGACGGGTTGGGCCAGGATCTCCTTTCGCGGGAATTGCGAACCCGGGTGGCCAGACTTCCGGATCGGTCGCTTGCTTCGCGTCCGTATACTCGCCAGCGCGACTCCGCACACACCCAACTGACATGAGCACGCACCGCATTGCCCTACTTCCCGGTGACGGCATCGGCGTCGACGTGGTCCGCGAAGGGCAGTTGGTCCTCGACACGCTGGCCCAGACGACCGGCGCGATGCGGTGGGACATGCAGGAGTTTCCCTGGAGCTGCGACTACTACCTGCAGCACGGCCAATACATGCCGGACGACGCGCTCGACACCCTGGATGGCTTCGACGCGATTCTGTACGGCGCCTGCGGGTTGCCGGACGTGGTGCCCGACGAGATTTCCCAGCACCAGGGCGTGCTGCGCGTGCGGCAAGGCTTCGAGCTTTATGTCAATCTGCGTCCGGCGCGCTTGCTGCCCGGCCTGCCGACCCCGCTGGCGGGGAAGGGGCCGGGCGACTTCGATCTGCTCTGCGTGCGCGAGAACTCGGAAGGCGAATACGCGGGTTGCGGCGGGCGCGTCCACCAGGGCTCGTCGTATGAAGTGGCGCTGCAAACGACGGTCTTCACTCGCGAAGGCGTCGAGCGGATCATTCGCTACGCGTTCGACTTGACCATGCGATTGGGCCGGCGTCACGTGACCAACGTGACCAAGTCCAACGCGCTGCAGTTCGCGCCGGTGTTTTGGGATGAGGTGTTCGAAGAGGTGGCCGCCGACTACCCCGGCATCACCACCGACCGCAACCTGGTGGACGCGGCGGCGGCGCGGATGGTAAGCAGCCCCGAGACCTTCGATGTACTCGTGGCGTCGAATCTCTTCGGCGACATTCTTTCGGACATTGGCGGCGCGCTGATGGGCAGCCTGGGCGTGCCGGCGAGCGCCAATATCAACCCGGAGGGCGCGCACCCGCCCATGTTCGAGCCGGTGCACGGGTCGGCGCCGGACATCGCGGGCCAGGGCATTGCGTCGCCCATCGCCACGATTTGGGCCGCGGCGATGATGGTGGAGCACCTGGGCCATGCCAAAGAAGCCGAGCTGGTGATGGCGGCGCTCGGTGATGTGACAGCCTCCGGCGCCCTCACCCCGGATCTCGGCGGCGACGCAACGACCGCGGACTGCGGCGCGGCCGTGCGGGACGCCCTGCGCGCCCGCGCGGTGTCCGCCGCGGCGTAGCCCCACCCCTTGTCCGAGAGCGAGTTGACCCCTAGGATGGAATTCCAAGTCCACCGCGAAGCCTGCGCCACGGTGTAGGCCACCTCTATGTTCGGCGTCGGACTCGAAGAATTCATCGCGATCATCCTGGTCGCGCTCATCGTCCTGGGCCCCGAGCGGCTGCCCATCGCCATGCGCACGGTCGGCCGCTGGGTGCGGAAACTGCGCGACATGTCGCGCGAGTTCCGACGCGAGTTTGCCGAAGAGTTCGCCTTCATCCAGGAGGAAATGAGCGAGCTGCGCCGGGAGGCCGACGCCACCCGCAGCGAGCTGGCGGAGATTCGGCGCGAGCTCGGCCAGACGGTCCAAGAGACCACCGACGAGGTCACAAGCATCAGGGACGATGTGGTGTCCGACGTGCAGGGCGCGGTCGACGCGGTCAGCGGGCGGGACTCGGCGTCCACGCCCGCCCTCCCGCCGCCAGCCGCGACCACCTCGAACGGCGCGGCGTCGGCGAACGGCGAGCAGCAGAGCCCGAGCATGCCGGCGTTCGCTCCGAACGCGGCGGACGCGATGGCGCTCGCCATCTCGGAGACCTTCAGCTCCAACGGGGTCACGGCGGCGGACAACGGCGCCGTGGACGCGCCGGAACCCGCGGTCACGACCGACAAACCTCCGGCGCGGCTGGAGGCGTTTGCGCCGGATGTGGGCGAGCCGGACAGGCCGCCGGACCTGCACCCGGCGGCGCCCGTGCTGCCGCCGCCGCGGGAATCCCTTCCCGAGCCGCCCGCGCCGCCGGCACCCGCCGAGATGGCCCCGACTCCGGAGGCGGCCCCGTCGGTCGGCATCGGCAAAGTGCCGGAGCCCGGGCTGCGAAATCAGCTGGGTGGGTTCATGCGGCTGATCATCATGAAGGCGCTGGAGACTGATTCCGCGTTCCGCGAGCAGGCCGAAGAGGCCCTCCGCGCGCAGGCGCGCGCCGACGCGCTGGCCGCCGCCGAGGGCGAGGAAGACCCCGACGTTCTCGAGCTGGTGGCCGCGTGGGTGCGCCAGCGGCGCCAGCTGGTCGGCAACGAGAACATCACAGTGCGGCAAAAGGCGCCCGAGTCGGCGATCGTCGAGCTGTTCGAGTGCCCCTATGGACTCAAGTCCGGCGACGCGCACCCGGTGTGCGACGTGAGCAACGTCTACGACACGGCCTTTTTCGAGCAGTTCGACATGACCTCGATGTACGCGACGCGCATGTCGGACGGCGCGGCTCACTGCAAGCTGATGGTGGTGACCAACGAGCGGCTGAAGGCGGTGGAGCAGAGCGAGACGGAAGACGAGACCGCCGAGGCGAAGGAGCCGGCCGAGCCCGCGAGCTGAGCCGGGGGCGTGTCGGCTTAACGCGGGCCGGTGGCCCACGCTGCGTGCAGCGTGGGATTGGTCATCCCCTCACCCGAACCATCTCCTACGGTCGAGGCCTTTGCAGAATCCAGTAGAGACGGGTCTCGGACCCGCCCGACGCCAAGCATCCGGCACGCATCCAGACTCGACCGGACTGGATTCCGGCCTCCGCCGGAATGACCGAAGGGTTACGCAAAGGCCTCACGGTGGGGAAAGGAAACCCGACCGGCCGTGGCTAAGGCTCCCAGGCTGCGCGCAGCCTGGGCCACCGGACCGACTAGTCCACCGGGCCGCCCGTTCGCGGTGAGCTCGTCGAACCGCGCCCTCCGACAGGCTCGGAGCCTGCCGAAGGGTCGAACGGACCGGGCCCCGTCCTATTCGGGCTCGCGTTCCTCGGTGGGCGCACCGTTGTCGGACGTGGAGCCATTCCGGCCGTTGGCGCCGTTCGAGGCGTCGTCGCTGCCGAAGACGTAGGGCTCCGGCGCGGACACGCCGGCGGTGACGAGCACCGGCGGCTCGGGCAGCGCCTTGGGCTCGTTGCCGGCCTCGATCATCTCGTCGTAGCGCGTGACCAGGTCCTCGACGTCCTGCCCGTCTACCTCGTCCTGGTCGATCAGCAGCTGCGCCAGGTCGTGCATGGCGCCGGAGTACTTCGTGAGCAGGGACTTCACCTTGCGGTACTCCTGGTCCAGGATCTGGTCGATCTTGCGCTTCATGTCAGGCGCGGTGGCCGACACGGCCGGCCCGAACGGCAGCGTCGAATAGAAGCTCCCGTCCATGCCCCACACGCTCAGCATGTGGAAGGCCATGTGCGTGGCGTGCGCGAAGTCGGAGGTCACGCCCACGGTCGGTGAGCCGATGAACAGCTCCTCCGCTGCGCGGCTGGCCAGCGAGACCTGGATGCTGGCGAGTAGCTCCTCACGCACCAGCACGCGCTTCTCCTCGACCGGCTTGTAGGCCGCCAGACCGAGCGCGCTGCCGTGGCGGATGATGGTGACCTTGGTCAACCGCTCCCAGTGCTTCAGCTTGACCTGGGCGACGGCGTGACCGGCCTCGTGGTAGGCGAGTCGGCGGCGGTCCTCCTGGGTGAGGCCCCGAATGGGCTCGCGCAGACCCCACTCGTGGTTCTCACGCGCGCGTGAGAAGTCTGCGTAGGAGATGGCGTCGCGGCCGTCGAAGTGCGCGTGAATCACGGCCTCGTTGATGACGTATTTGATCTCCACCGGGCTGTAGTCGATCGTGTCGTTGCCCATGCGGTCGATGGGCATCTCTTCGTGCCGCACCTTCGCCAGGTAGTACTCGATGATGTCCTTGCGGCCCTCGAAGTCGGGCTTGTCGACGTGGATCTTGCGGTCGAATCGCCCGGGCCGCAGCAGGGCCTGATCAAGCACGGAGGCAATGTTGGTGGCGCCGACGGTGAGCACCGGCGGCGGCATGGCGCGGCCCTTCTTGAGGCCGAGCGTGCGCAGCAGCCGGGAGAAGAGACCGTTGTCGAAGTTCGGCGGGTCCATCTGCAGCAGCAGCTCGTTGAGAAGCCCCAGCCCGCCGCCGCCCATCATGCCGCCCATCATCCCCATGCCCATGCCGCCGCTCATCTGGCTGGTGCGAGAAGTGCCGATGGCGTCGATCTCGTCGATGAAGACGATGCAGCCGCCATGCCGCCGGGCCAGCTTGCGGGCCTTGCCGTAGAGCATGCGGACGCGCAGCGGGCCGATGCCGATGAACATGGCCTGCAGGCTCGGGGCCGAGAGATAGCCGAATGGCAGCCCGGCCTCGCTGGCCATCACCTGCGCCAGGTAGCTCTTGCCGGTGCCGGGTGGGCCTTCGAGCAGCAGACCGCGAATGGTCTCACCGCCCATGCGCTTGAACTCCCGCACGCCGCGCAGCAGCGTCACCACGCGCCGCGCGACCTCGAGGATCTGATCGTTCCCTCGGTAGTCCGAGAACCACACGCCGGTTTCGCCCGGCTGCACCCAATAGGTCCGCCCCCGACCCAGGATGTAGAACAGGGCGCCGAACTGAACGATCAGGAACATCATCGCGAAGAGCAGTTGCGCGATGAACTGCAGGATCCCGACCGTGATCTCGGTGGCCTGCGTCAGCCCGAGCAGCAACGCTCCGGTAATGACCAGGTAGAGGGTGATCGCGCGCCAGTTTTCGCGCACGAAGGTCAGCGGGCTCCGCCTGGCGGCGGCGCGCCGTCGAATATCAGAGTCGATGGTCATGCCCATGCCGGCGTCTCCCCCCGAGCGTGGCCTCTGGCGCGTCGCTCGCGGCGCGCACCATGCCGCCTGGCGATGAACGGCAAGTATACCCCTGGGCGCGGCGCCCAAGGTGAAGATTCGCACGAAGCGACCGCGGCGCGGCAGGTCGAGCCGCTGAAAGTCTTCGTGAAATCCAAGGGGATCCCAGCCTCCGTCCGTCGCAATCCTTTCGATAATTCCTACGACGAGCGCACGCCGAACGGATTGGGGCAGCCCTAACCGGTCCTTTGGGACTATCCCTAGCGGGCGGGGCCGTCGTGCCAGCGCCGGGCGAACAGCGCCAGCCGCGATTGGACGATGCCGAAGACCGAGTCCGGGTGAAAGCGTCCGCTCGCGCCGGGTTCCCCGGCGGGAACGCCAGTGAGCAACTCGATGCCGCCGCTGATGGTATCCGTGGTGTAGACGTGAAACTGTCCGGCGTCGATGGCCTTGGCCACGTCCCAGCGCAGGGTGAGGTGTTTGGCATTCGCGGCCGGCAGCAGCACGCCCTGGGCGCCGGTGAGCCCGCGCGCGCGGCACAAATCGAAAAACCCCTCGACCTTCTGGGTCACGCCGCCGACGGCCTGGACCTGGCCGTGCTGGTTAACCGAGCCGGTCACCGCCACGTCCTGCCACAGCGGGAGGCCGCTCAGGCTCGAGAGCAATGCGTAAAGCTCGGCGGACGACGCGCTGTCGCCCTCGATGCCGCCGTAGGACTGCTCGAACACGAGGGTGGCGGTGAGGCTCAGCGGACCCTCGATCCCGAATGCGCCGCTCACAAACCCGGACAGGATCATGGCGCCCTTGTCGTGGATGGGCCCGGTGAGCTTGGCTTCGCGATCGATGCTGAGCACGCCGTCGCGCCCGGGGTAGGTGCGGGCGGAAATCCGGTGCACCTGGCCGAAGTCGTAGCCTCCCAGGCCGACGACGGACAGTCCATTGACCTGCCCGACCGCCGCCCCCTCGATCTCCACCATCACGGTGCCGTCGGCGATCCGGTCCCGGATCTTTTCCTCGGTCAGGTTGCTGCGGCGGATTCGCTCGTCGATCGACGACCAGACGTGCTCCTCGCTCACCACGTCGGCGCCGGCCCGGCGCGCCCAGTGCCCGGCTTCCCTGATGATGTCGCTGAGGTCGCCGAACCGGGTCGACAGGCGGCGGCGGTCCTGCGCCAGGCGCACGCCTTCCTCAACGATGCGGGCCACGGCCGTGCGGTCGAAGTGGGGTAAGCCTTCGTCGTGGCAGCGGGCGGCGATGAACCGGGCATAGCGATTCATGTTGGCGTCGTTGAGGTCGATCTCGGTGTCGAACTCGGCCCGAACTTTGAACAAGTCGCCGAAATCGGGATCGGCGTCGTGGAGCAGGTAGTAGACCCACGGCGCGCCGACCAGCGCAACCTTGACGTCGAGCGGAATGGGTTCGGGATCGAGGCGCGCCGGAGCCGCCAATCCCAGGCCTTCCGCCACGGTCTCGATGCGGATCACCTGGTCGCGCAGCGCTCGCTTGAGCCCGTCGTACGCCGCGGCGTTGGGCAGCACGTCCTCCGCCTGCACGACTAGGAAGCCGCCGTTGGCGGCGTGCAGCGCGCCGGGCTTGATCATGGTGAAGTCCGTGGTGACGGCACCCATGGCCTGGCGCTGCTCGATCTGGCCAAAGAGGTTGGGATAGGTCGGATGTCCTTCGCGAACCAGCGGCGCCCCCGTGTCCGGGGCGTGGGTCACGAGGACATTGACTTGATAGGGCAAAAAAGGATCGGCGCGATACCGCGCCGCGGGTTCTGCCGTCGAGCCGTCGGCCTCGCTCTCGCGGAAGTCTTCGAAGTTCTCGGTGGCGTTCTGCTCGACGGCGTCCAAGTAGGCCGTCACGTCGTCGTGGCCGCGGTAGGCCTCGCGCAAGTCTTCGAGCAGTGGCCGGACGACGCTGCGGGCGACATCGATGTTGAGCGCATGCAGCCGATCACGCGCCTGGCGTTGCCCCTGGCGCAGCGCCCGCATGGTGTCCGCCAGCGCATCGTCGAGGACGCCGCGCGCCTGCTGGATGGCGTCACGCTCGGATTCGGGCAGTTGCCGCAGGGCGTCGGGGGTGAGCGGCTGGCCGTCGCGAACCGCGGCGACGCTGAGACCCACCGGCGTCTGCACGAGCGCATGTCCGGCGGCACGGGCTTGACGGTCCAACGCCTGGAGCGCCGCCTGCCGCTCGCCCTGTTCCCGCTGGGTGATGGCGCGTCGCTGGACCTCGTATTCGTCGGTGCCAAAGGCCCGCACCATTTCGATTTGGAGGGCCTCCACCAGGTCGGCCATGCGACGGCGAAGGTCGGGCGCCGCGCCGGGCGGAAGGCGCAGCGCCCGTGGGCGGTGCGGTTCGTCGAAGTTGTGGACGTAGCACCAATCGGGCGGGGTGGGGCGGCTATCCGCCACGGCCCGGAGACGCTCGAAGATCATGGACGTTCGTCCGGTACCCGGAAGCCCCATGGCAAAGATGTTGAATCCGGGGCTGCGGATGTCCACGCCGAACTCCAGCGATCGCTCGGCGCGTTCCTGGCCGATCAGGGCGTCCGGACGCTCGAGCTCGGCGGTCGACTCGAAGCCCAGCGTGCCCGGGTCGCAGGTCCAACGCACCGCGTCGGCGGATAGCTTGGTCACGCCCGAGGGCGGGCTAGGCGCGTCGCGGCGAACGGGATCGGTGGGCAGCGGAGCGCCCTCGGGATGGAACGCGGCGAAGTCTAGCAGTGGGCCCGGCGGCAGCCGCCTACACTGTCGCGCGTGCGCCGCAACGTCGACGAAACCGAGGAAGCCTTGAACGTTGTGATCGACTACCCGTTGGGCACAAGCGCCGACTGGGATCCGATGCGGGCCGAGTTTCCGGACGACGAGTTCACCTGGACCGCCAAGCTCGAAGCGTCTTTCCCTGCATTGCGCGAGGCGGAGGTCATCGGCTCCGGGCGGCCGCTGGGGCCCGGCGTGCTCGACGCGGCGCCGAACGTGCGCTGGGTCCAGGTCTTTTCGGCGGGCGTTGAGGAATATCTGAAATCTCCAGGCCTCCTGGAGCGCGATCTGGTGTTGACCAACGTGAAGGTCGTGCTGGGCAGCCACGTCGCCGAAACCGGCATCGCGCTGCTCACGGGCCTGTCGCGCGGCATCGCGCCGGCGGTGCTGGCTCAGCAGGAAGAGCGCTGGGATCCGTCGATTCAGGTGGACGAGCTGACGGGTAAGCGAGCGCTGGTCGTCGGGGCCGGCGGCATCGGCCGCGCGCTGGCCCGGCGGCTGGACGGTCTCGAGGTCGAGGTGCGCGCCGTGGACATCTATCCGCAGGAGCCCGACGCCTACATCCGCGAGGTGCGGCTGGTGAGCGAGATGGCCGACATGCTGCCCGAGACGGACATTCTCGCGATTTGCTGCCCCAGCACCGCCGAGACCCAGCGTCTGATTGACGCGAGCGTGTTCGACCTGCTGCCTGACGACGCCTATCTGATCAACATCTCGCGCGGCGCGGTGGTGGACACGCCCGCGCTTGTCGACGCCCTGCGCAGCGGCAGGCTGCGCGGCGCGGGCCTCGACGTGCTCGACCAGGAACCGCCGCCGGCCGGCCACCCGATCTGGGGCTTTCCCAACGTGATGATCACGCCGCACAACGGCGGCGCGTCGCCGCTGCGCGTGGCCCGGATCCGCGAGTTCTTCGCAAGCAACCTGCATCGCTACAAGGCGGGCGAGCCGCTGGAGAACGTGGTGGACGTGGAGGCTGGATTCTGAGGGGTGGCTGACGGTTCCAGGTTTGACCGGACTGGATTCCCGCCCCGTATCGAGTGTGGGGCAGGCTCTTCGCTCGAATGACGGAGAAGGCGCGAGCGACGGAAATGACAGAGATGTCATTCCGAACGCAGTGAGGAATCTAAAGGCGTTCTGCCTTCTCCCGGCCCCTTAGATTTCTCGCTCCGCTCGAAATTACAAGGCGGCCGCTCCGCAGCCGCCGGATTCCAGCTTTCGCCTCGAGGACGGGGCCAGCGTCTTTTGCCGGTATGACGGAGGGGCTAGGAATAGGTTTCCTTCCTGGGGGGAAGGAACTGCGTCTGAGGCTTCCTAAATGACGTCGCCTTTGCCGCCGTCGATGGCGACGGCGGTCCCGGTGATGTAGGCCGCGCGCGGGGAGACGAGAAACGCCACCAGGTCGGCGACCTCTTCGGCGCGACCGATTCGCCCCAGCGGGATGTCGGCGCCCATGGTGGCGTAGTATTCCTCGAGCGAGACGTTCGACGATCCACCGCGCCAGCGGCGTTCCCACTGCATGCTCCGAATCGAGCCGAGCATGACGGTGTTGACGCGAATGCGGTCGGGGGCAAGGTCCTTGGACAGCGCCTTGGTGAGCCCGATGCCGGCGGCTCGGCTGACCGTGGTCGGCACCGACGCGGCGGCGGGCTGCTTGCCGCCGACGGTGGTGATGTTGACGATGGCGCCGCCGCCGGCTGCGCGGAGATGGGGAATGGCCGCGCGGGTGCAGCGGATCGCGCCGTAGACCTTGAGCTGCAGATCGGCCTCCCAGGCCGCATCGTCGACCTCCTCGAAAGGCGCGGCGGCGGAGGTGCCGGCGTTGTTGACGAGGATGTCCAGGCGGCCAAGCCGCTCCACCGCTGCTTGCACGAAGTCGTGCGGCTGCCGGGCATCGGTCACGTCGAGCGGCAGCGGCTCGACACGGCGTCCGGTGGCGGCGCAAATCTCCTCAGCGGCCCGCTGCAGCGGTCCGGGACGGCGCGCGCCGATGGCCACGTCGCAGCCCTCGGCCGCCAGCGCCGCGGCGATGGCTCGTCCGACGCCCTCGCTGCCGCCGGTGACGGCAGCGGCCAGTCCCGTCAGCAGCAGATCCACGTGGACCGCTAGGCGTCGCTGACCACGACATCGGCCGTGGCGTCGCGCTCCGCGAGCAAGATTTCCCGCCCCTTGCGCACGATGTCCTCGCGCTGACGCTGCTGCCAGCTGGCCCCGGTCTTCGACAGGAACCACAACCGCCTGGGATAGCGCGGCACCCCGATCCAGACGACCTCCATCCACGGCGGCAGCCGCGACGGCGGTGCGACGTCGTCCCAGTGCACGGGAGTCTCGTTGATGGTCAGCGCCACGTTGTTCTCCTTGCCTCGGTAGTCGGGGCGAGATTGCGAATCGTCACAGGTTGAGCCTTCGACGCACGTTGTCGACGACCGTGCGATGCGCCTCGGGCCGGCGGCGCCGCTCTTCGAGCTTCCGCGCAACCGCGCGATCGCTGTAATAGCGCACGGCGGCGTAGCCGGCAACTCCAATGAGGGCCATCACCGCGACGACACCGATGACGTTTGACAGCTCCTCGCGAAAAAACACGAAGCCGTGGAGGTATCGCACGCCGATCAAGATGAGATACACGGTTACGGTGATCGAGAGGGTGTAGGCCAGCCGCCGCCGCAGACCGCCGTAGATCAGCAGTGGCACGGTGGTGATGATGGCGATGATCAGCAGGGTGCGAAACACAGGCCAGCCTAAGGCTTACGCCGCCGGCGATGCTACTACAGGGCCTGCGCGGCGAGGATGGCGAGGGGTGCGGCCGTACCCCAGCCGCTGCGGTACGATGTCCGTAATGTGGCGGGCTCCGTACGCCCGAGTGCCACGCGGCCGCAGGCTGCCCTGGCAACATCCCTTGCCTTGGGCCCACGGTGGCCGGGCTACCACCATGACATTGCTACGTCAGCAGGAGGGATCGCTGTATATGCATCGAGCCGCGCTCCTGCTAGGCCCGTGCCATCGCGCTAGCTGACCGACCCTCAGCATCATGCACCCGACCGACCTAGTCACCACTGGCGACCGCACCCCGCGGCCGCCCGGCCCGTGGACCGAGCATGATGCCTGCGGCGTAGGCTTCGTCGCCGACATTCAGGGCCGACAGTCGCATCGCACCGTGCAGCAAGCGGTGCAGGCCGTTTCGCGTCTCGGTCACCGCGGCGCCATTGCCGCGGACCGCAAGACGGGCGACGGCGCCGGCGTGCTCACGCAATTGCCTCGGGAATTCTTCGCCGCGCAGGTCCAGAGCTTCGGCGAGCGCGCCGTCGATCCGGCCGACATCGCGGTGGCGATGGTGTTTCTCGACAACCGCAGCCCGCACGGCGCCCGACGCTTCCGCACGATCGCGGAAGAAATCTGCGGCGACCGCGGGATCCGGGTCGTCGGCTGGCGCAAGGTGCCCGTTGACACCTCGGTGCTAGGCGCGGGGGCCTACGCCGACCGGCCCGACATCCAGCAGGCCCTGCTCGTGCGCGGTCCCTCGATCCCATCCGCCGACGAGTATGAGCGCCGGCTCTACCTGGCGCGGCGCGAGCTTTCGGGCCGCGCGGCGCGGGAGGCGATCGAGACCAACTACGTGGTGTCGATGTCGTCACGCACGATCGTCTACAAGGGATTGGTCCTCGGCACCGAGCTCGGGCACTTCTACCCGGACCTCAGCGATCCGCGCTTCACGTCGGCGCTGGCCGTCTTCCACCAGCGGTACAGCACCAACACCCACCCGACCTGGCAACTGGCCCAGCCGTTCCGGATGCTGGCGCACAACGGCGAAATCAACACCCTCGACGGCAACCGCAACTGGATGGCCGCGCGGGCGGCCGCGTTGACCAGCGAGATGTGGGGCCGTGACCTTGCCACATTGCTGCCTGTGACCGACGACCGGGGATCCGACTCCTACAGCCTGGATCACACCCTGGAGTTCCTGGTGGCCGGCGGTCGATCCATCATCCACACCGCGATGATGCTGGTCCCCGAGGCGTGGGAGCACATGGAGGAGATGCCCCGCGCGCTGCGGGACTTCTACGACTACCACCGGTGTCTCACCGAGCCCTGGGACGGACCCGCCGCCCTTGCCTTCAGCGACGGTCGCTGGGTCTGCGCGGCCCTGGATCGGAACGGTCTCCGCCCGTCGCGGTACGTGATCACGGACGACGGCACGATTTGCGTGGCGTCGGAGGTTGGCGTGCTGGACATCGACGCCGAGCGCGTGGTGGAGAAGGGCCGGCTCGGGCCGGGGCAGATCATCGCCGTCGACACGAAGCTGGGGCGGCTGCTGCGCAACGACGAAGCCAAGCAGGGCATCGCCGCCCGGGCGCCCTACGGCGACTGGCTGGCCGAGCACCTGGTCGACCTTGCGTCGATCACAGCCGCGCCGGACGCGGCGAACGGCGACGGCGCGGGCACGGCCCTGACCAACGGCTCGCTCACGCAGTACCAGCATGCCTTCGGCTTCACCCGCGAAGACCTGACGCACATCCTCGATCCCATGGCGCGCGAGGGCGTGGATCCGGTGTTCTCGATGGGCAACGACGCGCCCTTGGCGGTGCTGTCGGAGACGGGTCCGAGCGTGTTCGGCTATATCAAGCAGCGTTTCGCGCAGGTGACGAATCCGCCGATCGATCCGCTGCGCGAGTCGCTGGTGATGTCGCTGGACATCCGCATGGGGCCGCGCGCCAGTCTGCTGAGCGAGGTGCCGGAGGCGGCGCACCTGGTCCACCTGCGCTCACCCGTGATCAGACCGACCGACCTGGCGGCTATCGAGTCGCTCAGCGATCCGGCCTTCCGCACGGCTCGCGTGGATGTCACGTTTCCAGCGCTCGAGGGCCCGTACGCGCTTGACGACGCGATCGACGCCGTCTGCCGCGAAGTCGTGGAAGCCGTGGATCACGGGGCCCATCTGCTGATCCTGACCGACGAGGCCGTCGACGATGAACGTGCGCCAATTCCCATCCTGCTGGCCGTCGGGGCCGTCCATCACGCCTTGATCGCGGCGGGTTGCCGCATGCGCGCCGACCTCATCGTCTTGAGCGGGCAGGTGTGGGACGTGCATCACTTTTGCGCGCTGCTGGGCTACGGCGCCAGCGCCGTATGCCCCTGGCTCGGCCTGCAAAGCGCCCAGGAGCTCAGCGCCACGAACGGCCACGGCGCGCAGTCCGGCGAGGACAACTTCGTGACCACGGCCGAAGCGGGCATCCGCAAAGTAATGTCGAAAATGGGCATCTCCACGCTCAGCAGCTATCGCGGCGCGCAGATTTTCGAGGCCGTGGGGCTGGCGCCGGAGCTGGTCGAGCGCTGTCTTCCGGGCACGCCGTCGACCATCGGCGGCGTCGGCGCTGTGCAGCTCGCCGAAGACGTGCTGGCGAGACACGAGGCGGCGTTCAGCCGACCCGACCAGCGGTTGCCCGATACAGGGTGGGTGCGCTTCCGCAAGAACGGCGAGTTTCACGCGGCCAATCCCACGCTGGTCAAGACCCTGCAGCGCGCGGTGCAGACGGACGATCCGGCCGACTTCGAGGCCTTCGAACGCGCGGTCGACGATCGGGAGCCGTACGCGATTCGCGATCTGCTGCGGTTCCGGCCCGCCGGCCCGCCCGTGCCGCTGGACGAGGTGGAGTCGGTGGAGTCGCTGCTGCCGCGGTTTTGCACCACGGCCATGTCGATCGGCGCCCTGAGTCCAGAGGCGCACAGCACCATCAGCAAAGGCATGAACCGCATCGGCGCCCGGAGCAACACGGGCGAAGGCGGTGAGGATTCCACCTGGTACGCCCCCGACGCCTCCGGCGAGTGGCCGGACAGCCGCATCAAGCAGGTCGCGTCGGCGAGATTCGGAGTCACGCCGCAGTACCTGGCGATGGCCGAGCAGCTCGAAATCAAGATGGCGCAGGGCTCCAAGCCCGGCGAAGGCGGGCAGATTCCCGCGACGAAGGTCTCGGAGTACATCGCCGGGTTGCGCTTCACGGTCCCCGGCATCCCGCTGATCTCGCCGCCGCCGCACCACGACATCTACAGCATCGAGGACCTGTCGCAGCTGATCTACGACCTCAAGGAGGTCAATCCCCGAGCGGCTATCGGTGTGAAGCTGGTCGCCGAGTCGGGCGTCGGAACCATCGCGGCGGGCGTGGCCAAGGCGTACGCGGACTATGTGCTCATCAGCGGGCACGACGGCGGCACCGGGGCCTCGCCGCTCAGCTCGATCAAGAACGCCGGCGTGCCCTGGGAGATCGGTCTCAGCGAGACCCAGCGCGTGCTGGTGCGAAACGATTTGCGCGATCGCATCCGCGTGCGCACCGACGGCGGCCTGAAGTCGGCGCGCGACGTGGTGATCGCCGCCCTCCTGGGCGCGGAGGAGTTCGGCTTCGGCACCATGGCCGCGATCGCGGTTGGCTGCATCATGGCGCGCCAGTGCCACCTCAACACCTGTCCCGTGGGGGTGGCCACCCAACGCGAGGACCTGCGCGCGCGCTTCACCGGCGAGCCGGCGTACGTGGAGCGGTATTTCCTGCACCTGGCCGGCGGCGTGCGCGCCATCCTGGCGCAATTGGGCGTCCGCCGGCTCGACGACATCGTGGGCCGGGTTGACTTGCTGGAACCGGATCCCGACAAGCGCCACGACCGAGCGGCGGCCGTCCATCTCGGAAGCATCCTGGCGCCGGCAGACGAGACCGGTCGCTCGCCGCGCATACAGCAGGTGGCGCGGAACGACCGCCCCGGGAGACCCTCTCTGGACGTCGACCTGCTGGAAGCTGCGCGGCCGGCGCTGGACGACGGTCAACCCGTACAGGGGCGCTACCACCTTACGAACGACCGCCGCGCCGTCGGCACCCGCCTGAGCGGCGAGATCGCGCATCACGTGTCGCCCGCCGGCCTGCCGGCGGACACGATCACGTTGGACTTCACCGGGTCGGCCGGCCAGAGCTTCGGCGCGTTTGGCATCCACGGATTGCGACTGCGCCTGGTGGGCGAGGCCAACGACTACGTGGCGAAGGGGCTCGGCGGGGCCGTCGTTTCCGTTCAGCCGCCGCCGGAGTCGCGCTTTACGGCCGCGGAAAACGTCATCGCCGGCAACACCTGCCTCTATGGCGCCACGGCGGGCGAGCTCTACTTGGCCGGTCGCGCCGGCGAGCGGTTTGCCGTGCGCAACAGCGGCGCGACCGCCGTGGCCGAAGGCATCGGCGACCACGGGTGCGAGTACATGACCAGCGGCGTGGTCGTGATCCTGGGACCGGTGGGGCGAAACTTTGCGGCCGGGATGTCCGCCGGACGGGCGTTCGCTTACGACCCTGCCGGCACCTTTCCCTCACACGTCAACCACGAACTGGTCACCGTCACTCGGGTGACGGACGACGAGAGCGCGGAGCTTCTGCGCGATGTCATCGCCCGACACGTTGCCGCGACCGAGAGCCGCCTCGGCCAGTCGCTCTTGGATCGGTGGGACGCGGTGCTGCCCGACTTCTGGCAGGTCGTGCCGTATCCACCCCAGGTCGACACGAGCACCGAAGCCCAGGTCGACGCCGAGCGGGCGGCCAAGCGCGCCGCCGCCCGCGAGCGCAGGGCGCGACGGGCCGTGGCGGCAGGGAGCCGCGGCTAAGGCCGCACGTCTAGGAGATCCTCCATTCGAGAGGTAGGGGCGGTTCGCGAACCGCGCTCTTCGCTAGCTAACAGGCTGAGCGTCGGCTAGATTCCCGCCTCCGGAGACCTTTGCAGAATCCGGTAGGACAAATGATGGTCGGAGGTGTCCCACCAGCCCCCAGGTTCAATGAAGGGTGGATTCCCGCTCCCCGCCTGCGCGGGGACAGGCTCCGCGGGAATGACGAAAGGGCCACGCAAGGGTCGCCTTAGCCCGCCACCGGATCGTCCCAGAAGAGCGCCACCCGTCCGTCCGGACGCCGCAACTCGGCGGAATCGGAACGCTCGTTGTGCCAGACGTAGCGCTGACCGAATGCAATGTCGCCCTGGCTGCTTCCCGACCCGACCGTCAGGGTCGCGCCCGGCTGAAGGACGGTCCCGGCGGGGAATTGAACGGCCTGGGGCCCCCGCAGGCTCACAAGGCGCCACCCGGACAGGTCCACGGACGCGCCGCCGTCGTTGGCGATCACGACCGTCTCGGCGACCTTGTCGACGACCATGGCGAGTCCTGGGATCGGCGGCGCCCAGATCCCGCGGGCCGCGTCACGGGCCTCGTGCTGCGCGTCGGCGATCGCGCCGTAGAGCGGCGTATTGGGCGTGTATTCATGTGCTCGCACGAAGCCCTGGCGGGCAAGCTCGACGGAAAAGATCTGCTCGCTGCGCACCACGTGCCGCAGCAGCCGTCCCCCATCGTCGAGCGGCTCGTCGCCGGCGATGAGCGTGACCGCACCGTCGCCGGCCAAGGCGGCAAGGGCCGCGCCCGCCTGATCAGCCAACTCGGCCTGTCCGTTGGCGTCGCCGAGTTCGGGCGCATCGATACCAAGCAGACGCACGGTGTGCTCGGTTCCGTCCATCCGGACGACCAGGGTGTCGCCGTCGATCACGCGCACGACCTGGGCCGTCTCGCCGGCCCGGAGCGGCTCCGGCGTCGGGGCGGTCGGTGGCGTCACGGTTGGGGTTGGCGGAGGCTCGGGCATGCCGGACGCGGTTGGAGTTGCCGGGGTGTGAACAGCCGAGGCTGGCGAGCCGGTCGCGGTCGGCACTACGCCGGGCGTGGACGTGCCGACCGGCGCCAGGCGCGCGGCCCGGGCGGTGACCGTGAGCACCGGCGGGTCCGGGTCGTCGGCGCCGCATGCCACCGTCAGAAGTGCCGCGCAAGTCACGGCGACGACTCCGATCCGCCATCTACCGCGGTGGCTGATCAACACGTGTGAGGCAGCGACAAACGTTGGTGCACCATGTGTGATTGCCTATGCTAGTGGCGGTAGCCGCTGAATGACGAGCGGCAAAGACAGGGTGGACAAGCGGATGGAAATGCCGGAATCCGGAAAACGCAAGATGACCCGCCGAGACCTGTTACGGGTGGCAGGCGGCAGCCTGCTCGGCGTCGCCGGTGGGGCCGTGCTCGCGGCCTGCGGCGAAACGGAAACCGTCACCCAAGAGGTGATCAAGGAAGTTCCGGTCGAGACCGTCGTGACGCGAGAGGTCATCAAGGAAGTTCCGGTTCAGACCGTCGTCACGCAAGAGTTCATCAAGGAAGTTCCCGTCGAGAAGGTCGTGGTGCAGGAAGCCGCGATGCTGCCTCCGCTGATCGTCGGGCAGCTCAATGCCTTCACCGGGTCGCTGTCGTTCTTCGGTCCCATCCATCGCAACGCCGCCGCCCTGGCGGCTGATCACGTCAACCGCGCTGGCGGCGTCGGCGGCGGGTCCATGATCATCATCAGCCGCGACACGGGCGTGAATCCGGTGCAGGGCGTCGAGTCGGCGCGGGCGCTGGTGGAAATCGAGAATGCCGTGGCCATCGTCGGCGCCCTGGCCAGCGGAGTGACGATCCCGGTCGCCACCTCGGTCACCGTGCCGAATCAAGTGGTACAGATCTCCGGCGCCTCCACGGCGCCCAGCATCACGGTGCTCGACGACAACGACTTCCTCTTCCGCACCGCGCCCTCCGACGCGGCACAGGGCGTTGTGCTGGGGCGCCTGGCCTGGGAGCAGGGATTCAAGAACGTCGGGGTCATGTACATCAACAACCCCTACGGCGAGGGCCTGGCCGAGCGCTTCGAGGCCACCTTTATCGATCTCGGCGGCAGCATCGTTGACGCCGTGCCCCACGAGGACGAGCAGCCCACCTTCGCCTCCGAGTTGGAGCGGGCCACCGCCGGCGGCGTGGACGCGCTCATCGCCATCAGCTATCCCGGCCAGGCGCAAACCTACGTGAGGGAGTCGCTGGAAGGCGGCTACGCCGACAAGTTCCTCTTCGTGGACGGCACCAAGTCGGCGGAGATGAACGAAGCCATCGGCTGGGATCGGCTGGAGGGCACCCTGGGCACGGCGCCTGGATCCGTGGACAGCCCGCAGCTCGCGGCCTTCGCGAGCGCCTACACCGACGCCTACGCGGTTGAGCTTCCGGTAGAGCCCTACCTGGCCGAAACCTACGACGCGGTTGCCGTGATCGCGCTGGCGGCGGCCAAGGCAGGCACGACCACGGATGGCGTGGCCATCCGGGACGCGCTGCGCTCGATCGCGAATCCGCCCGGCGAAGTGGTCGGCCCCGGCGTGGCGGGCATCGGGCGGGCGCTGAGCCTGATCGCCGAAGGTGCGGAAGTCAACTACGAGGGCGCCTCCGGCGCCGTGGACTTCGACGAAAACGGCGACGTGTTCGGGCCCATCGAGATCTGGGAGATCACCGGCGGCGAGATCAGGTCGACCGGCCGCTTCGAGACGCCTTAGCGGCCGAGCGACTCCTTACTGTCGTTCCGAGCCACCCTTTTCTGTCATTCCGAGCCGCAGGCGAGGAATCTAAAGGGCCGGGAAAACGCACCACCGTCCTCAGATTCCTCACTGCGTTGGAAATGACACTTCAGCCGCCTTATCCGTCATTCCCGCGGAGCCTGTCCCCGCGCAGGCGGGGAGCGGGAATCCACCCTTCATTGAACCTCGAGGCGGGCGCGAGAGTCATAGTTGCGCGGCGGTGGGGGAGGGGTAGGTTCCCGCCTCCGCGGGAACGACGGAATCCAAGCGTGGGAATTCCCACCGACCGCGGCCCCGCTCCCCCGGCTCGCCGTCAGCCGTCGTCTAGGCGAACGGCCGATCTGCCCGCCCGACCCCGCGTCACCCGCCGCAACTCTCCCAAGATGCCGCCCGGGCGCAACAGAATGACCGCGACGATGAGCACGCCCACCATGAAGAAGCGGAAGTTCGGGTCGGCGAGTTCTCCCGGCAGGAACCGCGCGCCCACCCAGAGCCCCCAGACGACGAATGCGCCCAGGATGGCGCCCAGATTGTTGCCGGAGCCGCCCACCATCAGCATGGCCCAGATGATGAAGGTGCCGAGCAGCGGATCGAAGGTCAACGGCGACACGAACCGGATGTGGTGGGCAAAAAGGGCCCCGCCGACGCCCATGATGACGGCGCCCAGGACGAAGGCCTGGAGCTTGAAGCTGAAGACGTTCTTGCCACTGGCCGCGGTGGCGACCTCGTCTTCCCGGATCGCCCGCAGCACGCGGCCCCAAGGCGATTTCATGACCCGCTGCACCAGCGCGAACAAGACGGCCAGGACGACGATGACGACGACCATGTAGAGGTAGTTGTACTTGTCGGACGGCAGCCATCCTTCGAGAAACTGCGGGATCTGATAGAGGCCCTTGGACCCGTTGGCGACCCACTTCTCGTTGAGGAAGAAGAGCCGCACGCTCTCGGCGATGCCAAGCGTGGCGATGGCCAGATAGTCGTCATTTAGGCGCAGCGTGACGTAGCCGATTAGGAGCGCGACGACCCCACACGCCGCCCCGGCAGCCGCCAGCGCCAGCACGAACCACAGATCAATCCCGAGATCGAGAATGCCCAGTTGCGCCCAGTCGCCGGCAAACACGAACTCCTCGAACAGCAACGGATCCGCCGCCGGCGAGGTGAGGAGCGCGGCCGTGTACGCGCCGAGGGCGAAGAACCCCGCAATGCCGATGTTGAACAACCCGGTGTAGCCCCAGTGGACGTTCAGTCCCAAGGCGAACACCGCATAGATGCCCGCCATGACGACGAACCCGACCGCGTAGTCGACTACTCCGATGACGTTATCGATGGCTCACGGCTTTCACTCAGTTGGACCTCCCCAGGAGGCCCCGAGGTCTGGCCAGCAGCAGCACGATCATGATGATGAAGGCGACGGCGTGCTTGTAGCTGGGCGTGATCCACTGGGTCGAGACTTCCATGCTCACGCCAATGACCAGCGCGCCGACCAGGGCGCCGTAAGGATTGCCGATGCCACCCAGGATCACGGCGGCGAACAGCGGAATCAGAAACTCCCAGCCCATGCTCGGAAGCAGCTGCGCCTGAAAGACCGCCAGCAGGACGCCGGCGATCGCCGCCAGACCTCCGCCGATGGCCCAGGTCGCCCAAATCACGCGTTCCGTCGGAATCCCGGTCACGCGGGCAAGGTCTGGATTGTCGGCCGTGGCCCGCATGGCCTTGCCGATCTTCGTGCGGGTGAGCAGCACGTACACCCCCACGACGAGCACGACGGCGAGGCCGGCGATGAAGATGCTGTCGGGCGGGATTCGGATGTCCATCGGCAGGTGGTAAACCTGCCGCGATTCGCGAGGGAGTTGCAGCTTCTCGCCGGTCCAAATGATCTGGATGAGACCGCGCACGGCAATGGCCAGTCCGAGCGAGGCCATGGCCATGACCACGGCGTTGACCTGGCGGTTTCTCAGCCGGCGGTAGACGACCACGTCGAGCACAACCGCACCGAGGGCGACGGCGGCCGCCGCCAGCGGCAGCGCGATGAGCAGCGGATAGCCAAAGGTGAACGGCCCGAATCCCTGCCCTTGGATTCCCACGGCGGCCAGCAGGTCGGTGACGACGAAGAACGCGACATACGCGCCCATGGCCATGTAGTCGCCGTGCGCGATGTTGGCGAAGTTCAGGTTGCCGTAGATCAGCGTGAGACCGATGGCGCCGGTGGCGATGATGGCGCCCAGCACGAAGCCGTTGACGACCAAACCCATCTTCACGAACGGCAGGAACCCAAGGACGAACAGCGCCGCAACGGCGGCAGCCACGGCGTATCCCGGCGACCACGTCGCGCGAAGTCTCTGGACGGCGGCGCGCAAGGCCCTCAGTCCACGTCCGACTCCCTCTCCCTTGGGGAGGCCTTTGCCAAACCCACGCGTCATTCCCGCGAAGGCGGGAATCCACCCCTGCGTCACCTCCCGCGCCGCCACGAGGTCACCCGCCACCCCCGCGTTATCTGAGCCCGGCGAGCAATCTCACACGTCCACCCTCGGCCACGTCCGACTCCCTCTCCCTTGGGGAGAGGGTCGGGGTGAGGGGACCCGCCCGTCACTCCAACACCGTCCATGACCGACCGTGAGGGTGACCCAGCGCGCATGCGCTCACCCACCCAGGTACAGGCGGGCCACTTCGGGATTGTCCAAGAGCGCCGGCCCTCGGTCCTCCAGCCGGTTTTCGCCGCCGGATAGCACGTAGCCTCGGTCGGACAGCCGCAGCGCCTCGCGGGCCTGCTGCTCGACCAGGAGCAAGGCCACCCCGGTCGCGTTGATATCCCGAATGCGCTCGAACACGAGGCCCATGATCGCGGGCGACAGCCCCGCCGACGGCTCATCGAGCAGCAGCAGCACGGGGTCCAGCATCAGGGCGCGGGCCAGCGCCAGCATCTGGCGCTGGCCGCCGGAAAGGCTGCCGGCCCGAGCCGTCGGGCGGCGCGCCAGATCGGGGAATAGGCCGAACATCTCGTCGATGCGCGCCCGACCGTCATCGCCGCGGATGAACGCGCCCATCTCCAGGTTCTCGCGAATGCTGAGGGACGGAAAAACGTTGGCGGACTGCGGCACGTAGCAGAGTCCCGTCCGCACGACCCGCTCCGGGGGGTACGCGGTGATGTCGGCGCCGCGGAAGGTGACGCTGCCGGTCCGCACCTGGACCAGCCCCACCACTGACTTCATGAACGTGGACTTGCCGCAGCCGTTGGGGCCGATGATGGTCACGATTTCCCCCTCGTTCACGACCAGGGAGACGCCGTGCAGGATCTGGGTTTCGCCATAGCCCGCCACGATGTCGCGGGCCTCAAGCAGCGCCACCGACCATGCCTCCCAGATATGCCTCCAGGACCCCTGAATCACGCTGGATTTGCCGCGGCGATCCCTGGGCGATGACCGCGCCGTCAGCCATGACGATGACCGGATTGCAAAGGCGCGTGACGAGGTCCATGTCGTGCTCGATGAGCAGAAAGGTGACTCCCCGCTCGGCGGCGGCCCGTTGGATGTTGTCGGCCAGCGAGTTGAGGAGGGTGCGGTTGACGCCGGCGCCCGGCTCGTCCAGCAGCACCAGCCGCGGCTCGGCCATGAGGGTGCGCGCCAGCTCCAGCAGCTTCTTTTGGCCGGTGGAAAGATTGCCGGCGTATTCGTCGGCCAGGTGCACGAGATTGACGAATTCCAGCACCTCCAGGGCCTTGGCCTCGATGCGGCGCTCCTCGTGGGCCACGGTCCATGGGGTGAGCCAGGCGGCCCACAGGCACTCGCCGCGCTGATTCGCCGGCACCACCGCCAAGTTCTCGAGCACCGTCAAGCGCTGAAACTCTCGCGGGATCTGAAACGTGCGCACGATGCCGCGGGCGAAGGTCTGATGCGGCTGCAGCCGACTGATGTCGCGACCGTTGCAGAGAATTCGACCGCTCGTGAGCGGCAGCGCCCCGGAAATCAGATTGAAGAGCGTGGTCTTGCCCGCGCCGTTGGGACCAATGAGGCCGGTGATGGCGCCGGGCATCACGTCGAACGAGCAGTGGTCGACCGCACGCACGCCGCCAAAGTCCTTCACCACGTCACGGACCTGCAGCAGGGGGGTGGGTGCGGTCACGCGGGCTCCAGCGCGCGGTTGCTGCGGTGAGATATACGCCAGGGCATCACGGACGGCAACCTTTCAAGGCCCGCGAAGCCGGATCCGTCGCCGCAGGGTGCACGTTCGGATGTGTCGAAAGCACTCATGCAGCGGCCAACGGGTGTGATTGGACCTTGACGTGAGAGACAGCCTCGGGGACATGGTCCACGATATATTGCTGCGCGATCGAACCGTGCCAACCGCGGACCTTCGGACAGCGTGTACCGCGGTCGGCCGCTAGCAGGCGAATAGCAGGTCTGATTTTGGCCGCAGCCGGCGCCGACGAGCGCATTCGGTACGAGCCTGACGAGCGGTGTCCGCCGTTGGTGGCCATTGGCGTCGGCGTTCAAGGTGTATTGCTCGCGCTGGCCCCGCTCGTGGTGGTCGCCGCCGTCAGTGGCGTCGCGGCCGGCCAAGACGAGGATCAGCTGACCTGGACCCTGGTCGCTGCCCTGATCGTCGGCGGAATCGTCACCATCCTCCAGGCGGCGCGGTTTGGGCGTGTGGGCCTGGGTCACGTGATGATCATGGGGGTCACGCCCAACTACATTGCAGTCTCGGTGCTGGCGCTGGCGGAGGGCGGGCCGTCCACGCTGGCGAGCCTCTTGGTGCTTTCGTCGGTGTTCTACTTTGCCGTGGCGGCTTGGCTCCCGCTGCTGCGCCGCGTCATCACGCCCGCCGTAACCGGCACGGTGCTGATGCTCATCGCGGTCACCCTGTTGCCAATCGCGTGGGATCGGCTGCAGGAGGTTCCGGACGGCGCCGCGGCAATCGCCGGGCCGGGCGTCGCCGCCGTCACGTTGATAACCACCACGATCCTGGCCCTGCGCGGACCTCGGAAGTGGCGGGTCTGGTCGCCGTTGATGGGCATTGGAGCCGGGTGCGTCGCCGCGGTGCTGACCGGCCTCTATGATCCGGCGCGCGTAGTCGACGCCCCCTGGTTTGGGATTCCCCGGGGCGGGTTTCCCGGACTGGATCTCACGCCGACGGCGGGATTCTGGGCGCTGTTGCCGATGTTCCTGGTGGTGACCGGCGTCCAGGCGATCAAGGCCGTGGGCGACGGCGTGGTCGTGCAACAGGTCGCCTGGCGACGGCCGCGGTCCACCGACTTCCGTCTGATTCAGGGGACGATCTACGCCAGCGCGCTAGGCACGCTCATCGCGGGATTGGCAGGCACACCGCCCGCGGCCGCGTTCTCGGCGTCGACGGTCTCGCTGGTGAGCTTCACCGGGGTCGCGGCGCGCCGCGTCGCCTATGTCATGGGGATCGGCCTCGTCGTGCTCGCCCTGTTGCCCAAGCTGACGGGCCTGATGCTCACCATTCCCAATCCGGTGATGGGAGCGTTTCTCTTGATCGCCGTTGGCCTGCTGTTTGTCGAAGGCGTGCGGACGGTCGCGCGGGCGGGACTGGACGCGCCGACCACGCTGGTGGTGAGCCTGGCGTTTGCGCTGGGCGTGGGTTTCGAGCAGTTCAACGTGTTCGAAGGCGTCGTCTCCAGCCCCTGGAGCTCGCTGCTCGGCAACGGCATCACCGTCGGCGCCGCAACCGCGATCGGCCTCACCCTGTTTCTCGAGTTCACGAAGCCCAGGCGCCGGCGCTTCGAGGGGCGGCTCGACATGGCCGATCTGCCGCGACTCGACGCCTATCTGCAGGAGACGGCCGCGACGATGCGCTGGGACGCCGCATCGACCGAGCGGTTGCGCTCCGCCGGCGAGGAGACGCTCTCGAGCCTGATCCACCCGGCCGACAATCCCGGCGAGGGCAAGCCGAAGCGACTGGTCGTCACGACGAGTCCCGATGACCGGGCCGTCGAGCTGGAGTTCGTGGCCGCGCTCGAAAACGAAAACCTGGGCGATCGCCTGGCGTTGCTCGCCGACGAACGCGAGGCGCCGGACGAGCGGAATCTCTCGTTCCGCCTGCTGCGCCACTACGCCGCATCGGTCCGCCACCAGCAATATCACAACGTGGACATCGTGACGGTTCGCGTCGAAGGCTCGACGTAGACCTCGAGGTTCGCTGCGGCGCCCCGCTCAGAGCGCTCGGCTCTCCGCGTTCCGTACGCTTGGCCCAGGCCGCCCGGAGCCGCGGATCGCGGGGTCAATCGCCGGAGACGTCCGCCAGAAACTCGCGCACGGCCTGGGCGCACGCCTGCGGCTGTTCCAACTGAAGGAAATGCGTCGTTTCGGGCAGAAAGTCGTAGTCGACCGTGAGCACGTGGCTGAGATCGAAGGTCGGCAGATAGGAGTACGGCAAGGTCGGGTCGGCGCCAATCACCTTGACCGGGCACTCCAGCGAGTCAAAGTCCACCAGCACGGCGAACGCGCTGGCGTAGTCGATGATTTGCGCTTCGTATTCGCGCGGGCACCGCAGCTCGAATCCCTCGCCGTCGGGAGGCTTGCGCAGCGTGGCGCGCGCCACCAGATCGAACACGCCCGGGACGCTGCGATAGTAGGTCGGAATAAAGCTGAGAAGATCGGCGAGCTGGTCCGTGCTCGTGAACCGCTCGGTGCGCCGGCGGGCCGCGGCGGCCGTGCGCATGGCCGCCGCGTCAAAGTCCTCGTAGCTCCTGCCGGGCTTGCAGATCGGCGGATCAAACAGGACCAGACCGTCGAACTCACCGCCGCTGGTGGGCGAGAGCAGCGTCGTCAGCGCCGAAAACGAGTGAAAGACCCCGACCTTCGGCTTGCTGCCGAAGTGCCGATCGATCGCCTGCATGATCCGGTCATGGTCGAGGACCAGCGTCGGCACATTGTGGTGCTCCAGCGCCGTGACCGTGTTCCAGCCATGGTTGCGCAGGTCGAAGACGATCAGATCGAAATCAACGGCCAGGAGCGACCAGAACGGGTAGTAGAGGTCGATGGCCAGACCGTTGCCGTGGCTCAGCACGAGTCGCGGGCCTTCCGGATTCCCATGACGACGCAGCGTGACCACGGTGTCGTCATCCACCCGCACTTCGTGAATCGAGAGCGGCTCGGGCACCTCCCACACGGTTTCGTCGGTCGTCATAGGTTCGCCGGCGTTCCCGGCGCGCGGCCATTGCCGCGGCTGACTCTGGGCGCCGCGCAAAGTTCATGGGCGACGGCGGCGGCGAATTGCTCGTTACCCAAATCATCCAACCGCCACCGGACGCCCGGAATTTCGGGCGATTGCAACGTGGACTGGGTCGTGCCGCCGAGCATGGCCGGCGGGATTTGCACGCGGGACGGATCCAAGGCCATGCCCATCCCCTGGGCTTTGATTAGCGCTTCCTTCATCGTCCAGAGCTTGAAGAATAGATGTGTCCGCGTATCGCCGTGGGTGCGGGCGAGCAGCGCTTGCTCCTGCTCGCCAAGCACAGTCTCCACCAAGAGGTCGAGATTGCGGTGGGCGACGCGCTCTTCGATATCTACCCCCAGCCGGCCGGCCGGTGCGAACGCGATCAACCCATGGTCGCCGCTGTGGCTCACGTTAAAGCTGTCGGGGACCGGCAAGCCGTTAACCGTGGCGAACGGCTTGCCGTGCCGGGATGTCTCAAATCCCAACTGCCCGTTCTCGCACCCGAGCCGGCGACAGAGAATGGCGCGCAGGGCCGCGCGGCACAAGCTAAACCGCCGCCGCGGACCGGCAAACTGGAAGCGTCGCCACCGGCTGTGCTCCGACCCATCCAGCCACCCCATCGCCTTGGCCTCTCGGGCCGCATCCGGCGTCAGGTCGACGTGGATGACCGTCGCCTCGCCAACCAGCTTGAACGGGCACCACCAGTCTCCGTCTCGCCAGGCCCCCATGGTCTAGGCTCGCGTTTCGTGCCGGCTCCCCATGGGCGACAGTATGGCCCCCTCGCGGGAGCGTGAGTTTAGGCGGCTTGCCCGTCGATGTACGCGGCCAGGTCCTTCAGCGTGCTGAAGCCTGCGCAGTCATCGGGCGTGAGCGGGACGTCAAACTCGGCGACGATGACCTTGGCAAACGCCACGAAGTCCATTGAGGGAACTCCGGCATCCGAGAGGTTGGCGTTCAAGTCATCCGGAACGGACACGGGCTGTCCGTCAACTTCGAGGTTCTCAGCAACGAGCTTCTGGATGCGTTCCGCAGTCGACGCCATGGATCAATCCTGTCCTGGAATCACCAGCTGGGCAAAGGGGCTGCCAGTGTAATGAGCGGGCGGGAGGCGATCAATTCGGCGGGCAGTCTCAAGGTAGGACACTACCCGCCACTCGCGGACACGGGACAATCTGGTGACCTCGCGGCCAATATCGAGCGGTAGCTTGCCGCAGAGGCAGGCGGCGTCGCGAAAGGTCTGCCTCCCGTTTCGCGCGCTAGCGCGGACGATCCCGCCAACGGGATCCCAGTTGAACACACTCAAGGGCGGCCTCAAGGAACCGAAGGGCCGCACGGGGATTGTGGCTAGCGCGGTGGACGTCCCGCCAGACTGTAGCCCAACATGTCATTCAATTTCAGGGCACCATGGGCGCAGAACTTCGAACGCACGAGCACGTCGTAAAGCCGAAGGCCGAGCAAGCCGAGACTCTCTAGCCGATGGACGCAGACTCCCGACGCATTTCCGGATTCAAGTGAACAGCCGTCCAAAGTGCACCGGCCGGTCTATGCAGCCTCGTTCCTTACTTCGCGCCTACGGCCATGGACATGTCAACCAGTCGAGTCCTAAGCGTCGTCAGCGATCTTGTGTCCGCACGCTCCGAGTTTCTTCGTCTTGCATCTCGTCAAATCGCAGCCTCTAAAACAAGTACTTCGCAAGCAGCACTGCCGGACCAATAACGTTGGTTGTTGCCGTGCCAATGAGAGCCATTAAAACCCTGTCATCCAAAGAGAATTGCACAGGTTCAATGGCATGCAAACTGACGGCACTTCCTACAAATATTAGCCATAATACAGCAATTCCAATGAACACATTGGCATAGCGATATCGCTCTTTATTCTTGTCATCTTGCTCGTCAGCAGATGCCTTGGCTAGTCGAGCCTCTTGCTGAGCAAGCTCCTCATCATGTGTCGATGGGGTAACATGAACTAGATCAGCGTATTGACCTTCTATTGTTGAGGCTCACTCATACGGGCTTGGTATTCCTTGAGAATTGCATCGTTTGGTATAGAAATACCACGTACTCCGGAGCGATAGCATTTCGCCCAAGCGCCTTTTTCCCAATGGGTAATCGCAACAAGACGAGCAGTGCTCTTCGAGAGTTGGTCAACAGCCGCATCGAGCAAATCAGACTCCGTTCCTTCTTCGATACTCGGGACTGAACCAAATATATCTTGAACAGGATCCGCGCCGAATGTCTTTACTTCGTGGTATAGACTCGGGTGTACGGGCCCGTATTCCCAAGCTTCAAAGACACCAAATACTAAGGGGTCACCATGCAGTCCCAAGTGGTACATATGGGCAATATATAATAGCTTCTGCATTGCCAAGTTGGAAAGTTGCCAATTAGAGTGTTCGCCCATTCTCTTTCCAGCGGCGAGCGCGTCTACAGTCATTCGCAACTCCTAGACGATATCATGGCTCCTACTGGTACATTTTATAAGTATATGTGGTCTTTGTCAAGCTCCATCTACATTACAACGTAGGCATAACCGGCGGTCACAAGAGGAAAAGGGCAAGGATTACCTCACGCTGGTCGGCGCCGGCACAGGCGATAAATCGAAGGTTCGGCGGGGCTGACGGCCTGTAGGTGACCCACGTAGTGCAGCGGTTGGTTTGCCCTTGGAGCCAAGAGTCGTTGGGTCGCCTAGGCCCAGTGATGCCGGCGCTGGAAGGGATAGCTTGGCAGGGGCACCCGGCGCCGCGTCTCGCCCGCGAAGAGTCCCGGAAAGTCGATAGCGAGGCCGGCCTCGTAGGCGCGGGCGACCGCTTCGACGAAGCCGCTTTCCGCGTCGGAGGCCAAGTCGTCGGCGTCCGGCTGCCGCATGCTGCCGATCACGACCGGCGCCGGAGTTGCGTCCGCATTGGGCCAGGCGGGAGCGACTTGCGGGCCCAGCACCGCATGGGGCCCAATCTCCACGACCGCGCCCACGCCCAGGGTTGCCAGCGTCTCGACGCCGCGGACGAAGGCCGCCGGCTCGCGCGCCTGGCGGTGCCAGTAGGCCGCGTCGAGCGCATCGTCCGAATCGACCACGCGGCCCATCACGCCACTCACCAGGGTCAACGACGGCGTCTCGACGGAAATGTCGCTGAGCGCTGCCTGCAGACTGCCTTCCAAGGCCAATCCCGGGCCGGGCAGCGCCGACATGAGCGCCCCGCGCGCCAGGGCAAAGCGCAAGCCATCTTCCAAGCTGAACACGCCCGCCGACTGCGCAGCGGCGATCTCGCCCAGTCCGTGCCCCAGCAGCACGCCGGGTCGAATGCCCAGGCTCGCCCACAGCGCCGTCAGCGCGCACTCCAAGGCGTAGATCGCCGGATGCGCCCAGGCGGTGTCGTTCAGGTCGCCTGAGGAATCGCCGTCCCCAAACATCACGTCGAGCAGCGACCCGCCGCGCTCGTCTCTCCCGATCGCGTCGCAACGGTCCAGGACGGCCCGCGCCACCGGCTCGGATTCGTAGAGGGTCCGGCCCATGCCGACCCACTGGCTGCCCTGTCCGGTGTAGACGAACGCCACCCGCCGCGGCGTCTCTGGCTGCCGGTCGAACGGCGATTGGGCGATGGTCCGCAACCGCTCGCCCAGCGACGCAGCGTCGTGGAACACCGCGCCGGCGCGGAAGTCCAAATGACTGCGCCCCTCGCTCGCCGTCCAGGCAATGTCCGCGAGCTCGGGACCGCCGGCGGCGCCGTTGCTCGCGGCCGGCCCACTCTGCTCCCCGACCCATTCAAGGTAGCGTTCGGCCAGGTCGCGCAGCGCCTGGTCGGATTTGGCGGATAGCGGCAGCAGTCGTGCGGGGCGTTCGGCGAGACCGTCCGTCGCCACCGGCAGGTCGGCCAGCGATTCGGACAGTGTGACCGGCACGGTGCGCGGGGCGCCGGTCGGGACGCTGACGTCGTCGGACGTAATCGACGAGTCTTGCGGCGAGTCGTAGCCCTCTACGACGACGTTCGCGTTGGCGCCCGACATGCCGAATGCGCTGACAGACGCCAGGGGCGGCCGGTCGGGAGTCTGCGGCCAGGGGGTGTCGCTCGACGCCACCTGGACGGGCAGGCGGTCCCAGTCAATCTCCGGGCTGGGGGACTCGAAATGCAACTGTCGGGGGATCATTCGCTGGCGCATCGCCAGGACCGTCTTGATCAAACTGGCAATGCCCGCCGCCCACTCCGTATGGCCGATGTTGGCCTTCACCGAGCCGAGCACCAGGGGTCGGTCCGGATCGCGGTCCTGGCCATAAACCGCCGCCGCCGCGTGGACCTCGATCGGGTCGCCCAAGGCCGAGCCGGCGCCGTGCGTTTCCAGGTAGTCCACGTCCGCGGGCGCGGCGCCGGCCCGCGAAAGCGCCTCCCTCAGCAGCCGGTCCTGGGCCGGTCCGTTTGGCACGGTGAGGCCCGCACTGGCGCCGTTCTGGTTGACCGCCGCGCCGCGAATGACACCCCAGATCCGATCGCCGGCCGCTTCGGCATCCGGCAAGCGCTTGAGAACGACCATGCCGCAACCGTCGCTGCGCACGAAGCCGTCCGCGTCGGCATCGAAGGTGCGGGAGCGTCCGCTGGTGGACAACATGCCGAGATCGTTGAGAAATCTGGTGATCCCGCGGGACAGGGGAATGCTCACCCCGCCCGCCAGCGCCATACTCACCTCTCCGCGCTGGAGGCCGGCCACCGCCTGGTGCACCGCGACGAGCGACGACGCGCAGACCGCGTCCAATGGAATCGCCGGTCCTTCCAGCCCAAATACGAAGGCCAGGCGTCCGACGGCCATGCTCCCGGCGGTGCCGACAAAGCTGTCGGGCTGGCCACTGGCCGCGATGACGTCGCGATATTCGTTACCGCCCAGCCCGACGTAGACCCCCGTGCTGCTGCCACGCAGGCCCTCCGGATCGATGCCCGCATCCTCGAGCGCGTGCCACGTCGTCTCCAGCAGCAGCCGCTGGCGCGGGTCCATGCCGCGCGCCTCGATCGGCGAGATGCGGAAGAAGCGGGAGTCGAATAGCTCAATGCCTTCGATAAACGCGCCGCGGCGAAAGACGGGGTCTTCAGCCGCCGGGTCGCCAAATAACCCGGACCAGGAACCGCCCGCGTCGCGCGCCTCCGTCACCGGGTCGACACCCGCCTCCAGCTGCCGCCAGAAGGCGAGCGGGTCGTCCGCGCCGGGGAAGCGACAGCCCATGCCGACGATGGCGATGGCGTCGTCGTCTTGCCGTGACTGGGGAGTGAGCGCCGGCGCTTCCGGCTCCGGCGCGGGCGCGGCGCCGCCGACCTGGCCAAGCTCGCCGACCAGATGGCTCGCGAGGCTGGCGACGTCCGGGTAGTCGAACACCAGCGTATTGGAGGCCACGTATTCGTCCGCGAACGCGCGGTTCAGCCGGTTTCGCAGCTCCACCGCCATCAGCGAGTCCATGCCCAGGTCGAAGAATCCGACCGTCGGCGACGGCGCCGTGGTCAAGCGCAGCACCGCCTGCAGCTCCCGCTGCAGGAAGGAAACCAGCACTTGCTCGGGATCGGCCGCCGGCGCGCTTCGCAATTGGGACAGCAGGTCATCCGACGAGGTCGCGGCATCGGCTTCATCGTCGGCGGCCGAGGTGAGCATGTCTTCCAGCAACGGCGGTCGGTCTTGGACGGCCTCCTCGAATACCGACCAGTCCATCGACATCACCACGGACGTCGTGGTGTCCTGGCGCACCAGCCGCTCCAGGGCCTGGATGCCCTGCTGCGGGGTAAACCAGCGCCCGCCGAGGGCCGCCCGCCGCTGCTCGATCCGTTCCCGTTGTTCGGCGGCTTCGCCGATTTCCGACCACGCGCCCCAGGCAATAGACTGACCCGGGAGACCGAGCGCGCGGCGGTGCCCGGCCAGTTGATCCAAGAAGGCGTTGGCCGCGGCATGGTTGGACTGGCCCGGATTCCCCATCACGCCTACACGGCTGGAGAAGAGGATGAAGAGGTCCAGGTCGCGGTCCATGGTCGCGCGGTGCAGGTGCCAAGCCCCCACGATCTTCGGCCGCAGCACTCGCTCGAAGCTCGCCCAGGTCTGATTGGTGAGCGCGGCGTCCGACAGCACGCCCACGCTGTGGATGACGCCTCCGAGCGGCGGATAGTCCGCATCGATGCGCGCCAGCATGCCGTCAATGGCGGCGGTGTCGGTGACGTCCGCAAGCTCGATCTCGACCCTGACCCCACGGCTGCGCAGGGCGTCAATGGCCGCCTGCGCCTCGGGGTCGGGATTCCTCCGGCCGTTCAGCACGATGGCGCCGGCGCCGTGCTCCGCCAGCCATTCAGCCACGGCGCAGCCGATGCCGCCCAGACCGCCGGTCACCAGGTAGGAGCGGTCATTCCGTAGCTGCCCCCGCATGAGCGGCGGCGGCGTGAGGACGATCTTGCCAATGTGCCGGGCCGATCGCATGAAACTGAGCGCGGCCCCCGCCTCGGCCAGGGGCCAGCGGCTGTGGATGATCGGCTGCAGCTCGCCCGCCGACAGCCGCTCCATCACCTCTCGGAGCACCTCGCCGACCCACGCGGGATCCGTTTTCTTGAGTACGTCCAGCTCCAAGATGTCGTAGGAAACGTCGGGGCGCAGGGCCGCCATCTCTTCATGGCTTAGGATGTCCCGACGGGCCAACTCCACGAATCGGCCACCTTGCGCAAGGCAGGAGAGGCTGGCGTCGATGAAGCCTTCGCTCGTGAGGCTGTTCAACACGACGTGAACGCCCTCGCCGCCGGTGGCTTCGAGGATTTCCTGGCCAAACGCGGTCTCACGGCTGTCGAAAATGTGCTCGACGCCAACTGACCTGAGGTATGCCTGCTTCGGCGCGCTGGCCGTGGCGAAGACCTCCGCGCCGGCGGCTTGCGCCAACTGGATGGCCGCCAGACCCACGCCGCCCGCGCCGGCGTGAATCAGCACCCGGTCGCCGGCCTCCAGGCCCGAGTAGTGGTAGGACAGCGCGGCCGAAACGAAGGCGCTCGGGATGGTTGCCAACGCCGACACAGACATTCCTTCGGGAGCCGGCGCGACCAGCTCCTCGCGCGTGATCATCTCCGGCCCGAACGCGCCAAATCCCAGTCCAACCACGCGGTCGCCGCTGGAGACGGTCGACACGTCGGCGCCGACGTCGATGACGTGTGCACACATCTCCCGGCCCAGATCGCCCTCCTCGATAAAGCCGAGCGAGCGGAAGACATCCCAGAAGTTGAGCCCGGTGGCCTCCACCGAGACGCGAACTTCGCGCGGCTCGAGGGAACGTGCGGGGAGCGGCTTGATCTCCGGGCTGTCGAATATGCCGCTCCGGTCCGGGGCCAAGACCCAATCGGAATCCTCCGGAAGCTCCAACCGAGCGCCCCCGGTGTTGGGCCGAACCAGTCGCGCCACCCGGCGACTCCCGGCGCGATAGGCGATGTGGTTTTCCTGGTCGGGATACAGCAGCTCATTCACGAGATCGTCCAACGGCGCCGCCGCACCGGGGTCCAGATCGAGCATTCGAGACTGCAAGTGGGCCGCTTCCAGCGTCACGACCTTGCCCAGACCCCAGAGAACGGCGCCGGCAAGCTGTCCGCGCTGCTCGCGCTCGAGCACCTGCGCCCCGCGCGTGACGAACCACACGCCGCCTTCCGGCACGACGTCGGAGTCGGCCAGGCCCTGCACCATCGCCAGCGCGCTCGCCCCCGCGTGGGTCACGTCCTCGGCAATCTCGTCGGTCGTTGCCTGCCGACCATGGCCGTCGAGCCCCGCGAGATGCACTAGACCGTTTAACGGCACGTCCGCAGGCAGACCCTCGAGCAGTGCCTGCCACGACTCGCGACTTCCGGGGTCCAGGTCAGTCTTGACGATCCCTGAGCCAACGGGTGCCGAGGCGCCGTTTTCCGCTGCCTCTCCGCCTGCCAGGACGACCGTCTGGTTCCGCGCCGCCAACGCCGCCGAGAGTTCATCCGCGACGCCGCCGCGGTCGGACGTCAAGACCCACAGACCGGGAGGTTCGGCCACCTGCGCCGGACCCTGGGCCACGATGACGCCCTTGTCCAACATTTCGAAGGTAAAGGAGTCGTCGACGCCCAAGACCTCGACTCCCGCGAATCCCACGTCGCCGAGAGCTCGACGCCATACCGACGGTTCCGCCAGGGCGTGGTGCGGACGGTAGTCGTCGGCGAACCGCCACCAGCCGTCCAGCTGGCCGAAGGTGAGGTCCATCCAGCCCAGGCCGCGAAGGTTCTCCAGCGCTATCAGGTGACCCGACGGCGCGAGCAGTTCCCGGCAGTGCCCCAGCGTCTCTTGCAGGAAGCGCGTGGCGTGCAGCACGTTCGACGCGATCAGCAAGTCGTAGCCGTGGGCGTCAAAGCCCTGGGCCATGGGGTCCCGCTCGATGTCCAGCGGGCGGTAGTCGATGCCGTCGCTGCCGAACCGCGCCTCCGCCTCGGCGAAGAAGCCCGCCGAGATATCGGTATAGATGTGTCGAACTGCCCGTCCGGAAGCTCCGGCAGCACGGACGCCGTGGCCGATCCGGTGCCCGCTCCGACCTCGATCACCCGGAGGCGCCGGCCCTGGGGCAACGTGGCCACCAACGCCTGGACGGCCTCGGACAGCATCTGGTTGGCGGCGCGCGCCACCGGCGCCTTCAGGTACAGGTCGGCCGCCGTGGGCTCGCCGCTGCTGAACAGCAGGGTCAGCGGGTCCTCGTTGCCGCGCAGCACGTCGGCCAGGGCGCGGCCGGACCGCAGGAAGAGCCCGATCTCGATCTGACCGTCGGGATACGTCTCCGCCATCCACGTGGCGAATTCCTCGACGTCGCGCGGCATGTGATCCGGCAACGGGTCATCCGGCCCCACGACCACCCGAAAGCCGTCGTCGGTCTCCTGCACCACCCCCGAGTTGGCGAGCATTTCGAACATCCGGCGGAAGACGCGCTGATGCTCCGGGAGAACGTCGAGCCGTTCCCGTAGATCCTCGGGGTCAACCACCTCGCCGGCCACGCGCTGCCACCCCAGGTCTTCCAGGGTCGCGAGCGCGCGGGACCGCGACCAGCGCTCCAAATCGGCCAGCAGGGCGTTTCTGCCAGCGGGATCGACGCCGGCGTCCGTCAGATAGCCCGGGAACACCTGTGAACCGGCCGCAACCTCAGCCGGGCTCGGGAAGAAATCGGCGGCCGCGATTCCGGGCGGAAGCACACGCTCGCGCCACGCGATCTCGTACAGCAGGTCCTCGACGCCCTCGATCGCCGAGAGCAGCGCCTCCCGCGTGGCCCGCTTCACCGTGTATCCGCTCAAGCCGCCGATGAGAACGCCGCTGGGGTCGTAGATCAGCAGCTCGCCGCTCAGGACCTCCGCTGGCTCGCCCGCTGCCGCTTCGGCCTCCTGCGCGGCGTCGCTCATGCGGACGTGGCACAGCACCCGATCCGGCATCCGCCCCCGGAGCCAGAACCGCTCCCAGCCGAAGGGCAGATAGGTGGCTTCGTCCGGCGCGCCGGTCACGTTGCGCGCCACCCCCACGACCTGGAAGCAGCCATCGAGCACGAGGGGGTGCACGTCCAACGGGTTGCGGCCCACCGCCTCGGGCAGGCGCACCTCGGCCAGGGCCTCGCCGGGACCGGACCAAGCCCTTCCGAGGGTGCGGAAGAACGGGCCGAGATCGACGCCGGTCGCGCTCCTGGCGCGGTAGTAGGCCGGCACATCGGCCGGAGCGAGGCTGGACGTGAGCGCTTCCAGATCGACCCGTTCACCAGCGTCCGGCAAGGGGGCGTCCGGCGCCACGCGGCATTCCACGTGGGTCGTCCACTCCTGCTCGGAACCCTTGCTGAAGATCTGCACCTGGCGTGGGGATGCCGCCTCGGCGGCATCGAGCACCACCTGCATCGTCCGGCCCGCGGCATCCGCCCCGTCGGCGGAATCCTTCTCGGAAAAGACCAGCGGGTTATGCAGCTGCATGTCGTCGACGACAATCGAGCCGCTTTCCTCGGTCAGGCACGCCGTGGCCGCCATGGCCCCGTAGAGGGCGCCCGGCGCCACCAGGCGGCCAAAGACCTTGTGATCGCTCAGCCACGCGGGATCCGACGGGAATACCTCGGTCTCGAACGTGATTTCGCCGCGAGCAGACTCGTGCCGGCGGCCCCCGCACGGGGGGACCGCGCGCGCCCCCCCCCACCTAGACGCCGAGGCCCAGATGAGCGAGCGCGTGGACGGTAAAAAATGCACCGCAAACCCACC
>JAPPNP010000070.1:90606-96107 GCA_028873795.1 Chloroflexota bacterium
AAAAATCATTTGTTCCGCCCCCCCCCCGGGGGCCCCCCCGTAAAATCCGGGTGCCTCATTTTTTTTCCCCCCGCCCCCCCCCGGGGGGGGGCACCCCCCCCCGGGGCCCCGGGGGCGGGCCCGCCGCTGCTTCGCCGCCTCGAGCCAGTAGCGCTCGCGCTGGAACGGATAGCTCGGCAGCGAAACCCGACGCCGCGACTCGCCCGCGAACAGCCCCTCGAAGGAGATGCTCAGCCCGGCCTCGTAGGCATCCCCGACGGCGTCGACGAAGTCAGCCTCGGGATCCGACGACGCACCGTTCCTGGGTGGTCGCCTGAGGCTGGCAAGCGCCACCGGCGCGTCGGCCGCGTCTTCCGGCCAGGCCAGCGTGGTCATGGGTCCCAGCACCGCGTGCGGGCCAATCTCCACCACCAGGTCCACGCCGAGTTCGGCCATGGCCCTGACGCCGCTGGCGAACGCCACCGGCTGACGCGCGTGACGCCGCCAATAGGCCGCGTCGAGCGCCATGCCGGGCTCGACCGCGCGGCCGGTGAGGTTGCTGACGACGCTGAGCGTCGGGACCCCGATGGCCACACCGTCCAGGGACGCTTCCAGATCATCCAAGGCCGGTTCCACGAGCGCGCTGTGGAAGGCGCGCGTAGTGTTGAGTCGTCGCGCCCGCAGTCCCTCGGACTCCGCGCGCTCCAGAACGGATTCAATGCCCGCGGCCGGACCGCTGACCACCATGTGGGCGCCGTTGTCCGCGGCAATGCTCAGCTCAACGCCGTTAGACGCCGCGTTCAGCGCCTCGACTTCCGCGGCCACTCGTGCCGCCGGCGCGAAGATGGCGGCCATGGCGCCGGGTTTGACGCCGGACAGGAGGGAGCCCCGCGCCGCGGCAAAGCGCATGCCGTCTTCGAGGCTGAAGACGCCGGCCGCCTGCGCCGCCGCGATCTCGCCAACGCTGTGGCCCAACACCACGCTGGGCCGCACCCCGACGCTTGCCCAGAGGGCGGTCAGGGCGCATTCCAGCGCGTAGAGCGCCGGTTGCTCCCACGCCGTGTCGCCCAGGTCTCCGGTTGCTCCGTGTCGACCGAACATCACGTCCAGCAGCGAGGCGCCTCGTTCCTCGCGGAACACCGCCTCGCAGCGATCCAACACCGCGCGCGCCACCGGCTCGGTCTCGTAGAGGGTCTGTCCCATGCCAACCCATTGGCTGCCCTGGCCGGTGTAGACGAACGCCACGGTGGTCGGCGAACGCGGCTCCGCCCCCGCGGCCGTGTCGGCGAGTGCATCCAGTCGCGCGCGCAACGATTTGGCGTCGTGGAACACCGCGCCCGCGCGGTGATCGAAATGGCTTCGGCCGACGCCGGCCGTCCACGCGATATCCGCCAGGGCCGCGCCGTCGAAGGACATGTCTTCGGCCCGCTCGTCGAGCCATGACCGGTACCGCTGGGCCAACTCCCCCAGCGCGCCTTCCGACTTGCCCGACAGCGGTAGGAATCGGCGTCGACGCGGATTCAGGCGCTGGTTCGACGTCGGCAGGCCGGTCGCCAGCGCCGACAACGAAACCGGGACGTCCTGCGCGGAGCCCGCGGGCGACTCGGCCTCGCAGACGTCGCCGTTGGCGCCGGGGTATTCCCCAACGACAAGGTGGGCATTGGTCCCGGAAATCCCGAAGGAGTTCACGCCCGCCAGCCGTGGTCGCCGGCGGTCGCTCGGCCAGTCCGTCATGGTTGACGTCACGCGGAGCGGCTGGCGATCCCAGTCAAAGGTCGGGGTGGGATTCTCGAAGTGCAGGTGTTTCGGAATCACGCCGCGCTTCACCACCAGCGCCGCCTTGATCAGGCCGGCCATTCCGGCAGCCGATTCCAGATGGCCGACGTTGGTCTTGACCGAACCCGTCAGCAGCGGGCGGTCCGCATCCCTTCCCCGGCCGTAGACGGCGGCCACGGCATCGAGCTCAATTGGATCGCCCACGGCCGTTCCGGTCCCGTGAGCCTCGAGATAGTCGACGTCCAACGGCGTGACGCCCGCTTCGGCGAGCGCGGCTTCCATCACCTGCTCCAGCGCGGGCGTGTGCGGGACGGTCAGCCCGACGCTGGCGCCGCCGTGGTTGACCGCCGATCCCTTGATGACCGCCCAGATGCGATCGCCGTCGGCCTCGGCGTCGCGCAGGCGCTTGAGCACGACCACGCCGCACCCTTCACCTCGCACATAGCCGTCCGCGGACGCGTCGAACGTCTTGCACTGGCCCTCGGGCGACAACATCATCGCGTCGGCGCGCAGCTCGTAGATGCGACCGTTGAGGATGGCCTGCACGCCGCCCGCGATGGCCACATCGGCCTTGCCGAACTGCAGGTCCGACACGGCGTCGTGCACCGCCACCATGGCCGAGGCGCAGGCGGCGTCGACCGCCTTTGCCGGTCCCATCAGTCCCAGGACGAACGAGACGCGTCCACTAGTGCCGTTGAGGTTGGTGCCGCTCAGGGCGTAGAGACTTCCGGCAGCCTCGGTCGGCCTGCTGGAGTCCACGACCAGCATGCGGTACTCGTCGTTGCTGATTCCGGTATAGACGCCGGTGCGGCTGCCCTTCAGGCGGTCCGGGTTAATCCCCGCGTCCTCGAGCGCCTGCCAGCTCGTCTCCAGCATCATGCGCTGCTGCGGGTCCAGCAGCTCCGCCTCGACCGGCGAAATGCGGAAGAACGAGGCGTCGAACTGGTCGATATCGTCGACGAAGGCGCCGAAGCGGCAGGCAGGGTTCGCAACGTCGGGATCGCGGATGATCTCGCCCACCCGCCCGACGCCGGAGCCGGGGACGCCCTCGGTCACGGCGTTTCCGCCCTCGACCAAGACCTGCCAAAAGGCGTCCAGGTCTCCCGCTCCGGGGAACCGGCACGCCATGCCGATGATGGCAATGGGTTCCGCGGGAGAGCCGGGGGGCCTTGCTGCTTGCGTCATTTTCGTCCCTTAGGCGCCGCTATCGCCGCGATCCCGGTTTATTGCTTCCTCGCAGGTCGGCTCCCCGACGCCATCGTCGAGGCATTCAGGGCTGGGAGCACCCCATCGGAGATAGCCGACCAAGACAACGATAACCGAAGATCGAACGCCCTCGGTCTAGCGGTTGCTCGCACTAGCCCTGGCGCCGGCGTCGGGCCCAACCGGCAGCGAGCGCGATGCCCACCGCAGCTCCAATCGCCCCGCCGACTCCGACGTTGCCGAGCACCGCGCCGATACCTACGCCTGCGCCAGCGCCGATTGGGATGCCTAAGCCGATGTATTTATCTGCGCGCATGCCGCGTCGCCTAGGTCGCGTACCGCGACATCATCCCCACTTCCGGAAAGCCGCCGCTCCCGCCACCGCGGCCGCACAGAGCCGTGGAGATCACCGTTCGCCATGTCACGATGGAACCTATTTTCACGCTAGACAAATTCCTATTCCAAATGTCGCTTGACGACCTGCGAGCCAAGAATCTGAATTAGGTCCTCCTTGGAAAGTAAACCCAGACTAAGGAACTCTTTCATCGCCCATGCTGCTGCATCACAGCTTTCGTCGCTTCATCAAGCCCTGAGAAAAGAGACTCCCTGGTAACACCTAGGAGCTGCAATTCACCTAGAATATCCTGCTTGGATACAGATGGTATACTGAACAAATGGTGATTGTATACGGGGGTATTGCGATTCCACTCCCTGATATGCGCCGGCTCAAATTGTTGATGAAAGGCTGAAACAAGAAATGCGCCAGACTGCGCTCTGACACGCTCAATGGACTGCTCCGGCTCCACGACAAACACCCGATACAAATCTCTCGGATCGATTCTTTCTTTGAAATGAGGCTTCTCACGTCTAACATAGTGATACAAGCGCTCTAAGGCATGGTCATAGTTGATGCGAGTTCTATCTGACGTCTTAAGCCCAAACTGGTTGGCACTTTGCCTAATGGTACTATCGCTTTTCGCTAGGAGCATTTCCTGCTCTAACAAGGTAAGTTTTGCAAAATTCGCAACCACGCTGATTGAGTCACTGTCAAATTGATTGATCATAGTCCTGGGCACAACAAAGACATGGAATATTCCATTCTCCCCTTGAAGATGCGATTGTGTGTGCAAATCATCGCACGCGGAGAATAACGCAACCAATGGATTGCGTGTTAGATCGAGCAACCGAGTCTTGAGACCGTGGTGTTGGGCGAGCACCCATTGCGATAGCGCCGAAGAACTTAGATTGAACTCCCCTGGCCTGCGAGACATTAGGTCGAGTAGCATCTCCCCTTCCCTACCCCGGATATCTAGCTCCCCCGGCTTTGGAACTCTTGATGACGATGGCCGCAAATCCCATGAGTCCATTGCTTCTCCACGAAAATAGAGAAATGGACTTTCCGAATTGGCCTCCTTCGATGGTGGATTGTAGTGCTGTGTGATGGTCTTCACTGCACATAGCATCGAACCAACCCCTTCGATACATTCGGCTAACGAAGAAGGGGCTGCCGTCTCAGTCTCTTGATGCCTAAAGAGGACTGCCCCCCAAGGTTCTGTGCAAGTCAAATCTGCACCTGCCAGAACCGCCATGCTCAGATCTGCATGCTTTATACTCGCCCGGACAAGACTCGCACCAGCGAAATTAGCGTTCCTGAGGTTTGCATCGTCCAGGGAGGCCCCGCTCAGATTAGCATTGCAGAACCAAGTAGCCTGGGCTTCCACACCATTGAGTTTGGCACTAAGAAGGTTAGCACGTGACAAATTGGCGTGAAACAGCGTTGCCCCGCTGAGGTCGGTGTGGAAAAGGCTAGCACTTTGAAGTTTGGCTTCCTTTAAGTTTGAATTGACTAGACCAAGGCCGCTCAGGATTGCGCCCTGTAGAGACGCGTTCGCCAGGTTTATTCCTTCTAGTGATGTGCCTAGACGAACCACCCCAAGCTCATATGATGGACCTTGCAATATTGCGGAGAGATTGGCCCCATCAAAGTCCGGCCAGAAGTCATGCTGTTCACGTCTTGCGTTCCACGACTGGACGCCTTCGAGAAGCCATCTAATGTGGTCGGCATTAGCCACTAGAGAGATTTCGATAAGTTTTGTACGACATTCATCGACAGTTGTACCACCCCTTACGCAAGTCCGACAATTGCAGCGTTCGGTCCGGCGGGGTGCGTTTGACTCTGATGAATGAATTCCCTCAACCGCTGCGGCGGACGTCTTCCCCGCAGGAAGTCGGAGCATCCGCTTCGGTGCTGTCCCGAATCGAAACTCAGCTCATGGTGGACAGGCTGGATTGGGCAATGCTGAAATACGCGCGCTAAGCCTCCTGCCCATCACAGGAGGCACCTCACCATTCAAACAAGCAGGCAGCCGTAAGTACAAAAGCGCCGAGCCTCGGTTCATTGCAAGACATCGCTCGACAGGTCGAGATCAAGAATCTGGCTAGACGTCCGGCGTGAATATCAACGCGAAGATTCTAGATTCACTTAGTCTGGTGGGCGCGAGGGGACTCGAACCTCTGACCTCCACGATGTCAACGTGGCGCTC
>JAPPNP010000021.1:0-5233 GCA_028873795.1 Chloroflexota bacterium
TAGCGGTGTTCACCATGTCTCCGAACACCTGTTCACCATGTGTCCGGTCTGGACATTGGCGAGGTGTAGGGGCACCCCTTGTGGGCGCCCGCTCGGCCGGTGACCGGGGCAGCCACAAGGGCTGCCCCTACAAGGACTTGCGGTCCGCGAACGCGACCTCCGCGGCATCTCCCTTCCCGCCTCGCGAGACCTTGGCGGAATCCATCCAAAGGAGCTTCGGTTGCAGGTCGACTAGGCGGAAATTGCTCGGCCTAGTCGACCACCGCGATCGTGGTTATCTCGACCAGCAGGTCCTCGCGCACCAGTCCCGGAATGATCAGCAGGGTGTTCGGTGGGTAGGCGCCGTCGGGATAGGCCTCGGTGAAGGCCTCGCGCCGACCGTCCAGGAACGGTTGAACGGCGTCCCGGCCAACGACGTACGTGGTGAACTGCACGACATTCGCCCACGATGCCCCGGCGCTTTCGAGCAACCGCCCGATGTTGCGGAACGTTTCCAGCGTCTGCGCGTGCGCGCCGCCGTCGCCGGTCAGGCTTCCCGCCGCGTCGAGACCAACCTGTCCCGCAAGGTAGAGCGTGCGGCCGCCCGAGGCTTGCGCCGCGTGGGAGTAGGCGCCGATGGGCGGATGCACGCCGGCTGGGTTGTTGACCGATGGGTTGCCGTTGGACATCAGTCGTGCGTCCTCACGCGGCGCGGATCGTCATGCGCCGGCGATGCCAGGCTCTGGTCACAGCTCGACTTCGCGAACCGGCGCCTTGTAGATCAAGTCCTCGATCTGGACACGAAGCTCGTCGGCGGCGGATTCGAGATCGAACACGATGGACACCGTCTCCGCGGCGCCGGCGTGCAATGACGAGGCAAACATCAGCGGTCGGCCTTCGTTGGCGGGCTTGGGGGTGGTGGAAAGTCCGTTGGTGCCCGCGTCGTCATAGCCGAAGCGGGCGCCGCGGTCGTCGATGAGATGGACCCGCTCGGGCGAATACTGGATGAGCGCCGACGTGGGGTTCTGGAACGTCGCCACCACGATGACGTACACCCCGTTCGTGGGCATGAAGTCGCGCCCGAAGTACTGCGGGATGGACGGCACGGCATACAGGTCGACCAGCGTGATCTGGAGATTCGTGTCCGAGGTGGCCGTTTCTCCGACGGCGAGATCGGTGACCTCAACTGTCGGTTCCGGCGTCGCGGAGGCGGCGGTCGCGGTGGGCTGGCCCGGGGTCGTCTCGGCAGCCGCCACGGAGGACGCCGCCTCGGTTATTGCCACGGCCGCTGTTGGGGTCGGGGGCGCCGTGACACTTGTGCCGGCCCTGGCGCGCTCTTCCGCTTGTCGGGCAGCCTCGATGCTGGCCAGCAGCGCCTCTTCACCTGGGGCGTACACGATCCGGAGGAGAGCAAGAGCGACGCCGACGACAATCACCGAGGCCACGAGGAACCGCGCACTGCCGGGCATGCGCCCGATGCCGGAGAGGAAAGTGGTCACGTCAGCTTCTCTGCCCGAATTGTCACCGGCCATGCGTCCTGTCTACCGCCAGGCGCCGGATGCTCACGCGTGACGGTCACACCCGATGCTAGGCAGGCGAGCGACGGCCGTCAACGCGCCGCCGTGCCCGGAGCTGCGGCAGCGTCCGGCAACACGAAGCCTTGCGGGAGGGTGGCGCTGTCCAGATTGGCCCCGGAGAGGTCCGCACCGGCGAGTGAGGCGTCGGTCAGATCGGCGCCGCTGAGGTTGGCGGCCCGGAGATTGGCATTCGTCAGGATGGCGCCCCGCAAGCTGGCGCCCGAAAGCAGCGCTCGTCCCAGGTCCGCGCGGCTCAGCTTGGCGAAGCTCAAGTCGGCATTGGGCAGGTCGGCGAAGTGCAGGGTGGCGCCCGTGAAGTCGGCATGTCGGAGGTTTGTCCCGCGAAGCCCAGCGCCATAGAGATACGTGCCGGCCAGCGTGGCATGGGAAAGGTCGGCGCGGTCGAGCGTTGCCGCCAGCAGGTCGGACCCACGGAGATCTGCGCTGCGGCCAACCGTGGCATGCCCGGAGAGGTTGGATTCGGTGAAGTTGACGAAGCGCAGGTTGGCCTCGCTGAGGTCCGCGCCCGTCAGGTCGGTGCGGCTGACTTCGGCGTTGTAGAGGCGGGCGCCGTCGAGCCGAACCTCGGAAAGGGCGGCGTCGCGGATGGTGGCGTGGGTCAGGTCTACGCCGGTGAGGGTGGCGCCGCTGGCGTCGGTGCCGAACATTCGCGCCCTCGCCAGCACGGAGTCGGTGAAATCGGCGCCGGCTAGCTTGGCGTTGGTGAACGACGCCCGCGTCAGGTTCGCATCGGTGATGACGGCTCTTGCGGCCGTGACGCCTTGCAACTGAATCGAACGCGCCTCGACCCCTGCCATATGCACGTCGGTGAGCGTGGCGTCGCGCAGCTCGGCCCACACCATTTGCGCGCCCGCCAGCGACGCGCCCACGAAGCGCGAGCCGTGGGCCGCGATGCCGGTCAGGTCGGCCCCGTCCAGCCGCGCCTCGCTGAGGTCGGCATCGTTGAGGATCGCCAGTCGCAAGTTCGCACCCCGAAGGTCCGCGCCGGTGAGATTCGCACCGGTCAGGTCCGCCTTCTGGAGGTGCACGCCGGCAAGATCGGCGCCGCGCAGGTCAACGCCGGGACAGCGGGTAGGCTCTCGGAGCCACGATTCGGCAAATGCCGACTGAATCGCGCACCCGTTGACGACCATGGCGTTCCGACTCAGGACGATCGCCACCACCAGCGTGACCAGCGCACCCGCCCCGGCAACGAGCAGCGTCACCGCGACGGCGCGAACGGTAGTTCCCATGGATTCGCGGCTTGCGTGCCGAATCTGGCCGGCACGCCCTACCGAGGGTTGCAAGGCGAGTATGCGCCACGTAGCATGAACCTGCTGGCGTTGCGGCGCCGCAGTGGCAGGCCAGGCATGCGCCAGCCCGTGGGACTGCCGCGATGACGCAATACATCACCCGGCGGATTTTGATCTCAATTCCACTGTTATTTGGGATTTCGATCATCACGTTCATTATCATCAACATGGCTCCTGGGGACCCGCTTACCGCGCTCTTAGACCCCGAGGACCAAATATCCCTCTCGGTACGAGACATAGAAGCGATGAGGCGCGAGCTTGGTCTCGACCGGCCGGGCCCGGTGCGTTACGTCATCTGGCTGAAAGAAGCGGTGACCGGGAATCTCGGCTTTTCCTATCAGACGAAGCGACCCGTGGTTGAGATGGTTCTTGACAAGTTGCCAGTTTCCCTGAGCCTCATGGGAGTGGCGCTAGCTCTTGCCTCGTCAATTGGCGTTATGTTTGGTGTTATCTCAGCCCTAAAGCAGTATTCAGTCATAGATTATTCCCTCTCCGTCATCTCGTTTTTTATGATCTCTATCCCGCAATTCTTCTTTGCTCTCTCGGGCATGCTGATATTTGCGGTGTGGCTCGGGTGGCTGCCCGTATTCGGCATGTGGACGGCCGGCGAAGACCCCGAGCTGTGGGATCTCGCCCGCCACGCGATCCTGCCGATCTCGGCCCTGATGCTGCAGGACATCGCGGTGTACATGCGCTACACGCGGGCGTCAATGCTCGACACGCTTTCGGCCGAGTACGTGCTGACCGCTCGGGCCAAGGGGCTGAGCGAAGCGCTGGTCCTTTGGAAGCACGTGTTTCGCAACGCGCTGGTGCCGCTGGTCACGATTCTGGGGCTTTCGTTGCCGGCGCTCATCGGCGGCGCGCTCATCATCGAGACCATCTTCTCGTGGCCCGGCGTGGGCGCGCTGGCCTACGATGCGCTGCGGCAACGTGACTATCCGGTGCAGATGGCCGTGTTGCTGATGGGCGCCACGGCCGTCCTCGCCGCCAACCTGCTCGCGGACGTGGCCTACGCCTGGGTCGATCCGCGCGTGCGCCACGCGTAAGGCTAGGGCCCGTGTCACCGGAGACTCCACGGAACAATCGCCCCCCACCAGCCGATCCGGAGGGCGGCGCGGCAGTCGGGACCGCACAGCGACGCCTGGAGGCGGTCGAGCTCCTGGACCTCCCGCCCGAGCTTTCACCCTGGACGCGGGCGCGGCGGCGATTCATGTCGCACAAGCTGGCCGTGCTGGGGCTCGCCATTCTCCTGAACATGGTCCTGATCTCGATCTTCGCGGATTTCGTGGCTCCTTACGATCCGACGCGGAACCACCTGCACAAGCTGCTGGCCCCGCCAGACTCGTTGAACTGGCTGGGGACCGACCGCTCCGGTCGCGACACCTTCAGTCGGGTCGTGTTCGGATCCCGCGTCTCGCTCTCCGTGGGCGTCGTGGCAGTGTCGATTTACCTGGCGATTGCGTTTGCCATTGGGGCAACGGCGGGGTTGGTCGGCGGTCGCGTCGACAACGTTCTCATGCGCTTCACGGATCTCGTCATGACCTTTCCCTCATTCATTCTCATCGTCATCATGGCCGGCATCCTTGGACCAAGCATCATCAACGTGATGGTGATCATTGGGATCTTCGGCTGGCCGGGACTGGCGCGTCTGATTCGTGGTCAAATCCTGGTCCAGCGCGAGTTGGACTACGTCATCGCGTCACAGGCGCTGGGCGGCAGCCTGCGGCACATCATCCGGCGCCATGTGCTGCCCAACGTCGTCGGTCCGGTGTCGGTGGCGGTCACGCTGGGCGTCGCCGGGGCGATTCTGGCTGAAGCCGGGCTGAGCTTCCTGGGCCTCGGAATTTCGGAGCCGGCGGCAAGCTGGGGAACAATGATCAGCAACGCCCGCGGGATCGCGTTCATCGACGCCGCGCCGGCCCTGTGGCTGTCCCCCGGGCTCTCGATCGTCCTGGCCGTGCTGGCGATCTACTTCGTTGGGGACGGGCTGCGGGACGCGTTCGACGTGCGGGGCAGCGGGTCGGGCAACTAGCGAGGCCGCTTCCTCGACCAACCGGGTGTCCGGTGGCCCTCGCTGCGGGCAGCGTGGGATCGGCCGACTCCCTCACCCTAACCCTCTCCCACCGTGGGGAGAGGGGACCCGACCGGCTGCGGTTGAAGCTCCCAGGCTGCACGCAGCCTGGGCCACCCGTACGTCAGCCGTTAAGTCACCAAGGCGGCGGGGATTCCTCCCCGCCGCCTCGGTCAACGGGCGTGGGGGGGGGGGCGGCGGGGGGCCGGGGGGCGGGGCCCGCCCCCCGCGGGGCGGGGGGGCGCCCCGCGGGGGGGGCGGGGGGGGGGGGGGTTTAAAAAAAAAAAGGGGGG
>JAPPNP010000021.1:5243-15202 GCA_028873795.1 Chloroflexota bacterium
CACACTCGTGCTCCTCGAAATCCACCACGCCGCGGGGGTTTGCCCCCCCCCCCCGGCGGCGACCGGGCGCGGCCTGGGGCACGTGGCCCCCCCTCGATCCGAGGACTACCCGCTGAAGTCCTTGCCATCCCAGCGCGGGTCGATCCAGGTCCGCTCGATGGGTGACCGTACCGGCTGCACGTAGGTTTGCTGCCAGAGCGGCCCCTGCACGCGGCGGTGATAGATGTTGCGCACGGTGCCGTAGTCGACCGGCCCGGCCACCATGGTGCCGCGGGCGTGAATGTACTTGGCGATCTCGAACCACGCTTCCTGCAGCTCCGCCACGTCGGAAATCTGCTGCGCCTTCTCGTACATCGCGTCGATGACCGGGTCGCAGACATCGGCGGCGTTGAAGCCGGCCTCGCTGTAGTACCAGCCGCACTTCATGCGCTGCCAGCCGTCTTCCAAGGTGTTGAAGCCGCCGAAGTTGTGCAGGCTGATGTCCCAGTTGCGGCTCTCGTAGAGCTCCTCGACAACGGCCGCCACGTCGATGCGCAAGAACTGCACGTCAAGGCCGACATCCGCCCAGTACTCCTGGAACGCCAGATCGCGCGGCCCCGGGTCACCCCATTTGATCCAGCGAATGGTCTGGCCGGTGTCGAAGCCCGACTCCGCGATGAGCTCCCGAGACGCTTCCGGATCGTAGGGCAACTCCCGGTAGGTGCCGGGCGGCGGATCGGCGATCAGCCCCACATGCGCCCAGACGTAGTCGGTCTTGAAGCGCGTGCCACGGTCGAGTGTCGCGTTGACCGTATCGCGGTCGAGCGCCAACACCATGGCTTCCGCGAGCAGTGAGATGTTCGTGTCCGCGAAGATCTCGGACCCCCGCTGCAGCCAGATGACGCTGCCGAAGGGCGAGCGCTGGGGAAAGGCCTGCAGGTGCGGCTGCTCACCCAAGCGCACGAACGACTCCACACTGCCGGCGCGGATGTGGTCCAACTCGCCGGCCTCCATGGCAGCGTCGTTCGCGTCGCGGTCCCCGTAGCGGACGATGTAACGGTCGATGTAGGGCGCCCCATACGCAAAGTCTTTGTTGGCTTCCAGTTCCCAGAACTGGCCCTCGACGTAGCGCACGGCCTTCAACGCCCCGTTGCCGACGGGCGCTGCAGCCAGCGGGTGCCCCTCGAAAGCCGTGGCGGGGTCAATGTCTTTGTAAAGGTGCTTCGGGTACGGCGGGAGGTGGATGGAGCGGTCCTTGAGCGGTCGTCCCCACCAGCCCGGGTTTGGACTCGAGAGCGAAACCCGCACCGTCTTGTTGTCAATCGCGACCACCCCGCCGGAGTCCTCCACGTTGTCGGTGGGGTTCTCGGCCCAGGCCTGTGAGCCCTGGATGTTGATGTAGGTGATGTCGGCGAACTTCGCCCCATAGGCCGGGTCAATGGCCATCTGGTAGCTCCACACCACGTCGTCGGCGACCACCGGCGCCCCGTCGTGCCACACGAGATCGGGATGGATGTGAAAGTCGTAGACGCGGGATGGCTCGATCTCATCCCACTTGTGCGCCGCACCCTGGCCCCAGCCGCCAGGTAGTGACGGCAGGCGATCATCGCCCCATTGGTCGCCGTACCACAGTTGCAGCCAGACGTAGTCGTTGATGAAGTGATGCTCGCTGCCCCACTGTGCATACGGGTTCCAGAAGCGCGTCGACGGTGTGCCCGCCCCCACCGTGATCGTGCCGCCGCTGACCGGACCCGTCATCTCTTCCGTCATGGGTTCGGCCGCAGCCGTGACGACGACTTCCTTGACAACCTCCTTGATGACTTCCTGCGTCACGACCCGCTCGACCGGGACCTCTTTGATCACTTCCTTGGTGACCACGGTCTCGACCTGGACTTCCTTGATCACTTCCTTGGTCACGACCTGCGTCTCGCCGCACGCGGCAAGCACAGCCGCGCCGGCAGCGCCAAACAGCCCGGCAGCCGCGCCCTGCAGCAATCGCCGCCGTGACACCGCTGTACGCATCGCGTGTTTCATAGGACTCCTCCCACTCCTACTCGGGCCGCCTGCACGCCACAGACTGGGACCTGCAGGTCGGGCATTGCCCTAAACATTTTATCACCCGAAGTATCTGGGGTCCGGCCCGCCGGCCGGCGACGAGCCGACGCGAGCGGTCGCGACCGACCAACGGGCCGGGTCAGGACCAGCGGCGCTCCGGCGGATCGAACACGAAGCCGTGGAACAGCGCCCGGCGCTCCGGGGATAGGCCGGCGTAGAAGGCCTTGGAGTAGCTCCAGTGCTCGGGGTTGGCGAGCATGAAGCCGTGCTCGTAGGCGTAGTAGAGCATGATCCGGCTGGCGTTGGGCTCGGTGCAGGGTCCGCGCGTGTGCCACACGGCGTTGTGGAACATGACCGCCGTCCCCGGCGGCCCGCAGACCTGGATGGCGCCGGGCATGGTGTCGTAGCCCTCCCGCTGCTCGGGCGACGGCTCGGCGGCGCTGCGGTGCGATCCGGGCACGAGCATCAGGTTTCCCCGCCCCGGTTCGCGCATGTCCGACAGGTAGTAGCCCACCTTCAGCTGCATCAACGGTGTGGGCCGCGCGAGCACGCGCAAGTAGCCGCCGTCGGGGTGCCAGTGCGGCGGGCGGTCCGAGGCCCCTACCTCCCAGATGGCGTCCGACGCGTGGAAATGCGGACTGCGGATGAGGAAGGCGTGGACATAGGGCATGAGGGGCGCGTAGTCGATCAGATCCAGCAAGGCCGGGTCGTCTTCGAGAATGTGGAAGATGCGCGTGCTCGGTCCTTCCACGTCGGTGACCCCGTTGACCCGCACGCCGTCCGCGGCTTCACGCCGGCGCCGCTCGATCACGGCCTGGAGCCGCTCGGTGAGCAGGGTGACGTGGTCCGGAGTGAGAAACCCTGGGATGACCAGGTAGCCGCTGGTTTGAAACGCGTAGATCTCGTCCGGCGTCGGGCTTGCGGGGCTGTCGGCGGTCACGGGCGGCTCACGTGGTACGGCGCCGCATGGGGATCGATCCGCGCTCAGGCCTCGGGTTGATCGCTCACCGCCGCTTCGATGGCCGCCAGCTCGTCCGGACTCATCGCCCAGCCGACGGTCTTCACGTTCTGCCGCACGTGCTCGGGCCGCGAGGCGCCGGCGATCACGGAGGCGATGACCGGTTGCCGGGCGAGCCAACTCATGGCCAACTCGAGCAGCGTACGTCCACTGGCGTCGGCGACCGCGCGCAGTCGCTCGGTCTTGGCGACGTTGGCCGGCGTGCGCCAGCGATCGCCTTGGGAGCCATCGGCCAGCCGGGTCCCTGCAGGCGCGGCTTCGCCGGCGCGGTACTTCCCGCTGAGCAGGCCGCTCGCGAGCGGGAAATAGGGCAGCAGCGACAGGCCAAACGCCTCGCAAGCGGGAATGACCTCCGCCTCGACGCCGCGGTCAAGCAGGCTGTAGTGGTTCTGCGCGGAGAGAAACGGCGTGACGTTGGCGCGCTCGGCGGCCGCCGCCGCGGCGGCGATCTGCCAGCCGGCGAAGTTGGAATGCCCGATGTAGCGCACCTTGCCCTGGCGCACGAGCAAATCGAGGGCCGACAACGTCTCCTCGATGGGCGTGTTCGGGTCGGGCCGGTGCATCTGGTAGAGGTCGATGTAGTCGGTGCGCAGCCGGCGCAGGCTGTCCTCAACGGCCTGCATGACGTGGCGACGCGATCCGCCGACCTGCATGGGACCGTCGCCCATGGGCGAGGCGAACTTGGTGGCGATGACCGCGTCGTCGCGGCAGCCCTTGAGGGCGGCGCCCAGAAACTTCTCCGAGCGACCGTTCTGGCCGTAGCTGTTGCTGGTGTCGAACAGCGTGATGCCCACGTCAAGCGAGGCGTGGACCACGGCGCGCGTCTGCTTGCGATCGCAGCGTCCGCCGAACTGATTGCAGCCGACGCCCACGAGCGAGACTTCCAACCCGGATCGTCCGAGCCGCCGGTAGTCCATGGACGTCTCCTAGCAACGGCCGCTGGCCCGTATGGTCGGCAAGTATAGGAAGGCCAGGCAGGCAGTCGCCCCGGGTACAGCGTCCGTCCGGCGGAGGCGTCATTTGGGTTGCAGCCTCATCCCTCGACCACGATCCCAGCGCGCCGCCACGTTTGACCGGACTGGATTCCGGCTTCCGCCGGAATGACGAAGGGTTACGCAACGTTGTCCGTTGCGGGCATCATGGGTACAGCAGCCGGGGCGACGGCCCTGAAGAGCGAGTGAACGTCATGCCTGCGAAATACCGCGTGGGAATCATTGGGACCGGACGTAGCGGCGGACTGATCGAAGATGAACTGCCGGTGGGCGATCGCCGCAAACCCTATGGGCACTTCAGCGCCTACGAGGCGATCGAAGAGACGGAAGTGGTGGCCGTGGCGAACCGCGGGGCGGAACGGCTGCGGCGCTTCAGCGAGCGCTTCGGCGTGTCGAACACCTACCTCGACTACCGGGAGATGATCGACACCGAGCAACTGGACATCGTCAGCGTGACGACGCCCTCGTTCGCCCGCGCCGAACCGCTGATCTATGCCGCCGAGCACGGCGTGCGGGGCATCTACAGCGAAAAAGGGCTGTGCGCCTCACTGGCCGAGGCCGACCGGATCCACCGCGCCTGCACGGACAACGGCGTGGCGTTCAACTGGGGGGCGATGCGGCGGCACGACCTGGTGTATACGTCCATGCGGGATGCCATCGCCGCCGGTGAGGTCGGTGCTCCCCAATTCGCCGTCGTCTACGGCTACACGGACATCATCAAACACCACCCGCACACGCTGGATACGGCCTCGATGCTCCTGGGCGACCCGCAGCCCGTATGGGTGGAAGGCCGCCTGATCGATCCCGGCGATCCCTTCGACCCCGCGCCGCGGCGTCCGCCGCCCAGCTACGATCCAGCGGGACATCGGTATGTCCCGGTGGCGGGCGAGGAAATTGCCGACCCGATGGTGGGGTTCTTCCGGGTCGGGTACGCGACCGGCGTGGAAGGATATTTCATCCCCCGCCGGGGCCAGTGGGACATCGAGGTGCACGGCGATGAGGGACGGGCCGTGGTGTGGGATAACGGAGATCACTCTTCTGTTCGCCTGATCAGGGGCGAGTACGCCGACGTGCGGGAGCGCACGATCCGAGGGATCGCCGAGAGCCCGGCGGTGCTCACGATCCGCAGCATCATCCGGGAACTGGAGACCGGCGAGCGCACGACCGGGAACATCGACGTCACGATGCAGTCGGTGGAAGCGCAGTTTGGCATCGCGCACTCGCACCTCGACGGCGGCGCGCGGGTGTCCCTGCCCGTGGCCGACCGGACGCTCTACATCCCCGGCGGCTAGCCGCCCAACTCGTCGACGTTGAGCCGCGTCCAGCGGAGGCGCTCGTAGGTCATTTCGTCGCCGCTCTCGTAGATCAGCCCGACCTTGCCCTCGCCCAGATCGCAGAGGTCCGAGTAGGCGGAGGGTCCGGGATGCACCACGAGGCCGCTGGACCAGGTGCGTCCGCCGTCGTCGCTGCGCCGCACGGTCAAGCGCTCCCGCGCCTGGCTGGCGGCATTGGCGAACACCAGCGGCGCGCCGCGGCCGCCCGCCTGTACGACTGAGGCCTGGCAGTGGGGGTCCACCAGGTCGTCGTGCCAGTCGTCCTCGGCGAAGGTCTCGCCGCCGTCCACGCTGCGCGCGTAGCGCCGGCGAAAGAGCGGCTGCTCCTCGCGCCGGTCGCAGCGCCGGTTGAGATAGAGGCTGCCGTCGTCCAGCTCCACGATCGCGCACTCGTTGGTGCCGTCGCCGGTCGTGGCGCCTATGCGCCAGGTGGCGCCGCCGTCATCGCTCAGGATCAGGTGGGACCGGCACCAGTCGACATAGCGCTCGTACTGCCGCCCGACGCCATGATCGCAGGGGATCACAAAACGCCCGCTGCGCAACTGGATGCCATGACACGGTCCCGTGGCGTACCACGTCCAGTCCGGCCGCTTGACCGAGGACGTGATCTCGCGGGGTGTAGCCCAGGTCTTGCCGTCGTCGTCGCTATGGGTCTGCCAGACCGTGCGCTTGGCCTTGTCCTGCCACACGAGGTCCTCGGGGCCGTCGTGGGGATTGCGACAGAAGAGCAGCGTGATGCGCCCGGTGTCGCGATCGACCACGGGCGCCGGATTGCCGGCCACGTCGCCGCCGCCCGAAACCACCACGCGCATGGCGTCGAAGTCCGCCGCGCCCCGCTCGCGCCGGCGCAGCACGGTGTCGATGTCGCCGGTGTCGTAGCGATCGTTGCGCCGCCCCTCGGCAAACGCCAGCACGGTGCCGGCGGTGGAGACCGCCAGCGCCGGAATGCGAAACGTGTGATACCCATGCTCGCCGGACACAAACAGGTCCTGGATCTCGTCCATCGCGCCGCCTCGACTCGCGTGCCAGTCCGTGTGCCCAGCATAAGGCTCCGGAAGTTCGTCCGTGGTCACCGCCGTCCGGCAAACGCGCCACAATGCCCGCTTTCCGGCTGACCGCCACCTGCGAGATTCCCGTCGCGACTCGCCGTCGCCCTGCCTGGTATCTCGGTACTTCGTCCTCCCGTCGGCTGCCCGGCGCTATCTAAGCCGCGGCGGGCGTCATGGACCGGTCGAGACATCGTCCGGGGAGCCCGCCCGGAACCTAAGCCCTACCGCCGGTCCTGGCACAGCTCGCGTCTTGCCAATTAAGTAAGGAGTCCTACTGCACTAGTCGTGGAGTACTGTTTATATATCCCTATGTACCATTTCTTTGGAACAGTACTAATCTGAAACATCGATAGGCTGCACCAGGGTGTTTTCCTCGACCATACAATCGAGTACAGTACTCGCGGATGGGGCAACTAGCGCCAGACAAAACCGCCCGGATCCCGTGGTGACGTTGCGACGCCTTGGGCGAACGGAATTCGAGTAATGCAGGCTGCAACTCACGGTGGCAATTTCACGATGACGGCGAACGGCTTTGGTCGATTGAGTCGAGTGTCGCGGCTGGTTGGCGCAACCGGTGACGCCGTGGTCATGCGTCTTTGGCAGCTCGATTCCGCTGACCCCGAAGAGCTTCGATATCCAATAAAGATGTTCATCTGGATACGCTGGGCACTTTGTCTTGCGGGTATCGTTCTCATGATCTATAGGCCTGAGTCCGAGGTTTTGCCGTCTGCCATCCTTTTATCTTTCATTATGATCAGCGTGGTGGTAAACGCTGTCGTTCACGGCAGAGTCACGACCAATCGTTCGGTGCCTTTGCAGTGGATGTTTGCGATCAGCGTGCTTGACGTGACCTTGATTACGACCAGCATTGTCATTGACGGAGGCTTTGATAGCCATTTGCTCTTTATCTTTTACTATCCCGCCCTCGCGTGGTTCGCGGCGTTCTTCACCTCCCTGAGACTCAGCTTTGCCTGGGTAACCCTGGTGGCCATGGCGTACGCCATCGTGAGCGTCACCGCTGGGGAGGGCCTGGACTTGGCGATGCGCGATGAGAAAGTAGTGGTCGTGCGGATCATCGTGATGTATGCCGTCGTGGCGTTGGTGAGCTTGATATCCAGGGCGGAAAAGATGCGTCGACAGGAAGCGTTGAAGCGAGAGCGGGAGTTGCAACGCGAACGCATGGAGGTTTCGCAGACCATACATGACACGACCGCGCAATCGGTGTACATGGTTGGCTTGGGAGTCGAGTCGGCGCTTGAGATGGCGCGGGGGACGAGTCACGAACTGATCGCGAAACTCGAAGCTACGTTGGCTCTTGCCAAATCGGCCATGTGGGAGCTTCGGCATCCGATCGACACGGGTCTGATATTCGGGGGGAAAGCGCTAAACCAGGTATTGCGCGCGCACGCGGCGACGTTCACGTCCATCACGTCGATCCCCACCGAGGTCGTACAGAGCGGAACGGAGCCGCCGGTATCCGCGGCGAGGCGAAGCATGCTCTTCTCGATCGCGCACAATGCCCTGACCAACGCGCTGCGGCACTCGGGCGCCACGGCGGTGGTGATCGCCCTCGACTTCCACGAAGACGGCCTGCGGATGTCCATTTCGGACGATGGCATCGGACTGCCCCACGACTACGCGGAGCGGGGACAGGGCTTCAAGAACATGCGCGCTAGCGCCGAGGGACTGGGCGGAAGGCTCGCCGTGGACTCCGGCGGCTCCGGAAGGGGCACAACCGTGACGTGTGAGATCGAGCACGCTTCAACTTGAGGAGGTCGGAAACGTGGCTGCAATTCCACAAACAAGAGTCATGATCGTGGACGATCACTCGATCATGCGAGACGGTCTGCATGAGCTGCTGGACCGCTCTTGCGGGTTCGAGGTTGTGGGGCAGGCGCGCGACGGCGTTGAGGCCGTGGATGTGGCGCAAGGCCTGCATCCCGACGTGGTCATCATGGATGTCATGATGCCCAACAAGAACGGCATCGACGCATGCCGCGAGATCATGGATGCCATGCCCGACACGCGGGTGCTCGTCTTGACGGCGTCGACCGACGAAGAAACCGTCGTCGACGCCATCGCCGCGGGCGCCACGGGGTATCTGCAGAAATTCTCCGGCAAGGACCAACTGCTCACCACGATCCGGGACGTAGTTGATGGCGAGTTTCGCATTTCAGGCGATGTGATTCGGCGGGTGTTTGCCGGCATTCGCGCCGCTCCCGAGAAGGGCGGGTCACCCGAGCTGCAGCGGCTCACGGAGCGCGAGCGGCAAATCCTCAAGCTGTTTGCCCAGGGAATGACGTACGCGGAGATCGGCGAGGCCAGAGGCAATCGCCCGTTGACCATCCGCAACGCGATCTACGTCATTCGCGACAAGCTGGGCGCCAAGACCACCCAGGAGATGGTCGTCTGGGCTGTTCGAAACGGCTTGCTGGACAATGGCTCGCCGTCGCCCTCGGCGGCCTCCACGGCAGGCGAGATTTGACGGGGCGACAACCGCACCCGCCCGGAATCGCGCTAGAGCTGGGCCCGGTCGACCGACTGGGTCCGACGGCGTAACGCGCCGAATCTTCAGCGCCGAGGGATGTGCACCTTGGGTCGGACATAGTCAAGCTGGGCAACGCAAAATATTCACATCCTGAAGTTTCGGATTGTGCGAAATGCATCTCGGCGCTTCACCACGTCTCAAGCTGCCATGCAACCGCCCGACAAGCTGCCGACCCTCGGGAACACCGGTTGCGCCGTCTGCGCCAGGCACGTCGGCGAATGCCGGGGCCGGCCCATCAGGCCGCGGTCCGTCGTCCTTCGCGCCCCTCCGTCATTCCGGCGAAAGCCGGAATCCAGGTAGCGACCGACGGTCCGTCATCCTCACCCCGAACTCGATTGGGGGAGAGGCCGACAACATGCGCGGCGGCGGCGTCCCCTCATCCCAGCCTTCTCCCCTGGGGAGAAGGGGCCGGACCAGCCGCGGGGTTAGCGGCGAGTGCGCCCCCTCCGTCATTCCGGCGGAAGCCGGAATCCAGGTAGCGACCGACGGTCCGTCATCCTCGGCGCCGTACTCGATACGGGGGCGAGGCCGACAACATGCGCGGCGGTGACGTCCCCTCATCCCACCCTTCTCCCCAGGGGAGAAGGAGCCGGACGAGCTGCCGGGTGAGCGGCGAGTGCGCCTCCCTCCGTCATTCCGGCGGAGGCCGGAATCCAGGTAGCGACCGACGGACCGTCATCCTCACCCTGTAGTCGATATGGGGGAGAGGCTGACCATAGGCGCGGCGGCGGCGGCGTCCCCTCATCCCAGCCTTCTCCCCAGGGGAGAAGGAGCCGGAGGAGCTGCCGGGTGAGCGGCGCATCGGCCCAGAGAGTCGATCCATCACCCGCGGGCCGGCAGTGCCGATCCGGTTCCCTCTCCTGGGGGAGAGGGAGAGGGAGAGGGTGAGGGGATCCGCGGCTGGCGATGGGCGCCCCCCTCCGTCATTCCGGCGGAGGCCGGAATCCAGGTAGCGACCGACGGTCCGTCATCCTCCGCGCTGTA
>JAPPNP010000081.1 GCA_028873795.1 Chloroflexota bacterium
GCCCGCCTCACCACCCGGCCACGTGGTGAGGCCGCTGCCAACATACAAATGACAGTAGGGGGCGCAAATCACTGGACGGTCCACGGCCGGTGGCACGGTCCGGCTCCCTCTCGCTGGACGGGAGAGGGATGGGGTGAGGGTGAAGACCGGAAGCGCACTCGGGCGACGCATGCCGCCGCACCCAATCGGGCCGAAACTCCGCCCGCGTTGACGCTGGTACTTCGCCGCGCATAGCATCGACCCGCAGCGCCAGCCCACCGAGGGAGCCGCCATGTCGGTATCCGGGCCGCTCGACGAATCCACCTTTGCCGCGCTGAAAGCCGCCGACAGCCCCACGGTGTCGAACGCCATCGAAGAGCTAGGCGTGCGCGACCACCGGGTCGGCTTCGCCGGGTCGCAAGTGCGCTGCATGTACCCGGAGCTTGGCGTCACGCTGGGCTACGCCGTCACGGCGCAGATCGACACCACGGGACCCGGCCCGATCGACGTGGGCCGCGGCATGCGCGAGTTCGCCGAGCTATTGGCCGCCGCTCCCAAGCCCGCGGTCGTCGTGGTGCAGGACGTTGGGCCGCACAAGGCGCGCGCGGCGATGTTCGGCGACTACGCCGCCACGCTTTACCGCGCACTGGGCGCGGTCGCCTTCGTCACCGATGGCGCCATTCGCGACATCGACCAAATGCGCGAAATGCGCTTCTCCTGTTTCGCGGCGGGTACCTCGGTCTCCCACGGCAACCCGCGGCGCATCACCATGGACATCCCGATCGAGATCGACGGCATGGTGGTCGAGCCGGGCGACTTGATTCACGGCGACGTGAACGGCCTGCTCAACGTGCCGCTGGAAGCCGCGGTGGACCTGCCCGCCCAGATCGAGCACGTGCGCGTCACGGAGCGGGCGGCCATGGACGCGCTAATCGGGCCCAATGCTTCGGTGGACGAGGCGCTCTCCAAGATGGGGCACTGAGCGATGGCGCTGAAATACTCGGTGGTGCTGGCGACGCTGGCGAGCAGCCCCGGCGGACAGGTGTGGGAGGACCCGGACACGGTGCTGGGCGCCGTGGCCGAGGCGGGCTACGACGGCGTGGACCTGGACGCCGAGCCCGACCGCATCGACGACGCGCTGTTCACCGCCGTGGTCGACAAGGCGCGGAACCTCGGGCTGAGCATTCCCTCGCTCCTCGGCGCCTGGGGCGGCTGGCACGCCGGCGAGGAGCGCGACCTGGCGTCGAGCGATGAGTCGAAGCGCCGCTACGCCGTCGACTACGCCAAGCGCTGCCTGGACCTGGGCGCCACGCTCGACGAGCCGCCGGTCTACGAAATCTGCGCCGTGTCGTTCGTGCCCGAGTACCCGGTGACTTCCAAGCCGCTAACGGAGCTGCGGCGCCAGTTCGAGCAGTCGGCCCGCGAGATCGCGGCTCACGCGGAGTCCGTGGGCGTGCCGGTGGCCATCGAGCCAGTCAACCGCTTCGAGGGCTACGCCGGGTTCATGAACTCGGTCGTCGAGGCGGTCGCGGTGGTCGAGGCGGTCGGGTCGGACCACCTGGGCATCGTGGCCGACTTTTTCCATCTCAACATCGAGGACGGCCCGGTCACCGAAGCGCTGCGAACGGCGGGCAAGCACCTCATGCACATTCACCTGGCCGACAGCAATCGCCAAATGCCCGGAACCGGCCATCTTGACTTCAGCGACATCGTGCGCGTGCTGGACGCCATCGGCTACCAGGGCTACCTCTCGATCGACTGCGTCCCCGCCAAGCCCGACTGGCGCACCGTGCTCACGTCCACGCGCGAGTTCATGGGCCAGATTGAGGCAGGCGTGGACCTGCAACGGCGCCTGGCGAGCGTCGCGTAGCCGCCCGAGCCGACTGAGCGCGAGCCATGTCTTCTACTCCGACCAACACCCAGATAGTCCTGGCCCGGCGTCCTATCGGCGTGCCGCGGGTTGACGATTTCGAGATCGTCGAGTCGCCGATTCCGCGCCCCACGGCCGGCGAGGTGTTCGTGCGCACGATCTACGTTTCCGTCGATCCTTACATGCGCGGGCGCCTGTGGAGGAAGCCGCTGCGCGGGCAGCCAATTGCCCTCGGCCAGGTGATGATCGGCGAGGGCGTGGGCGAGGTGGTCTTTTCCAGCGACCCGCGCCTGCGCGAGGGCGAGATCGTGCGCGGTGAGTTCGGGTGGCAGAAATACGCCGTTACGACGCTGGAAAACCTGGAAATCATTGATCGCAACGCCGCCCCGCTTTCGACCGCGCTCGGAATCCTGGGCATGCCCGGCCTCACCGCCTACTACGGCATGCTCGAGGTGGCGCGACCGCGCGCGGGCGACACCGTGGTAGTCACGGGCGCCGCCGGGGCCGTGGGCAGCGCCGCCGGCCAGATCGCCAAGCTGCAGGGCTGCCGCGTGGTGGGCACCTGCGGCAGCGACGCCAAGTGCATGTACCTAGTCAACGAACTCGGCTTCGACGCGGCGATCAACTACCGCACCCAGCCGCTGGACGACGCGCTCCACAGCGCCTGCCCCGACGGCATCGACGTGATCTTCGAGAACGTGGGCGGCGAGGTGCTGGAGGCCCTGCTGCGGCGCATCAATCTCCACGCCCGCATCGCCCTTTGCGGCGCGATCTCGCAGTACCACTCCCAAGAGCTTGCACTGGTCCCGCCGCACTCGCGAACGCTCCACAGCCGCCGCGCGCGCATGGAGGGATTCCTGGTCAACGACTTCGAGGACCGCGACCCCGAGGCGATGGCCGCCCTAACCGAGTGGGTCACGACCGGCCAGCTCACCTACCGCGAGAACATCGTGGCTGGGATTGAAAACGCCCCCGCCGCGTTCGTGGGGCTCTTCACCGGTGAAAACACCGGCAAACAGCTGGTGCGGGTGAGCTCCGAGGAGGTCTCCGTCCGCGAGCCGTAGTAACCGGACGGCTAGGGCTGAGCTTGGAAAGAGGAGGGCATGGAACGGCCGCCGCCGGATCGAGGCGTCAGACTTGAGTGGGCAGACATGCCTGAGCGCATCCGCAGCGCGATTGAACGGTGGCTGGGTGGCGCGGTCGTCGGTGCAGTTACACAGCCCACAGGCTTTACACCTGGGGTGGCAGCACGGCTGACGGTGAACGACGGCCGCCGACTCTTTGTCAAGGCGGCCGGTCCCGAGCCCAACACTGCTACGCCTAAGGCGCACCGGCGCGAGATCAACGTAGTAACTGCCTTGCCACGCGCCGCGCCTGTCCCGCAGCTGCTGTGGTCCCACGATGAGGGAGACGGCGGTTGGGTCGTGCTGGCCTTCGAGGACGTGGATGGTTACCACCCAATGCAGCCGTGGCGGATCGACGAGCTGGATCGCGTGGTCGCATCCATGGAGGAACTCAGCACCCTGCTGACGCCGTCGCCGCTGCCAGCCGCCGTGGCCGGGAGGGCCCGCGACAGCTTCTCTCGAGGCTGGCGTCAACTCCTCGATGAGCGCCCGTCTCGCGTGGAGTACCTAGATGGGTGGTCGCGCCGTCACATCCAAACTCTGGCAGCGATCGAAGAGACGGTCGGGCCTGCGCTTGAGGGCGACACGCTGCTGAACCACGACATCCGCGCAGACAACATTCTGCTCACGCCCGACCGCGTTTGGTTCGTTGACTGGCCCCATGCCTTTGTCGGCCCCCCGTGGTTGGACGCCGTCGGCTTTGCGCCCAGCGTGACGATGCAGGGTGGTCCACCTCCCGAGGCGGTGATCTCCCGGCACTCCGCATGTCGCAATGCCGACAACGACGCCATTACGGCGGCAGTAGTGGCGCTGGCCGGATTCTTTACCCACCGGGCCGTGCAACCACCACCACCCGGCCTACCCACGGTGCGCGCCTTCCAGGATGCGCAGGGGGCAATTGCGCGCGAATGGATCGCCCAGCGCACGGGTCTGACTTGATTCTCGGCGCCACGAGGAGTGCGACGATGGAGAGGGTCGTCGGATTCGGGCGCGCATGCCGCAATCGGCGGAGGTCAGAAGTCCGAACGGTCTAGGCGGGTTTAGCCAGGCTCCACCCGCGCGGCAAGCTCGTTCCAGGCGGCTTCGACGCGGGCGACGGCGCTGAGGGTGGCGTAGGTGTCGGGCCACATGGCGTCCACGATGGCCTTGGCCTGGGCGTCGTCCCCGGTTGCCGTCAGCTGCTCAATCTCGGCGGTGCGGCCGGCGTGGCGGGCGGCGGTCTCGCGGGCGAGCCGGGCCAGCTCCCGCGATGCCCGGAAATGCGCGAGGGCGAGGTCCGCCGTGGAGATCCCTTCGGACGGGTCGTGCTCGGCGCGCTCTTCGCCTGTCGAATGCCCGTACTTGGGCGGCAGGCGGGACCCGTCCTCGGCGTACATGGTGTGCGTGGGCTCGACGTGCGGCGTCACGGAGAGGTACATGATGACCGGCTCGTCGCCGACGACGCGCACCTGGTGCAGCTCGTCGCGACCCGCGAAGCACAGCTCGCCCGCACCCAGGATCGCCGTTTCGCCCTCGATCTCGAACTCGGCGCGGCCCTGCATGATCAGGAAGACCTCGGCGCCCAGGTCGTGGCTGTGGCGCGTGGCCACGTCGCCCACTTCGAATCGCAGGAAGCGCGCGCGGATCTGGGGCGTGATGACGACGTTCTTGATGTCGCGGCGATAGTCGAAGACCTGCAACGGCATGGCTAAGCGGCTCCTTCCAGGGAGGGTCCTTTGGTAGATCCCGTCAGGCGAAGAGTGTCCAAGAGAACCGGGTGCGCCCCAGGTTGGACCCGACTGGATTCCGGCCCCGTATCGAGTACGGGGCAGGCTCTTCGCCGGAATGACGGAGGGGCAGCGAGACGACGGTGGATTCCCGCCCTGCATCTGGTACGGGGCAGGCTCTTCGCGGGAATGACGGAGGGCTCACGAAACGGTCTCCAGGTGCGCGAGCACGATATCGCGTACCAGCGCCACGTGCTCGATGGCTTCGCGGCCCGGCGTGAGCGGCTGCTCGCCCCGCCTGATGCAGGTCGCGAAGTGCTCCAATTCCAGCTTGAACGGGTTGGCCTGCCATGACCGGGTGGTCGCGGCAGGGTGGCCCTCGGCGTCGATCCACTGCACGGTGACGTCGCTCGGCACGCCGCGGCTCCAGCCCGTAGGGAACGACGCGATCACGCGATCGCGCGAGCCGTAGACCGCGAGCGTCTCCTCGAAGCTGAACAGCTCCGGCAGGTCGATCCAGCTGCACACGGCCCGCGCGCCGCCGTCGTATTCCAGCACGGTCGTCAGCGCGACGCCGTCGGCCCAGATGTCGGTGCTCACCACGCGCCGCGGGCTGCCGAACATGCCGTGCAGGTTGCCGATGTCGTGGATCATGCTGCCGTTGATGGCCCCGAAGGCGCTGAGCGTGGCGGCGTCGACCCGGTCGCGGCCCAGCGCTTCGGCGACGAGCCGGTCCGACTCGGCGCGCCCGGCCTCGATCACCTCAGGGGGCAGATCCGACGGCACGTGGTAGTCAAACGTCGCCAGGTGCAGCGCGTTGTCGGGGTGCAGGTGGTTGACCTGGATGAAACGCACGTCGTCCATTGCCGCCACGCGCCGCTGCGCGAACCGAAAGGCCGGGTCGTAGCGCTTCATGTAGGCCGCCTGGTAGACGACGCCGGCGCGGTCGGCGGCGTCGGCCATCGCCTCCGCCTCGGCAACCGTGTAGCAGACCGGCTTCTCGACCAGGATGTGCTTGCCGGCCTCGGCCGCCGCAATGGCCGCCGGCGCATGCGAGCCGGTGGTGCAGACGATGACCGCGTCGATGTCCGCCCGCTCTACCAGCTCGCGATAGTCCACGTGCCGCCGCTCCGGCGGCACACCGTAGGCGTCGCCGACATGCGTCAGCAACTCGCGCGACAGATCGCAAAGACCGGCGATTTCGCACTCGTCCCGCAGCTCGACCAGGTGCGGCAGGTGCTGGATCTGGGCAATGCCGCCGCAGCCGATGACGCCCATTCGAATCCTGCTCACGGTCCGCACCGCCTGGAATCTGGAATCGGCACGGAGAGCCTACCGATTCGCCTGGCGCGAGTCCGCCACGATACGTCGAGTCGCCAGTTGCGCAGCGCCGTCGACCGGTACGCTGGACGGCCCCGCCTTACCTGCTTTACGATCTGCGTAAGGAGGCTGCTCATGCTCGTGAAGATCACGTCCAAGCGCCAGGTCACCTTTCCCAAGCATGTGCTGGACGAACTGGGCGTGGGGCCCGGCGACCGGCTCGAGCTGCGCGAGGGTCCCGATGGCTACATCCTGAAGCCAAGGCGAATCGACTATTCCAAGCTGGGAACGCTCAGGGACAAGATCAAGCCCGGCACTCCGCCGTTCGACATCCGCAAGTTCCGGGACGAAGGATATGATCCGGACAAATACCGGGATTGACACCTCGGTTCTCGTCCGTTTGGTCACCGGGCAGCCTCCGGACCTGTTTGCCCTCTGCGTCGACAGGCTCAGCGCCCTCTGCGAGGCGGATGTCGAGATTCTCGCGTCGAACCAGGTGATTGGAGAGGCCTACGTCACCCTTCAGCGTCACTATGGCGTCTCGAAGGCGGACGCCCGCGCGCAGCTTCGCACCACCCTCACCAGCGGCTTGGTGGCCCCACTGAGCGGGCGCGTCGTGCTGGACGCCCTCGCGGCCTCCGGCGGTCCCGGTCTGTTCGACCGCCTGATCGCCATCGACTACGAGCGGGTGGGGATGGACACACTCACCTTGGATCGGCGGATGGCCTCCCTCCACAACGTGCGCCTCGTCGCAGACTGAGCGACCGACCGAGCCGCGACATTTCATCCAGGCCCAATGCTCGGATCGCCCTCTCCCTAACCCTCTCCCAGAGGGAGAGGGGATCGGGCCAAGGACAGTCCTGGCGCGAGCGTCCGGTATTCTCGCCGGGCGCGCCGGATGGCGACATCGGTTGGCGGGAGAGGACGAACAGCGTGTCCCAGGGACTGGCGGCGAACCAGGGCGACGTTCTGCTGCTGGTGGGGACGCGGAAGGGCGCGTTTCTCCTCGCCTCTGATAGGTCGCGCAAGAAATGGTTGGTCTCCGGCCCGCATCATGCGGGTTCGGACGTGTTCCACCTGGCCTACGACCCAAGGGACGGGGGCACGGTCTTCGTCGCCATCAACAGCCCGATTTGGGGGCCGGAGATCCAGTGCAGCCGGGACCTCGGCGCGACCTGGCAGGCGGCGACGCGCAACCCAAGCTTCGGGGAGGGCCGAAGGCACCCGGTCGAGAAGGTCTGGCACGTGGCGCCGGGTCGGTCGAGCGAGCCGGGCGTAGTCTATGCGGGAGTTTCCCCGGCGGCCCTCTTCAAGAGCATCGACGGCGGCGACGCGTGGGCGGAGGTCGATTCGTTGACCGCCCATCCATCGCACGGTCGGTGGGAGCCGGGATTCGGCGGCCTGTGCCTCCACAGCATGGTGCTGGACCCGACCAACGACGACCGCCTGTGGGTGGCCATTTCGGCCGTCGGCGTGTTCGGAACCGAAGACGGCGGCGAAACGTGGTCAACGATGAACGCCGGCGTGCGGGCGGACTTCGCGCCGGATCCGTTCCCCGAGTTTGGGCAGTGTCCGCACAAGCTGCTGGGACATCCGGCCATGCCCGAGCGGCTGTATCAGCAGAACCACTGCGGCGTCTTTCGCAGCGACGACGGCGGGCGGCAATGGCTCGATGTGAGCGACGGGCTGCCCTCGCGTTTCGGCTTTGTGCTGGGCATCCACGCCGCCGACCCCGACACCATTTACGTGGTGCCGGAGGACACGGCCCTGGACGGCGAGGTGGGCGGATTCGTGCGCTACGTGACTGATGCGAAGTTGCGGGTCTACCGCAGTCGCAGCGCCGGGCGCGATTGGGAGCCGTTGACGAACGGCCTGCCCCAGCACAACGCCTATCTGCATCTCATGCGCGAAGGCATGGCGACCGACCCGTTGGACCCGTGCGGCATCTACCTCGGCACGACGACCGGGCAAATCTTCGCCAGCCGCGACGACGGGGACAGCTGGGAACTGCTGGCCGACTACCTGCCACCGATCAACTCGGTGGACTGCGCGGTGGTGGTCTAGGGGACTTCTGTACGACTTCTCGTGATGGCGGCGCCCTCGGACATCGTGAGGGCGTGGTCAAACACGCTCTATTCGGAACGCCAGACGTTGCCTTCCATCCCAGGCTTCCCCCTTCTGGGGAACCTCGAGCGGGCGGGTCTGAGACCCGCCCCTACGCCAAATCTCTAGCGCGCTTCCGGGGATGACCGGACTGGATTCCGGCCTCCGCCGGAATGACGGAGGGGTTACGAAACGGTCTCCTTCCGGGGGGGACTGGATTCAATTAGAGGCTTTCTCTCGCGGGAAAGCTCGGCCTAGCCGCCGCTAAGGACCTTGTAGCCGTAGTTGTCCTTGGTGCGTTCGGCCACCGGAAGCACCTCCACCACGACGCGGGATAGCCCCACGACCTCGCCGTCGGCGTCGAAGCTGTAGTTGTCGCCGAGGGCGCCGCTCCAGGTGATGTCGTAGAGGCAGTCGCGGAATCCGTCGGCGTCCTGGTCGTCGCCGGTTTGGCTGAGGCACTCGGCCGCGATGTAGACGGTGTCGTAGGCAGAGCCGAGGTGCCAGGGCAGGGTGATGTAGTCGTAGCGCTGCCGGAAGTCGGCGAGCACCGACTGCGTCTTGGCGTTGTTGGGGTCGGGCGCGGCGGTGATGGCCTTGACGCCGGTGGCCGCGTCGCCCGCGATTTCGAGCGAGGTGGTGCCCACGGTGATGGTGTCGCCGTAGATTGGGCCGGCGTAGCCCAGCTCCCGCGCTTGCTTGATGATGGTGCCCGCCGCGAACTCGGCCTGCGGCGTGAGGTGGAGCGCGTCCGGATTGGCCTCGAAGAGCTTGGTCAACTGCGACCGGAAGTCGGTGACGTCGGATCCAAATCGCTCCGCGGCGACGACGGTGCCGCCGTTCTCCTCGAACCGCGCGACCGTGGTGCGCCGCACGCCCTCGGCGTAGTCGGTCTCCTCGGTGATGGTGGCCAGCGTGCGGATGCCGTCGGCCCAGAGCGCGTCGCCGGTGCGGATGCCCACCTCGATGTCACTGATCTGGGTGCGGAAGATGTAGTCGCCGGCGTCGGCGATGTCGGGGTTGCTGGCCAGACCGGAAAACAGCACCACGCCATCCGCCTCGGCCAGCGGGGCGACGCCGAGCATGGCGCCGCTGCACGAGGTCCCGAGGATGATCTTGACGCCGTCGACGTCGGTGAGCTTGTTGTAGGCGTTGATCGCGTCTTGGGCGTTGCACTTCGAGTCTTCGACGACCAGCTCCAGCCGGCGCCCGTCGATGCCGCCCGCGGCGTTGATCTCGTCCACGGCCATGACCTTGGCCTGGTTGGCCACGGTGCCGTAGGTCTCGCCGGCGCCCGTGAGGGATTCCATCACACCGATGCGGTAGGGGGTTCCCTCATCCGCGTCCTCGCCACAGGCCACGAGAACCGAAGCCATGACGATCAGCAGCCCCAGCGTGACGGTTCGCTTCCAAAACGTGAGTCGCATACACGGATTCCTGAATGCTATCGGGCGCTCGCCGTGTAGTTTAGGCGGCCGGTGCCACAGGGGCGCCGATTGCGTCACGGAGGCCGTGACGGGGCGGTGCTACCGTTCCACGGTCACCTCCGCCGGCCAGCGGCCGCTAGGGCGTTCGTCCTTCCTCGCCGAAGGGTGAGTCGTGCTCGACCTCGACCGGTTCCAATGGATCAGCTTCGACTGCTACGGCACCCTGATCGATTGGGAGACCGGCATTGCCGAGGCGGTCGCCCCGATCCTGGCGTCCCACGGCATTCGCAGTTCGAGAGCTGAAATCCTGGCGCTCTTCGCGGATGTCGAGCCGCGGGTGCAGCGGGCGGGCTACCTGGAATACCGCCGCGTCTTGCGTCGCGTGATGGTCCTGATCGGCCGGGAGCTGGGCTTCCAGCCCACCGAGTCCGAGCTGGCCTGCCTGGCTGACTCGCTACCGGATTGGCCCGTCTTTCCGGACTCGGTGGGCGCGCTGCGGGCGCTGCAATCCCGCTTCAAGCTCGCGGTGATCTCAAACGTGGACGATGACCTGTTCGCCGGGACGGCCGAGGCGTTGGGCGTCGACTTCGACGTCGTGGTCACCGCCCAGCAGGTCCGCCGCTACAAGCCGAGCCTGAGCCACTTTCACACCGCCGCGGAGCGCATGGCCGTGGACGAATACGCCTGGCTGCACGTCGCGGAGAGCCTCTACCACGACATCGCGCCGGCCAACCAGCTCGGGATCGCCAGCGTCTGAGTGAACCGCGCAAATCGCGGCGGCGGCACGCGCCGCATCGACGCCGACCCGGATCACGTGGTGCCCGATCTCGGCACCTTGGCGGGGATAATGTGCCCGCCGTGACCGTCGCCCGGCCCCAGCGGGGGATTGCTCGCTGGCAACCGAACGGGAGCGACTCGCTTGGCGCCGAACCGAAGCATCTTCGTGAACCTGGCCGTGAAGGACGTGGACAAGTCCGTCGCATTCTTCACCGCGTTGGGATTCGAGTTCAATCCCGCGTTTACCAACGAGCAGGGCGCCTGCCTGATCATCAGCGAGAACATCTTCGCCATGCTGCTAGCGGAGAGTTTTTTCAGCGGATTCATTCCGGGGCGTCGGATCGCCGACACTTCGGATTCGACCGAGGCTTTGCTCGCCGTGTTCCTGGCCGAGCGGGACGAAGTCAACGCCATGTTCGACAACGCTGTGGCGGCAGGCGGGACAGCCTTCAGAGAGCGGTCGGAGTTCCAGGGAATGTACGGCGGCGCGTTCCAGGATATCGACGGGCACATCTGGGAGATCGGGCACATGGGACAAGCCGCGGCGTCGGACGTCCCGCAATCAGCAGAGGAGAATTCCTGATGGCGACCTCGCCCAAGCTCAGCCCGTTTCTCTGGTTCGACGGTCGATCGGAGGAGGCCGCCGAGTTTTACGTCTCGGTGTTCCCGAACTCCCGGATGCTGAGGGTCTCGGTGATTTCGGAAGGCCCCGCCAAGGGCGAGGCGCTTGTCGAGTTCGAGCTCGACGGCCAGAAGTTTGGCGCGGTGGACGGCGGGCCGATGTTCAGCTTCACGCCCGCCATTTCGTTCGTCATCTCCTGCGACTCGCAGGAGGAGATCGACTACTACTGGGACCGGCTGTCGGAAGACGGCGAACCGGGCCGGTGCGGCTGGCTCGAGGACAAGTTTGGCCTGTCGTGGCAAGTGATCCCGTCGGTATTGCCCGTCCTGATGGAGGGCAATACGTCGAAGCTGATGGAGGCGCTGCTCAGCATGGGCAAGATCGACATCGAAGCGCTGCGCCAGGCAGCCGAGAGCGGCTGAGGCCGGCGGCGCCGGGCCTGAACACTTGAGCGGCATGAGCGCCGAGATTGGGACGCACCCCAGCGATGGTCGGCTGCTGTTGCACGTCGAATCTCAGGCCGAGTGGCGCGACTGGCTGGAGCGAAATCACGACGCAGCGGACGGCGTGTGGCTCGTGTCCTGGAAGAAGGCCACGGGCAAGCCGTTCATTCCCTATCCCAACACAGTGGACGAAGCGCTGTGCTTTGGCTGGATTGACTCGCGGCCCAACCGGCTGGACGACGAACGGGCGATGCGGCTCTTCACGCCACGGAGACCGAAGAGCATCTGGTCGCGCATCAACCGGGCGAAGGTGGCGCGACTCACGGAGCAGGGCCGGATGGCGCCGGCCGGCATGCGAATGGTCGAGACGGCGAAGGCGAACGGATGGTGGACGGTCGGCGACGAGATCGAGGACCTGGTCATCCCGCCCGACTTGGGTTCGGCCCTGGCCGCCAACGAGACGGCGAGGGACTGCTTCGAGCATTTCGCCGCCTCGGCGAAGAAGAGCATTCTGTGGTGGATCAAATCGGCGCGGAAACCCGAGACCCGGACCCGGCGCATCGCACGGACCGTGGAGCTGGCCGCCGAGAATCGCATGGCCAACCACCCCAAGGGCCGAGACCAAGGGCCGAAACGGCGCTAACGTTGGGTCGGCATGGCCGTTCTGGAAGCTACATGAAGGTTCGGGCGCTCGTCGTTGGCGCGCTAGCGGCCCTGGCGCTGTTGGCTTGCGGCGAGGACGCAGCCGAAGCGCCCGAGCCTCAGGCACGAGCGGCCGCGACCATCACGGTGCCGGCATCCCCGGCGCCGGCGCAACCCGTGCCCACCGCGACGGCGGCAGTCTCGCCAACGGCAGCGCCCTCGCTCGCGGTCACGACGGCTGCCCCGACCCCAGGCGTCGCGGTCTTCGAAGCGCTTGGCGTCGTGGACGCCGCCAACGCCTTTCTCGACGCGCTCGACTCGAACCAGCGATCGGCGGTTGTGCTTGCCTTCGATTCGCCGCTGCGTCCCAATTGGTCCAACCTGCCGCCGGGCCTGACTCGCTTCGAGCACAACGGCGTCCGCATCGGCGACATGGACGGTCGGCAGAGGGAGCTTATGCACGAGTTCCTGCGGGCCGCTCTCAGCCCCAACGGCTACGTCAAGGTCGTCGGCATCGTGGGGGCCGAGGACGCGCTGGCCGCATCGTCCAGCCGCCAGCTGAGCGCGGAGAACTACTGGCTGGCCTTCTTCGGCGAACCGTCCGTGGACAATCCCTGGGGCTGGCAGTTCGGCGGTCACCATCTGGCCGTGAACGTTACGGTCGTGGACGGGCGCTCGTATCTCTCGCCGACGCTGCTAGCCGTTCAACCGGCGTCCTACGAGGTCGACGGCGTCACCGTCACGCCGATGGACGCCGAGGTGCAGGCCGGGCTGGCGCTGATGAATGCCCTGGACGAGAACCAGCAGGCGGAGGCACGAGTGCAGCGCCCCAACGAGCTCTGGGCCGGCGCGGACAAGGACGGCGTGACGCCCCCGCTGGAAGGCTCCTCCGTGGCGGGGTGGAGCGAGACCCAGCGAGCCCTTCTGTTGGACGCGGTCGCGCAATGGGTCGGCCTAGTACCCGCCGCCAGCGCCCAGGCGCGTTTGGCCGAGATCGCCGCCGAACTTGCCGACACCAATTTCGCCTGGCACGGCGACATCGACGCCGACCGACCCATCTACTACCGCATCCAGGGACCGACGGTCATCATCGAGTTCGCCACCCAGAGCCGCGTCGGCGGCGACCGCGCGCACTACCACTCGATCTATCGCGATCCCACGAACGAATACGGAGCCGCCGCCGTCAATGCCGGGTGACCGCAGCGAGCGAGCTTCCGATCCTGAAGACCAGCAATGCCGGGACCGTCGACGGGATCGCACATCTGGCGTCTCGAACTTGGGCCGCCGCTGCAAATCCGCCATAATGACTTCCCGTCATCATCGGTTGAATTCGCCTAGCGAGGCAGGCATTCCATGACGACGGCAACTCCCGCCGTGGCGCAGGCGCCGCGGCTGACCACGGACCAGATTGCCCAGTTCAAGCGCGAGGGATATCTCGTGCTGCCGGGCGTGGTCGATCCCGAGCTGTGCCGGCAGGCACGCGACCAGATGTGGGACACGATCGCGCAGTACCGGCCGAGCATGCGGCGCGACGATCCCTCCACCTGGACCCCGATCAGCGAAGAGGAGAACGCCAGCTATACCCGCGAAGCGACGGGCGGCGACCCCTACTTCGGCGGCGGGGGGCACCGGTTCTACATCCGCAACGGGGCCGAGGACCTGCTGCTGGACATCGGCGCCCGCGTGGTGTGGGACGTCGCCGAGCAGCTGTTGGGCGAGGGCGAGGTGGTCTACCCCGCGGGCCTGGACGCCACCGGGCACACCACGGGGCCGTGCTACCTGACCGAGGGCGCAGTAAAGGGCATGGAGTCCCACCTGGGCGACAAGACGAGGGAATGGACCGGTCCGCCGACCAATAGGACCGGACCGCTGCGCCTGCCTAAAACCGGCCCCCACTGGGTGACGGGCCAGGGCACGCGCGGCATGTATTGCACGCTGCCGAACGGATCGCCCCGCGGACCGAACTATCCCTCAGCTCACTCCGGCGAGGGCATGGGCTCGGAGAGCCGCTGGAAGGTGCAGACGGCGGTCTACTTCGACGACCTGCCGCTGGGAGCGGGCGGTTTGCACCTGTGGCCCGGCAGCCACGCCAGGGTGTGGGAGGCCTACCGCGAGCTCAAGCAGAGCGGCTCAGGCGGGACGTATGACGGCTACAACCATCCCGTGGTGGCCGACATCAAGGCCGACACGGAGCCGGTGGACACCCACGGGCCGGCGGGCTCGGTGGTGCTGTGGCACTCGATCATGCTGCACATGGCGGGCGTCAACACCTCGAGCGACATCATCCGCCAGGCCACGCTGTACGCCTTCGCCAAGACGCCAGAGTCCATGCCGGACGAGAGCGTGGAGAACGAAACCCTCGACGACATCTGGGCGGATTGGTCGGACGAGGTGCGGGCGGTGGCGGTCTAGGGGGTCGCTTTCGACGGGGTCTAGGGTCCCGGGGGGGGGGGGCCCCCCGCCCCCCGCGGCCCCCCCCCCCCCCCACACCCAGGGGGGGGGGGGGGGGGGGGCATAAAAAAAACAAGGTAGGGGGGAATGTGTACACAATAGTGGG
>JAPPNP010000026.1:0-10293 GCA_028873795.1 Chloroflexota bacterium
TTTTAGTCTTGCGACCGTAGTCCCCAGGCGGGACGCTTACCGCGTTAGCTCCGGCGCACAGAGGGGTTGAGCCCTCCACACACCTAGCGTCCATCGTTTACGGCGTGGACTACCAGGGTATCTAATCCTGTTCGCTCCCCACGCTGTCGCTCCTCAGCGTCAGGTCAGACCCAGACCGCCGCCTTCGCCTCTGGTGTTCCGTCCGGGATCTACGCATTCCACCACTCCCCCGGACGTTCCGCGGCCCTCTGCCTGCCTCGAGCTCGGTGGTTTGCTCCGACCCTCCCCGGGTAAGCCGGGGGCTTTCACAGGGCACCTGCCGAGCCGCCTACGAGCGCTCTACGCCCAGTAATTCCGGATAACGCTCGCCTCCTACGTATTACCGCGGCTGCTGGCACGTAGTTAGCCGAGGCTTATTCCTGGGGTACCGTCAGTTGCGTCCCCCAGAAAAGGGGTTTACGACCCGAAGGCCTTCATCCCCCACGCGGCGTTGCTGCGTCAGGCTTTCGCCCATTGCGCAAGATTCCCCCATGCTAAACCCCGTAGGGCTCGGGACCATATCTCAGTCCCCGTGTGGCGGATCATCCTCTCAGACCCGCTACCGATCATCGCCTTGGTGGGCCATTACCCCACCAACTAGCTAATCGGCCGCAGCCCCCTCAGCAGGCGCCATATCGGGTTCCCCCGACACAGCTTTCGTCCACGGGCATCACCCCGCGACCACATGCGGTATTGTCCCCGGTTTCCCGGGGTTATTCCCCACCCGCCGGTAGGTTAGCTACGTGTTACGCACCCGGACGCCACGGTCGTGGCGAAGCCGAAGCTTCACCCGTACCGTTCGACTCACATTGGTAAAGCACGCCGCCAGCGTTCATCCTGAGCCAGGATCAAACTCGCCAAAAAAACCTCATGCTCGACCGCGACGCGGTCAAGCGGTTGGTCAGTGTGTGTGACCGCCGGGCGCCGAAACGCCCCGCGGCTCCATCGAGCCGTCCTGATCAACACGGACTACTGTCGCGCTGAGATTCAGGCCATGGACGACCCGAATCCTCACGCTCACTCTTCCCCTGTTAAGGTGCCGCGCGTCTGTGGCTCGGACCCGAGAGATGCGCCGCCAAGGCGGGCAATGTCAAAAGGGTCACCGCAACGCGCACGGAAGCGCTCACGTGCGTGAGCGTCCTCAAGAATAGCACGCGGCAGTGGGCCAGTTTGACTCCGGTGCGCGGCATGGCGACGCAGCCCCGGCGGGCGCCCTCGATTCGTCGGATGACCGGCGGGATGGATTCCCGCCCCGTATCGAGTACGGGGCGGGCTCGTCGCGGGAATGACGAACGTGAAGTGACCCACTGGCACGCAGCGCCGTTGGCGAGGCCAATTCGGGGTGATATCCTTTCTCGGCCATGGACGAGCACATGGCTGGCTCTCATCCAGAGTGGTGGAGGGAACAGGCCCTGCGAAGCCTGGCAACCTGCGCGGCAACGCGCAAGGTGCCAACTCCGGCGGCGAAAGTCGCGAGATGAGAGGTCACGGGAATCGTGACCCCTCGCTGGTCGGAGCAGCGAGGGGTTTCGTGCAAGTGGGATGTTCACGGTGAGCCACAGGCGCATCGTCCGTCGGCGGGTCATGGCGATGGCCGGGCCCGCGCGCGCCGCGGGCCGATTGGCCGCTTCGGCCACCGACTGAGTCCATCCCCCGAGGGCTAGTCCCCCGACCCATTGCCAACCGAAGGACGATTCTCCGTGAGCACCATCAACGCGCTCCAGTGCCGCGAGTGCGGCCGCGCCTACGAACCGAGAGCGGTTCACGTCTGTGAGTTCTGTTTCGGCCCGCTCGAGGTGCAGTTCGACTACCAGGCCATCCGCGACCGTGTCTCGCGCGAGTCCATCGCCGCCGGTCCCCAGACCCTCTGGCGCTACGCCGAACTGCTGCCCGTCGAGAGCGGGTGGGACCCCACCTGGCCGGTGGGCCTCACGCCCCTGCAGCGCGCCCACAACCTGGGCGAGCGGCTGGGACTGAAGCGGCTCTATATCAAAAACGACACCGTCAATCCCAGCTTCTCCTTCAAGGACCGCGTCGTCGCCGTGGCCGTGGCCAAGGCGCGCGAGCTGGGATTCGAGACCTTTGCCTGCGCCTCCACCGGCAACCTTGCCGGCGCCGTCGCCGCCGCCGGCGCCCGGCACGGCATGGACACCTACGTCTTCCTGCCCGCCGACATCGAGCTGGGCAAGGTGCGCGGCGCGGCGGTCTATGGCGCGCGCATCGTGGCCGTTGACGGCACCTACGACGAGCTCAACCGCCTCTGCAGCGAGATCGCCGACCTCTACGAGTGGGCCTTCTGCAACATCAACGTGCGCCCCTACTACGCCGAGGGGTCCAAGACCCTGGCCTTCGAGACCGTGGAGCAGCTGGGCTGGCAAGCGCCCGACCACATCGTGGCGCCCATCGCCTCGGGCTCGCTCTACACCAAGATCGGCAAGGGCCTGCGCGAGCTGGTGGACGTCGGCCTGCTGGACGAGCAGCACACCCGCATCCACGGCGCCCAGGGCGACGGCTGCGCCCCGGTCGCCGAGGCCTTCGCGCGCGACAGCATGACCTATCGCGCCGTGCGCACGCCCCAGACCATCGCCAAGTCGCTGGCCATCGGCAATCCGGCGGATGGCTTCTACGCGCTCAAGCTCGCCAAGGAGTGCGAGGGCGTCATCGACGCAGTCTCCGACGCCGAGATCGTGGACGGTATCCGGCTCCTGGCGGAAACCGAAGGGGTCTTTGCCGAGACCGCCGGCGGCGTGACCGTGGGCGTGCTCAAGCACCTGGTCGAGAACGGCGACATCCGTCCCGACGACCTCACCGTGGCCCTCATCACGGGCAACGGCCTCAAGACGCAGGAGGCTATCGACAGCCAGACCGCCGACAGCTTTGCCGTCAAGCCCACCGTCACCTCATTCGAGCAAGTCCTCGCCGACCGCGGGGTCTACGTCACGGCCTAGGCCGCCAGGCGCACAGAAGGAGCCGCACCGCATGCCAACCGTTCGCATCCCCACGCCGTTGCGCAGTCTCACCGGCGGCGAGAGCCGGGTGGACGTCGACGCCGACACCGTCGGCGCGCTGGTCCAGCAGCTGGAAGCCGACTATCCGGGCATGGCCGAGCGCCTGCTCGACGCCGAGGGCGAGCTGCGCCGCTTCGTCAACATCTACGTCGACGGCGACGACATCCGCTTCAAGGACGGCTTCGACACCGCCCTCGACGGCGTCGGCGAGGTCTCCATCGTCCCGTCCGTCGCCGGAGGCTAGCCCCAGGCCGCCACATCGCCGGTAGGGGCAGGTTTCAAACCTGCCCGGTGGCCGCGTCCGGTGGCCCGCGCTGCGTGCAGCGTGGGACCGGCCGGGATCATGTTTCCCAGGCTGCACGCAGCCTGGGCCACCGCGCCAGAGTCTCCGTTCGTGGTGAACTCGTCGAACCACTGCGTCCGGCTCCATCTCCCTTGATGAGACCTGGGCGTCACCCTTCCGTCACTCCGGCGAAGAGCCTGCCCCGTACTTGATACGGGGCCGGAATCCAGTCCGGTCGAACCTGGAGCGGCCTGGACGCGTGGCGGCGGGGCGGTTCGCGAACCGCCCCTACCAAACCATCAACCCCCCGTGAACCACACCTCCACCCACGTGCTCACAAACAGCGAGCCGTCCGCCTCGCTGACGTCCCGGACCTCGATCCGCAAGCGTCCGGGCGCGGTCGTTCCCGTCACGGCAATCGACCGCGCAAAGGTGCCCGGCCCGTCGTAGTCGCCTTCCGCCGTGATATAGCTCTCGCCGACGATCGTTCCGGCGGCGTCGTAGATGCGGTAGGTCAGGTTCTTCTCGAACGGCATCACGCTGATCCGCCCGCGCACCTCGATCTCGGCGCCCACCGTCGCCCCGCTCAGCGGCGCCTCCAGCACCAGCTCGCGCGCGGGGCGGTCCATCTCCTCCATTGGCGGAGCGCCGTACATCGACGGCGTGGCCTCGAGCACCACCAGCACCGTCGTCCGAGCCGCCGCCGAACCATCGCCTGCGTCCACGATCTCGATGCGCCCGGGTCCAGCCTCGCCCGCAATGAACTCCACCGGCGCGGCAAACGTCCCAGGCGAGTCCTCGAAGCCCTCAACCGGAAGCCGGCCCATGCCGATCACCCCGCCGCGAGCGTCGTAGACCAGGTAGCGGAGGCCCTCGCCGGACGGGTGCATGGTTGTCGTACCTCGAACCTCGACCCCGCTGGCCACCGTCTCGCCCGGCAGCGGCGACTCGATCACCAGCGCCTGGCGCTCCGCCAGCTCGCCCCCGCGCAGCGCGAAGTCGCGGGTGACTTCCAGCGTCGGGCAGCACAGCCCGTCGCCGGAGCGGTGCGTCACCGTCTCGGCGACGATCCGGCCGCCGGCGATCGTCAGGCTCCGCACCGGCACCCGGTCGCCCAGGAACGCCCGCGCCGCCTGCACCGGCTCACCGCCCCGATCGAGCACGGCCACCAGATACTTGAACGTGCCGCTGCCGCCGCCGGAGGTGAAGAGGACGACGGCTGCATCCGCAATCCCGTCACCGTCCAGGTCGCCAAACGCGACCGCGTCGCCGTCAATGCCCGCGTAGTCCCGTTCGGTCGCGCCCTCGCCATAGGCGATCGATCCGTCGCCGTCCTCGAGTCGGATGGGGGTGTCGTCCTCACCGAGCAGCGGCAGTTGATACTCGGCGTTCCGCAGCTGTTCCAACGTCAGCCGCTGCGTCGCCATGGATGCGGCGGCTTGGGCTTCCCAATCGAAGCGCTCGCTATTCAGCCGCTGCTGCAATCCCTCCGGGCCTTTGACCCAGGTCCGCTCACCGTCGGTAAACCCGGTCCAGTTGTCGGCCTTGCGCCAGATCAGCTGGCCGTTGGTCGTCGTTTGCCGCGTCGTGCCCGTCTCCGAGTTGTGCCGCTCGTTCTCCAGGCAGTCGCCGACCACGTCTGGAATCAGGTCCCGCAGCGCCTTGAACCCCAGTTGAAACGAACAGTCCTGGGCCACAACCGGCTGAAACGAGAACAGCAGGGCGATCAGGGCCACCATCAGCAAGAGCCTAGTCGTCATTGATCAGGCCTTCCCGCTCGTCCGCGAGCGACGACTTGAAGGGATGCCTACGTTACCAGCGTCCGGCTCAGGCCGCTGAGGACCTACCCGACGACGAGATTGATCAGCCGCCCCTCGCGGTAGAAGACCCTGCGCACCTGGCGGCCGTTGAGGTGGGCCTGGGCGCGTTCGCTGGCCAGCGCCAGTTCGCGGGCGCCGTCCTCGTCGATGGTGACCGGCGCCTCGATGCGGTCGCGCACCTTGCCGTTGACCTGCACCACCAGGGTGAAGGTCTCGTCCGCCGCCAGCGCCGGGTCCCACTCGGGCCAGGGCTGCAGGTGGATGCTTTCGCCGTGACCGGTGCGCTCCCACAGCTCCTCGGCCATGAACACCGCGCTGGGCGCCAGCACCACCAGGAACGTTTCGATCGTCTCGTTCCAGATGGGCCGCGCGCGTAGGTCGTCGTCGCCCACCTCGACCAGGAAGTTCGTGAACTCCATCAGCGCCGCGATCATGGTGTTGAACTTGAGCCCGTCGATGTCCTGGCTCACGCGGCGGATCGTCTGGTGCAGGCGGCGCCGCAACTCGACCTCGATGTCGGCGTAGGCGGCGCGCTGGCGCTCGGTATCGCCCACGGGCTGATCGAGCACCACGTTCCAGATGCGGCCCAGCCAGCGCGAGACGCCCACGCGCCCCTGTTCGCTCCAGGGCAGCGTGCGATCGAACGGTCCAATGAACAGGATGTAGCAGCGCAGCGCGTCGCCGCCCGCGGCGGCGGCAACGTCGTCGGGCGACACGACGTTGCGCCAGGACTTGGACATCCGGGTCACGCGGAATTCGACCAGCGCCTGCCCGTTGCGCTGCGCGCGCTCACCGGTCAGCTCGAAGCGGGCCTCCAGGGGAAAGCGGCGGAATCGCTGGACCGACTCGGGGTGCTCGTAGGCGTCGGCGCCGTCGGGTGCGCCGACGCGCGCGCCGCCCTGGCTGTCGATCCGCAGGGCAGCCTCGTCTACCCAACCGCCCTGGGCCAGCATGATGCCCTGGTGGCGCAGGGCCTTGAACGGCTCGGTGAGGTCCACCACTCCGGCGTCTCGCAAGGCCTTGGTCCAGAAGCGGGCGTAGAGCAGGTGCATCACGCTGTGCTCGGCCCCGCCGACGTAGAGGTCCACCGGCATCCAGCGCCGGATGGCGTCGAGATCGAATGCCTGGTCCTGCTGGTCCGGGCTGCAGAAGCGCAGGAAATACCAGCTCGAGCAGGCGAAGCCGCCCAGGGTGTCCGTTTCTCGCCGGCCCGCGCCGCCACAAGAGGGACACGCGGTGTTGACCCAGTCCTCGGCGGCATCGAGGGGCGCGCGCCCGCCGAGTTGCTGCGGGTCGATCTGGTCGAGATGCGGCAGCAGCACCGGCAGCTCTTCCTCCGGGACGGGAACCTCGCCGCAGTGGTCGCAGTGCACGATCGGGATCGGCGTGCCCCAGTAGCGCTGGCGCGAGATCAGCCAGTCGCGCAGCTTGTAGTTGACCGCAAAGTCGCCCCTGTCCTGGTCGCGCAGCCATTCGGTGACCGCGCGGATGCCCTCGCCGGAGGGCGTCCCGTCGAACCGTCCGGAGTTGACCATCGGACCTTCGCCCAGGAAGGCCTCGGTCAGCGGCTCCCCTTCCCAGTCGGGCGGGGCGATGACGGTGCGGATCTCGATGCCGTAGCGCGTGGCGAAGTCGAAGTCGCGCTGATCGTGGGCCGGCACGGCCATGATGGCGCCCGAGCCGTAGGACATCAGCACGTAGTCGGCGATCCAGATGGGCAGGCGCTCGCCGTTGACCGGGTTGATGGCGTAGCCGCCGGTGAACACGCCCGTTTTGTCGTCGTCCAGCGCCACGCGCTCCAGCTCAGCCTTGCGGGCCGCGGCGGCCACGTAGGCGTTCACCTCGTCGGCGCGCTCCGGCGTGGTGACTTGGGCCACCAGCGGATGCTCCGGCGCCAGCACCATGAAGGTGGCGCCGAACAGCGTGTCCGGCCGCGTGGTGAAGACGGGCATCTCGTCGCCGGCCTCAGTGGTGAACACCACGTCGGCGCCCTCGCTGCGGCCGATCCAATTCACCTGCGCGCTGCAGGTTTCCTCGGGCCAATCCAGCCCTTCCAGGTCTTCGATCAGCTCGTCGGCGTAGTCGGTGATCTTGAAGAACCACTGCGTCAGCTCGCGCTGGCTGATGTCGGTGTGACCGCGCCAGTCCGTGCCGTCGGCGTTGACCTCCTCGTTCGCCAGTGCGCCGCAGATCGGGCACCACCACTGCAAGCCGGTGGCGCGATAGGCCAGCCCGCGCTCGTAGAGCTTGAGGAACATCCACTGGGTCCAGCGGTAGTACTCGGGATGGGTGGAGTTGATCTCCCGCGCCCAGTCGAAGGACGCGCCGGCCAGGTCCAGCTGCCGCTTGTAGTTGGCGCTCCACTCGCGCGTGAGGTCGGCCGGGTGGCGGCCGGTCTCGATGGCGGCGTTCTCGGTGGGCAGGCCGAAGGCGTCCCAGCCCATGGGGTGGAGCACGTCGTAGCCGCGCATGCGCATCACGCGTGACAGCACGTCCGTGGGCACGTAGTTCCGCAGGTGACCCACGCTGATGCCGTCCCCCGACGGATAGGGGAAGAAGTCCAGGCAGTAGAACGTGGGCCGGTCCGAGGGCTCGGGCGTGCGGTAGAGGTCCTGCTCGGCCCAGCGCGCACGCCATTTGGGATCGATGTCGGCGGGAGAAAACTCGACAGTCACGGATGCCTGCGGCGGATGGACGGGGAGTTCATTCTATGGCAGGCGGCGGTCGATGGTCCGGTAGGGGCAGGTTTCAAACCTGCCCGACGACGAGACGAGCGGCTGGCGGCGCACATCCTCCCAGGTTGCACGCAGCCTGGGCCACCGGGCAGATTCCCTCCGTCATTCCGGCGAAGGCCGGAATCCAGTCCGGTCGAACCTGGAAGCGCGCCGAATGCGTGGCGTCGGGCGGGTCTCAGACCCGCCCCTACCCGATTCTGCAAGAGTCTATCGATGGCCGACGGTGCCGGACCCTTACCCTAGTCCGCCGCCGGCAGCTCGATCCGAAACGTCGAGCCCTCGCCGGGCGTGCTCGCGGCGGTCAGGCGGCCGTCCATGGCCTCGATAAGCGCCCGCGCGATCGCCAATCCCAGCCCGCTGCCGCGGGTCTTGCGCCCCGAGGCGTCGGTGCCGCGGTAGAAGCGGTCGAAGATGTGCGGCAGGTCGTCGGCGGCGATGCCCTCGCCGGTGTCAATCACCTCGATCCAATAGGCGCCGTCCTGCGTGCCCGAGCGGATGGCAATCGACCCGCCCGACGGCGTGTGGCGCACCGCGTTGTCCAGCAGATTGGCCAGAACCTGTCGCAACCGCGCCTCGTCGGCCAACGCCGTGTCGGGGGAAGGCTCTGAATCGAGTGAAACGCCCTTGGCCTGCGCCTGGCTGCGAATGCCCTCGCTTGCGGTGCCCAGCACGCGCTCGAGGGGCACCTGCTCGATGGAAAGGTCTAGCTTGCCCACGTCGGCCAGCGAGAGATCGCGGATGTCCTCCACCAGCCGGTGCAACCCCTCGGCGCGGTCCAGCGTCGAGCGCAGCGTCTCGTCCGAGCGGTCGTAGACGCCGTCGAGCATGGCCTGCAGATTGCCTTCGATCACGGTCACGGGCGTGCGCAGCTCGTGGGCGATATCGGCGAACAGGTTGCGGCGGGCGGCCTCCTGGGCCTGCAATCCGGCCGCCATGTCGTCGAAGGCCGCGCCGACCGTGGCCAGCTCATCGCGGCCCGAAAGCCCGCTGCGCGCGCGCAGGTCGCCCGCCGCCACCCCGCGAGCTGCTGCGGTCAGCCGCCGCAGCGGCCGGGTGATGCCGGCGGCGATGACGACCCCGACCACCAGCGCCACGCCCACGGCAATGGCCAGGCCGATGAGCAGCGACCGCACCGTTTCATTGATAAAGGCTCGTTCCAACACGGCGCGAGCGTCGGACCCGATGGGCAACGGCCCCGCCGGCCCCAGCGCCTGTGGCATGTGCAACTGCCCGACTTCTCGGCCCTCCGCCACGAGCGGCGTCGCCGGCCACGCGGCGATGGCCACGCGGGATCGAATGCCGCCGGGGCCCCACACCAGGTTGCCGTCGGCGTCCACCACCGCCAGCGGCAACCCGCGCGGTTGGCCGCGAGGGAACACCTCTCGCGCCGCCTTCCGGAGATCGCCCGTGCGCTCGTAGGCCGCCGCGAGCCGGTCGGCCGTATGTTCGGCTTCGTGGTGTCGCACCTCCGACGCGAACCGCTCGAACCGGCTGGCTGTCGTCAGCCCCACCACCAGGGCGGCCGTGCCCACCGCCACCGCCGCCACCGCCACGAAGGCCAGCACCAGCCGCAGCGAAAGTCGCATGCCTAGGCGTCGCCTAGCCGGTAGCCGACCCCGGTCACCGTCACGACATAGCGCGGCTCGCCGGGGTCCGGCTCCACCTTGCGTCGCAGGTTGCGGATGTGGCTGTCGATCGAGCGCTCCAGCGTGATGCTGTCCGGACCCACGACTGCGTCGAGCAGGTCCGCGCGCGACAGCACCCGGCCGTCGGCCCGCGCCAGCGTCGCCAGCAGATCGAATTCGGTGCGCGTCAGCGAAAGCAGCTCCCCCTCGCGCCTGACCTGCCGCCGGTCGACGTCGATTTCCAGCGAGCCAACGCGCGTGGCCGCGGCGACCGGCTCCGCCTGCGCTCGCCGCAGGATCGTGTGGACCCGGGCCACGAGCTCACGCGGGTGAAACGGCTTGGTCACGTAGTCGTCGGCGCCCAGCTCGAGGCCCAAGACGCGGTCCGTGACTTCATCCCGGGCCGTCAGCAGTACGACCGGTCGCGGACCGCGTTCGCGGATCGTGCGCAGCACGTCGAGCCCGCCGATTCCTGGAAGCATCAAGTCCAGCACCACGATGTCGGGCTGCTGCGTGGCCTCGTGCATCAGGGCGGTCTCGCCGTCCTCGGCCGTCAGGACGTCCATGCCCTCGCGGCGCAGATAGGCGCTCACCAGGCGGCGAATGTCGGGGTCGTCGTCCACCACGAGGACGCGCTGGTGCTTCACGGGCGATCTCCCGGAATGGTCACGGCGGCGGGGGGCCGGCCCCCCCCCCCCCCCCCCCCACCCAAAACACGGGGGGGGGGAAAACACCCCCCCCCCCCCCCACCCGGCCCCCCGCGGGGGACTTGAGGGGTGGGGC